>NZ_JBBMEJ010000002.1:0-353794 GCF_040096615.1 Blautia aquisgranensis
CACACAAGTGCGGTAATGTATAAGATTCTCCTTCATACATATAGTATAGCATAGTATTAAGAATATCACAATAAAATATCGAACATATTTTCTTTTTTAATAAAGCTGGATACAGCATTTTTTAGTAAAAAAATAAATATATTTTACTTATAATGTGCAGATATGCACAGTTTACGCTTTCATCTCGGCAATTGAATTACCGAGGATTCCCGCTTATCTTCCTAAAAAGTACGGTAAAATCGGTATTAGAAATGAAGCTCTGAAATCGGGAGTTGATGGAGAATAATCGTTATGATCAGAAAGATGCAGAACATAGATATTAATAGAGTTGCCGATATATGGTTAAAGACTAATTTAAAAGCACATTATTTTATTCCTGAGCAATATTGGACAAGTAATTATGAATTAGTGAAAGAAATGATGTTACAAGCGGAAGTCTATGTGTATGAAGATGATAAAATGATTCATGGATTTGTAGGACTAAGTAACGAATACATTGAAGGGATTTTTGTTTCTGATGAAATGCAGTCATGTGGTATAGGTAAACTTTTATTAGACTATATCAAGAATAAAAAAGTTAGATTACGATTAAACGTATACCAGAAGAATGCCAGAGCCCTCTCTTTTTATCAAAGAGAAGGGTTCGATATTCAATCTGAAGGATTAGATGAAGCTACTGGTGAAAAAGAATACACAATGTTGTGGCAACAGAAATAGAAAGCGGATTTTTGGGGAGAATTTTATATGGAGTTTAAAAATAAAGTAGTGATTGTGACGGGAGGCGCGCAGGGCATTGGAAAGACCATTGCAGAGGAAGTATAAATCGATCAGTAAATCCCAAAATGCCATATTTATCTTTTTTGGCAATCAATTATGATATACCTGTAATTGTAGAAGTTCAAAGGTGGTTTGAGTCATGCGTTATTAGAAATTATGCGAATCCAATTGCAGATAGGCAGATTATGCTTTCAAAGGATGAGACATATCGTGCAAGAATCATTCGGGCGCTTAACGATGTTGATATCGATATGACAGGATATCGGTATGATGAAGAAAATCATGAGCTTTATACACAATGTATGATTGATGGAAAGATTTATGAATTAAGATTCAATGAGGAATCAGATGGAACAAAAAAGATGATTGCGGCATTACCTGTACCATTACAGTCTGTAAACTGGTTTAACCTGGCAGGTGTTGTAGTGGGAGCGATAGCAGCAAACCTTATTCCGGCGGGAATCGCAGCTGTAAATGCCATGATCGTGGCAGCAGTGTTTTATTTCGTTGGATTTGTGGTTGTGAAGGATAAATAAGATATAAAAATAATGTTTCACGTGAAACATTATTATAAAAAATCCCTTGCCGTAGTTACCAAAAGGTAACAGGCAGGGGGTTTTTTTGCGCAGATGGAAGAGAAACTATCTGGTTAATGTTTCTTACACAGTCGAGAAAGTGCCGCGACCACATCGTCCATATTCAATGGCTTTGCGAAGTGCATATTCATGCAGGCATCAATACATTTCTGAGCGTCTTCTTGGAAGGCGTTGGCGGTCACGGCGAGGATTGGAATCGTTTTTGTATCAGGGTGATCCAGACTGCGGATCTCTCTGGCTGCGGTAATTCCATCCATCACAGGCATCATGATATCCATAAGAATCGCATCGTAATAACCGGGCTTGCTGCGTTTAAATGCCTGTACAGCCTGCAGCCCATTTGGAACAACAACTACAGTTGCATCCCGTTCGGTAAGAAGCGTTTTGGCGATTTCAGCGTTGATCTCGTTATCTTCTGCCATAAGCAGATGCAGATCGTGAATACTGGCAGACTCAGAAGAGACAGAAAGCGGAGTATCGGGCTCTTCGGCAACCTCAAAAGGAAGAGTGATGATAAATGTGGAACCAACATCTTTCTGACTTTTTACTTCTAGTGTACCGTTCATTTTTTCAATCAGAGAGCGGACGATAGACATTCAAAGCCCAACGCCGTTATAATTGGTTCTTGCATCCGAATTTTCCTGCGAAAACGGTTCAAAAATATGCTGCAGGAATTCTTCACTCATTCCAATACCGGTATCGGAAATGATCCACTGATACGTGACAATACCGTCTTTATAGCCGAGCGAATGAATCTTTGTAGTGATAGAACCATTAGGCTTATTGTATTTAATGCAGTTTCCATATATATTCAGGAAAATCTGACGAAGATGCAGCGGACTTCCGTAAACATATGGATATGAAATCGGTGAGCTGGAAGCTTCTCTGTCAAAGTTCCATTGGAGACCGTTTTCATCTGCATGCTGTTTTATGATGGTAACAATCTCGATCGTCAGTTGGCTGAGATTTGTTTTTTTATGTGCCAGGTGTACGGCATCGTCATCCAGTTTGCTCATTTGCAGAACATCATTAATAAGAGAGAGCAGATGATTTGCAGAAATCATGATCTTTTCATGATTTGAGCGGAGAACATCCAGATCATCAAAATTAGCTTCGTCAATTTTCAGGAAACCGATGATTCCATTCAGCGGTGTTCGGATATCATGACTCATACTGGAAAGAAATCTGCTTTTGGTTTCATTAGCCTGTTTGGTCTGAAGAACAGCATGTTCAAGCTGTCGATTCTTGTTTTCCAGATGTCTGGTATATTCCTCCTTCATACGAAGCTGTGCCTGCTGGGAAGTACGTTCTGTATGCCACTTCAACAGATGAAGAAGTGCGATAACGATTACACAGATAAAAAGAGTAAACAGCAGGGTCGCAGGTGTGGAAGTAAATACGCTGCGTTCCGGAAGGTATGCGTAGATGTAATAATTCTGGCTTTTTTCCATCAGACCGAAAAAACGTTGGAAAGAATTCTCCGCATCCTGGGTATGGATAAGATTTTTACCTGTAGAATCCTTCATGATACGTTTCGTAATAGGAAGATCATTTGTGCTGGTACCGATCAGAGAATTGTTGTTTGAAGCAATGATCTGATTTCCGGAGCTGATAATGATCGTGCCATCGTATTCCGGTACAAAACCGTTAACAAGGGAGATAATGCCGTTGTTAAAGGTGTGGGCATATTCAGCAGAAGTCTGGAAGAATCCTACGATAATTCCCGGCTGATCGGAACGACTTATGGCTGCAACATCAATGTGCGATCTATTGTCAAAAGGAATACGGATAGAATAATGTTTTTCTTTAAAACGGGCTACATCCAGAAGAGAAGGGGTATCAATCTCTGCCAGAATATCCGAAGTAGCTACACTGGTTGAGTTGTAATCGGCCAGGATTTTTCCGTCTGTATTTAAAAGTGCAATGCCGTTAAGATAACAGTTATCTGCGGAGTCTTTCAGATATTCAACAGTTGTATTTAGTTTTTTCTCAGCAGCGTTAAGATCTGCGGAGATGGCAATAAAAGATACGATTGTCAGAATGACCAGACTGACAAATATTTCTATCAAGATATGATGTTTCCAGAAATTGATTTTTTTATTTTTCATAATTGTCACCCTTGTCATTCAGATACCTGTCCGGATCAGATAAGTACTTTTCTATGATTCTTCTGATTGTTCCGTCTTTACGCATTTCATCCAGAGTTTCTGAAAGCTCCTTATCAATACCGCGGGTATCATTTACACTGAAAGCAACTCCAAGTCCTACTGTAAGGAGTGGTTCGTCCAGAATGCGGAAGTTCAGACCGCTTTCGGACATAAACTGCTCAACGGAGGTATCATGGGCTGCCAGGGCATCCACATAGTCTTTGCTGGTCAGGATAAAGATAAGCTCTCTTTTCTGAACAGAGCTCACTTTTTTTAATTCAGGCAGGGTACCGTTATGAGAACGAATGATATCTTCCGGTTTTGTGGTGGACTGCACTGATTTTGTCTTTGAGATCGGATAAGGTATGGATATCGCTGTCAGGATTGACTGCGACTACCTGGTGGCTCTGCATATATGGACCTGCCCAGTTATACTCGGTTTCACAGCCATCCATGGTGAAAGAACTCCAGATACAATCAATCGCACCGGTATCTACCAGGTCTTTCTTTTCTTCCCAGTTGATGATCTGAAATTCGGGCTGATATCCCATTCTTCCGAATGCTTCATCAGCGAGTTCGACGTCGATGCCTGTGATATTTCCGTCTACATCCAGATAGGAGAACGGAGAGTAGGTATCACAGCCGATCGTGATAACCGGAAGTTTGCTGGTTTCCTGGGAGATATCGGCGGAAGATGTGCCGCAGCCGCTTAAGAGAGGGGGCAGCAGGCAGACACTGCAGGATACGATCAGAAATTTATAGTGAAACATGTGTTTTGTTGCTTTTGGCTTTTTTAACATAATTGATGACGCCTTTGTTTGATTATAACCTTAATTGCCTATATTCACAAGGAGTTGTGGGAGAGGTGTGGGGGAATATTGCTGAACAGTAAATGATTATAGCGAGATTTTTTGTGAATAATGCGAACGTCTATTGAAGCAGGAAATTAATATCACTGTGACTGAGAGGGTTAACTGGTGCCGGAGGCAGACCGGGAACAGTTAAGGGAATTGTCTTTTTCTGGGTCTCTTTTGTGAACAATGTAAACTTTTATTGAAAAGACAGGTTACAATGAGCTATAATAGTCTTTGAAAAATAGAGAATAAAAGGCAAAGCAGTCGAAAGATTGCGACGCAAAGCTATAGGGCCTGTAAAATGGCAGCCAGTTGCAGAATGTTAAGTGGATATTTAGAGAGAGAAGATTTCACTGACTGAGTTTATAATACGAGCATGCACTATAGTAAAAAAGAGATACTACCATAGTGCATGTATTTTTTGCTTACAGTAGCTTAACTGAATATAGCACTTCAGGAAAGTATTACATTAAGCATGGAAATCCATAACAGGAATTCCTTTGTTATATGTGATGCTATAATATGGAAGAACACAGGCTGGCAGGGAGCAGAGATGCGAAAGAAAGGAAAATATAATAAAAAAAGAAAACTGAACAGGGTCGTTAAAGTTATTCTTCTTGCAGTTGGGATTATTCTTGTGGCATTGTTGATTCAAACGGAGATCCTTAATATGATCAATAACCGTAATATTTCGAAAACATCAGAGGTTTTGCTGGATCGTGTTGTCAACGTGATCGAGAAGAATGAGGAATCGGAGAAAGATATGGTCGAAGATCTGAAAAGCGATTATATTATCCGTGCGAAGGCGGTTGCCTATATTCTCAATGCAAAGCCGGAGGCGGGTGAAAGAGCCTCTGAGCTGAAAAAAATCGCAAAGCTGATGGATGTAGATGAAATTCATCTTTTTGATTCGACGGGAACTATATATGGCGGAACAATACCAAGATATTATGGATTCAGCTTTGACTCTGGAGAACAGATATCTTATTTTAAACCAATGCTGACAGACAAGAAGCTTACCATGTGCCAGGACATTACGCCGAATACATCGGAGGGTAAAGAGATGATGTATGCAATGACCTGGGATGAAACAGGCTCATATATGGTTCAGGTTGGTATTAAACCGGTGCGTCTGATGAAAGAACTGAAGCAGAATGAGATACCGGCGCTCATTGATAATATGCCGGCATATGAGGGAATCCGCATATATGTGGCAGAAAAGAAAACTGGTGAGATATACGGAGCGACAGATTCTTCGGAAATAGGGAAAAAACTGGATGATCTTGGAATCATTAAACAGGGTGATGACGAAGATACGTTGTTTACAGAGGTAAACTGGACCGATGGCGTGAAGTACCGATGCACCTTCCGGATAGTAGGAGACTATGCAGTGGGTGTTGTCTGTTCAACAGAAATGAATCGTGAGATGAATATGATCGCGCTGGTGATCGTTGGTGTATATCTTCTTCTGGCGGCAGTCTGGATTATTTACATGTTTGTGAAAGTGGTAAAATCTAATATAGATGAGCTTACTCAGTGCCTGAATCGAAGAGTTTATGAAAAGGATATTAAAAAAATGTCCATAAGATCCGAGTTTGTTTACGCAGCGATGGATGTAAATGGGATGAAATGTGTGAATGATACGCAGGGACATGCAGCCGGGGACGAACTGATTCAGGGAGCGGCAGAATGTATGCGGCAGTGTTTCGGAAAATATGGAAAGGTTTACCGGACCGGCGGAGATGAATTTGTAAGCATTATTTTTGTAAATGAGGATAAGCTGAAGGAAATTCGGGAAACGTTTGAAAAAACGGTAAGTGACTGGAAGGGAGAACTGGTGAATTCTATTACGATATCAAGCGGATATGTATATTCGAAGGAAAAAGAATGGAGATCGCTTGAGGAAATCTCCAGAGAAGCAGATATCAGAATGTATCAGGCAAAAGAGAAATATTATACTTGCTCCGGAAAAGAAAGAAGAAAACGGTAAGAGCAGAATAAAAGAGCCGGAAGGTGAAATTGTTTCACGTGAAACATTCGCCTTCCGGCTTTTTCTGTATCTGAAAAAGTATCCTCAAGATTACTGCTTTGGAGCCTTTTCGCTCATGGATATGTATTCATAAGTTGGACGAAAATCATGATCTGTGCACAGGCGATAATATTGAAGGAAAATACGTTCCATAATATTTGGAATTTTTGTTTCAATAGGCTCAAATAATATAATGAGATACTGCATGGAACTGTAACGCGTACAGATATCTACCCGCCGGATTTTCTGGCGGATTGACTGTTCCATATATTCCAGAGCCTGTTCGATCGCTTCAATATCAGGCAATGTACCTGAGGCAGTTGTCATAGTAACCATTACAAGATAGCAGTGGCATTGACTGCGGATCATAAGCTGACTGAGATATTCATAGTGTCGGGCAAAATCACGGTAATTCAGATCAAGTGCACCATGATAGCTGCCACTCTGACGGAGTGAATCTGCGATCAGATTAAGATCTTTGCCTACGCTGGAAATGGATATGTCTTTTCGTTCTATCAGCTGATAGAAGAAGAACTGGTTTTTTCCATTTTGTTTCACGTAGTACAGAGCCTTGTCTGCTTTGAGATAGCAGTCCTCAAAGGAATCTTCAGAGGTACACATACATAATCCTGCGGAAATTGTTGCACATTGGATTTCTACGTCATTTTTTACAAGAGAATGGAATTCCTGGAAAAGCTTTTTAAGCTTTTCAGAAACAGAATCGTGAGTAACATCCGGCATAAAGAGTAGGAACTCATCACCACCAAGACGGCAGGCAATTCCGTTTTCGGTATAGTGGGTGAGCATATTGCCAAGAAGTTTGAGTGCTCTGTCACCGGCAGTATGGCCGTAGATATCGTTGATTTTTTTGAGGTTGTCCATATCAAGGAATACCAGACATCCGTTGTGTTGCTGCATAAGTTCTGCAGTAAGTCGTTCGCCAAGGTTTCGCATAGGAAGGCCTGTAAGAAAGTCATAATTTTTGGAATCTTCCTGAGCTTTTATGGTGGTTACAACGTCAGAGATGAATTTGCTGACAGTAAGCTGCATATCTGGAAAATTATAGGAATCGGCAGCTGCGGAATCAGAATCCCACACAGGAAGTCGATTTTCATCCATCAGCTTCAGGAAAATATCTGTGATTTTCGGATCGAATTGCAGGCCGCGGTTCTTGCGGATTTCTTCGTAAATAACATCTTGCGGAAGAGAATTTCGGTAAATACGCCTGGAATTCATGGCATCGTAGCTGTCTGCCATTGCCACGATCCGGGCATGAATCGGAATTTTCTCACCGGAAAGACCGTCAGGATAGCCTTTGCCATCGTAGCGTTCGTGATGGCTTCTGGTGACTGCAATAACATTAGGAATAAGAGTAACATCTTTAAGAATCTCAGCACCTATCACGGTATGGCGTTTGATGAGACTGTATTCCTCATCTGTAAGCCGGGAAGGTTTGTTCAGGATTGAATCAGGAATACCAATTTTACCGATGTCGTGAAGATAGGCTGAATGCTTCAGATTCTGTACTTCTTCGGGTGCCCAGCCAAGTTCTTCGGCAATCAGAGCAGAATATTCGGCAACACGATAGGAGTGTCCTCTTGTATATTCATTCTTTGCTTCGATTGTTGTGGAAAGTGTCTGCATCATTTGCAGAGACATTTTTTCTGTCTGTTTTTTATTCTTTTCAATTTCAGTCCGGCGGCGAAGGCGCTCGATATCCTGGATTTTTTTCATGGTGCGTACAATGTTGACAAAAAGCAGGACAAGCATTCCGATTCCTATAAAAAGACCGGAGATAGAAACTACGAAATACATGGAAACTACTTCGATCAAGATGCACAGAATGGAAAACATAAGTCCTAGAAGCAGCAGGTGATCCGCACCATTGCTTGTGGTTTTCATGTAGCGGAAAAGCTGTATAAACACGATCAGAAGCGTACATGCCAGAATGATCTGACCGGCAGGAAGCGTTTCGATGTAGTCTGCTTTGCGCGTAATTGCCAGAACGGAACAGACTGTGAAATTGAAGATCGCGATCCATCCGATGCAGGCATACAGCTTATGATGAATGTGCTTCTGGATACTGTCTGCGTAAAGTACAACAGGAATCGGACTCAACATGATCATGACAAAACATAAGGAACTTAAGGATGACGCGTTGGAAACCAGAAGCTGACGCATTTTTGATTCCCCGATCATCCATACAGAGCCCATGACCATACACCAGCCGAGATATTCCATGTCAAAATTTGTCCGGTAAACGATTCCCAGGGCAAAGCTGAACAGAATCGTGACAATACCGGCGAACAGAATAAAAAACGCGATAAAAGTTTCCAGGCCATGATCGTTGAAGATTGACAGCCAGATGTCTGTTTTGTCACCGCAGTAAACCGTATTGACTACGCCGGAATAGTTGGAAGTGTAGGTTGTCAGTTCAATGCGGAGTTCTTTGCCCGAGTCGTCAGAAGATACAGGGCAGAATATGTACCGGCTGGCAGAATTTTTGCCTGCGAGGCGTGTCTCCTTTGTGCTGTAGCTGACACGTAGATCATTGTCTACATAAAGCTTCACATCCTGCAGAGAGGAGCGAAGCGCAATGGAGGATTCGTTCAGATCGTCCGGAAGCTGTGAGACAAGAACCATAGTCTCACCTTTCGGAATGTCATATCTGCCGGGGACGGAGATCTCGTCACTGGTTCCGTCGGGCTTCTCCCATGTGAAGGCTCCGGTATAGACAACAGAATTGGGAGCATTCTCTATGGCACGTTCGTTTTTACCAAAGAACTGCATGAAAAGAAACCAGCCGAAAATGGCGACCATCAGAATATAAAAGAAGTATTGTTTCCCTTTTCCAAGGGCGAAGAATTTTTCTCTCATGTAAATCCCTCCTTGAAATGAGGCGGTGTCATAAGTGCTGCATATGTAATTTTTGTAAAAATATTATACCAGAGGAAGGCTGAGTTTGTCTTTTATATTTGGGGAAAAAAGAAAAAATCTTGAGAAATTCTGATGATAGTTGTAACATATGTGCAAGAAGAAATATATCAGGTGCGGAAAAAGTGATCTGAGTATACGGGCTGGAAGATAGAATATGTGCCCTATAACAGCGGAGATCAGAATAAAGATATCCAGGATGCCATGGACGACCTGGAAGCAGGAAAGGTTGATCTGCTTGGGCCGCTGCTGAAAAATTCGATTATAAGCTGAGTTATTGAGAAATTTTCACCAAGGGAATATTATTTTGCGGCCGCACCGGGAAATACGGCGTTGGTGAATGAGTTGGAGCAGGCGATCGAAACTCTTGATAAGGTGCAGCCAAGTCTTCAGGATGTGCTTTTTGAACGGTATTTCCGGAATGGAAGATATACGTTTGCACCCACGGAAAAGCAGAAAAAATATCTGGCTTCTTTGGATACACTTAAGGTATTGTGTATAGATCATGATGCACCGTATGTTTACCAGAAAAACGGTAAGCCGGCAGGAATGCTCATCAGTATTCTGGAGGATTTTGAGAAGAAGGCAGATGTGACGCTTGAATATACTTTTTGTGAAAACAGCGAGGAAGCGGAAGAGCTGATTAAGAAGCAGCATTATGATTTTATGGTAGGAATGAGCTTTACTTCCAGATATTGTGCAGAAAATGGTTTTGTGCGGAGCAAATCGATCATGGAATCCAATCTGGCATATGTGCATGATTCCGAGAATAACAGCCGTAAAAGGGTGGTAGTTCAGAAAGGTCTGGAGGATTATATTTATGACAGCTACAGTTCGCTGGTTACAAGCCTGATCTCGGGAGGTACGCAGGTGGTTTGCATTGCTATCGCAAGAGACAGTGATCTGCAGTTTATAAGGCTGGTTAATGATTATATTTACAGCCTTTCTGGAAGATGGAAATATGCATGAACATAAGACTCCCCTGAGAAGCTATATGAGGGTTCATCCGGTTGAAGTGATCCTTGTGTTTGTTATGATGACAGCTGTTGTGGCTGTGGCATGTTCCATGCTGTTTCACGCAAAACGGATACATAAGAAGAACGAGGAACTTCGGGAAGCCAATCAGATCAAGAGTGAATTCCTTACGCGAATGTCGCACGATATCCGTACACCGATGAATGGAATTATTGGAATGCTTAATATTGCGGACAGATATGTGGATGATCCGGAAATGGTAAAAAAATATCATAAAAAGATCCGGATGGCATCGGAATATTTACTGCCGTTGATCAATGATATTCTGGATATCCTGGAGGCGAGAGCAGGGGAACAGGCAATAGAAATGGAGACCGGGCTGGGATTTCCTATTGTAAAGAGCATTATTGACCAGATGGGTGGAGAGATCTGAGCTTCTTTTTTTATGGAGAGGTATATGCTACAATAATGCGGATGATATAGAACAGGAGGATGATATATGAGCAAGATTGTGAATATTACATCAAAAGAAGACAAGGAACAGAAGCTTCAGGACATTGCCAATTCACTGGAAGAGCTGAAAGATGTTATGGCAGAAGTGATTGAGGCTTACGAAGAAGAGAATGCGGGCAGCAGAAAAATGGATACGCTTACAGAGGCACTGGATGCCCTTGAGGACGCTTACGATGCAGTCAGCGATGTGATAATGGAAGAACTTTAGGAGGAGCGTCTGCTGTGCTGTATAAGGTGCTGAGAATAGAAGAAGATATAGACTTCGGATGTGAGGAAAGACAGCCTGGAGAGGCATTGATGTCTGTGGTCATCCTGGAAGACGAGAATGGACGGGAGATGAGCCTGAGACATGATGACAGGCTTTTGTATGAACGGGATATTAATGAAGGTGATATGGTCATGCTGGATGAGAAAAATGAACTAAAGAAAGGAAACTAATGTGAGGTATGAAGAAAAAGGCATTTAAGGCAGCTTTTCCGTATACCCTTCCGATCTGCGCGGGTTTTCTCTTTCTTGGAATGTGCGACGAATCTTTTACAGTCAACTGTACAGTAGATCCGCCGGAAGGCGTGGACAGGGGCTGGTTCATGTTCTGGGTCAATGCCTTGAATCAGTTTTACTGGGTAACAGGAGCAACAGCAGGAGCTCTCCTGGGATACGTGATCCATTTTAACACAACGGGAATTGAATTCGTTATGACGGCGTTGGTTGTAGTTATGTTTATTAACCAGTGGGAAGAGGCAGAGGATCATAAGCCTGCGCTGGTGGTTCTGGGAACGATGACGACACGTTTTCTGCCGTTCATTATCTTCCCGGAAGGAAAAAAGCCACCGGCAGGAAAAACAGGCGGAATTTTATGTGTAGAAATAGAGGGGCTTTAACCGCTGGAAATGAGGCACTGGCAATGAGCCATTTATCCCCGTCCCCAATGACACTGTCTTTTGTGCGCGAACAAATGTCTTTCTTTTCTCTCGGGATAATTGCTATATTTTTATGAACGTTGAGTAAATTATGGGCGATTTATGATGAAATATAACAACAAATTATTCGTGAAATAATGAATAATTATACACACTGTTCTGGAGTGATAACGCGAATGTTCTGCTCCTGAAAGAAGTTTTGATAATCTTCGGGGAGCTTCTGGTCTGTGATGAGGGTGTCCAGAGCTTTCAGCGGAGCGCAGGTCATCAGAGAAACTCGGCCGAATCTGGAGTGATCGGCAAGAAGAACGAGTTTTTCGGAGCGATCGGCGATTGTTTTTTTTGTAATGTATTCTTCTGCGCTGGCGGTGGTAAGACCGTTTTTTATGGTGACGCCGGTGCAGGAGATGAAGGCTGTGGAAATATTGTAAGCTTCCAGATAGTTCTGGATATCAGGGCCTGTAAAGGTCAGCGTCTCACGGTTCAGCTTTCCGGGAACGGAGATAACATCCAGGCTGGGGCAGGATACTGCCTTGTTGAGGATGAGGAGACTGTTGGCGAGGATCGTGCAGCGGCTGTCTGAAAGAAAATCAATCAGATCCAGACAGGTGGAATCGCTGTCAATATAGATAATATCTCCATTTGTTACCAGGCTGGCCGCCTGGCGGCAGAGCTCCCGCTTTTCACTGATAAAAGATTCGTTGTGTTCTTTATAAGACAGAAACGGATACTCCGGAGCTGCTTTAAGCGCAGCGACACCGCCGTAAACCTTGACGATGCTGCTGCGCTTCAGAAGAAGCTCGATATCTCTTCGAATTGTATTTTTTGACACATGGAATGTCTCACACAGGGTATCAAGTGAGACATTCCGATGCTCCAGTACATAGTCTTCAATCTGGTCAAGACGCTGTGATTTCATGAATGCATACCTTCTTTCTTGATGAGTAAATTATGAGTATATTATATCATAATACAAAATATATTGAAAGAATTTATGATTAAATTACAACAAAATAAGACCATGTAATCCGATTTCTTTACCGGAGCAAGTAAATTTCCTGCAGAGTTGCGAAGAACAATAAGCAGTGAGTGAAACTTATTCTTCGAAGAAGAGCTTCATATCTTCCTCCACAGACTGAATTCCCGCGATTCCAAAATTGTCGACCAGGAGCTTGGCTACATTTGGAGAAAGGAAAGCAGGTAGTGTCGGTCCCAGGTGAATATTTTTTACACCGAGGGAGAGGAGGGCAAGGAGAACGATAACAGCCTTCTGCTCGTACCAGGAGATATTGTAAATGATAGGAAGCTCATTGATATCATCAAGACCGAATACATCCTGGAGCTTCATGGCGATCAGGGCAAGGGAATAAGAATCATTGCACTGTCCGGCATCCAGAACACGTGGGATTCCGTTGATATCTCCCAGGTTCAGTTTATTGTAGCGGTATTTGGCACAGCCGGCAGTGAGGATCACGGTATCCTCTGGAAGCGCTTTTGCGAAATCTTCATAGTAGCTGCGGGATTTTGCACGGCCGTCGCATCCTGCCATGACAACAAATTTCCGGATGGCACCGGATTTTACGGCGTCTATGATCTGGTCTGCAAGAGATAATACCTGGTTGTGGGCGAAGCCTCCAATGATTTCACCCTGCTCGATCTCTGTTGGAGCGGCACAGGTTTTTGCATAATGGATGATCTGTGAAAAGTCTTTTTTGCCGTCAGGACCTGGTAAAATATGAGTACATCCTGGGTAACCTGTGGCACCTGTGGTATAAAGCCTGTTTTTGTAGCTGTCCTTCGGAGGAACGATACAGTTGGTGGTCATCAGGATAGGACCGTTGAAGCTTTCGAACTCTTCTTTCTGTTTCCACCAGGCATTTCCGTAGTTTCCCGCAAAGTTTGGATATTTTTTGAAAGCAGGGTAGTAGTGGGCAGGGAGCATTTCGGAATGCGTGTAAATGTCAACACCTGTGCCCTGGGTCTGCTCCAGAAGCATTTCCAGGTCGTGAAGATCGTGACCGGAAACAAGAATTCCCGGATTTTTCCTGGTTCCGATATTAACCTTTGTAATCTCCGGATTGCCAAAGGTATCGGTGTTGGCCTGATCCAGAAGTGCCATTCCCCGCACACCGAATTTTCCGGTTTCCAAAGTGAGAGCTGTCAGCTCATCTGCAGTGAGACTGTCGTCCAGGGTTTTTGCAAGGGCACTCTGAATAAAAGCATCCAGCTCCGGGTCCTCACGGAGAAGAGCGTTGGCGTGGCTGGTGTAAGCACAGAGACCTTTCAGGCCGTAAGTGATCAGCTCGCGGAGACTTCGGATGTCTTCATTTTTTGTAGCAAGGATGCTGGTAACGTATCCCATGGAATCGTAGTCGGCAGGACTTTTTGGATGCCAGAGTGCAGCTGCCGGAAGTCCTTTTTTGCTGGAAAGCTGTGCAAGGAGCTGTTCCTTGGCGGAGATGGTTTCGCTGATCTTTGCGACAACGGAGTTTTTGTCAAAATTGGCATTGGTGATAGTTGTGAAAAGATTCTGAATTACCATATGATTAATATAAGAAGGGATTTCCGTTCCTTCGCTGCGAAGTGCAGTGGTGACGGCGGAGAGCCCTTTTGTTACATAAACGAGAAGATCCTGCATGGCTGCCACATCCGGAGTTTTTCCGCAGACACCGGATATTGTGCAGCCGGAGCAGCCGGCAGTTTCCTGACACTGATAGCAAAACATTTTCTGTTCCATTATATATACCTCCTGTAATAAGCGTGCGGAGAAAAAAATCCCGCTTAATTAGTGTGATTGATTTGGGGCAAATATATGCCTGGTTTCATATGACGGAGAAAGAATATCATGTGCTGTATAAAAAATCGGTAACAAATGATACGAAAAAACAACTTGACGGAATTCTTTTTTGAATGTAATATGAAAACGGTTTTCAAATTCAATTTAACTGAATCAGGTAACGAAAGCGGATTGCGAATATCCGATATAACAATAGGTGACAAATATATGGAAGAAAAAATAAAATACAGTACAAAGCAGCAGAAAGTAATTATGGAATGCCTGCAGGAATATGGAGATACTTTTTATACGATCGATCAGTTTATGGATATTCTCCGCGGAAAAGACATTCGTATAGGAAGGACAACCGTGTACAGAGGTCTGGAGCGATTACAGAAGGAAGGCGCCGTGCTGAAGGTTCCGTCTGTAGAGGGCGCACCGGCGCAGTACCGTTTTATCCGGGATGAGGAGCGTAAGAATTACGGAAAGCTTGTGTGTCTGGAGTGCGGGCATACGATTCCTCTGCAGTGCGGATGCATCGACCATTTTGTAGGACATGTGCTGGATGAACACGGCTTTGAGATCGATCAGAGCCGGACGATCTTTTACGGATACTGTGATAAATGCAGGCGTAAGAGAAAGTAGCTGTGTATGTGAATGTCTGGAATAGCATAAGAAGTGGAGATTATGGACGGCGAATACGGTGATGCCTGGCGATAGAGACGAAGATCAGGCAAGGAGGATATAAAGAATGAGCTTTGACAGAGGAAAAATTGCAGCTGCAGCAGTCCTTGCGGCGACTGTCCTTGTGGTGGGTGGCGTGACCGGATATGGTCTGCACAGAGCCGGAGCGGCAAGCCAGACATTCGAGGATGACGGGCGGCTGAAAGTAATGGCAAGCTTTTATCCCATGTATGATTTTGCCCGGAAGGTCGGCGGCGATAAGGTCGAGGTAAAGGATATGGTTCCGGCGGGAACAGAGCCTCATGACTGGGAACCTGCGGCAGTGGATATCCGGAATCTTGAGGATGCGGATGTTTTTGTTTTCAATGGTGCGGATCTGGAGCACTGGGTTGAGGATGTGCTTGCAACACTGGAGAATAAAGATCTTGTGGTGACAGAAGCATCGGATGGTGTAGAGCTTCTTGAGGGCGGCGAGGATCATAGCCATGGAGACGATGGGAAGGATCCTCATGTATGGCTGGATCCCATGCGTGCAAAACAGGAGATGGCGAATATCCGAGATGCTTTTGTGAAAGCAGATCCGGAGAACAGGGATTATTATGAAGCCAATTATAAAAAATATGCCGGTGAGTTCGATGAGCTGGATAAAGAGATCAGGGATGGTCTTGCGAATGTGAAGAAAAGGGATATCATTGTGGCACATGAGGCTTTCGGATATCTGTGTAATGCTTATGATCTGACACAGCTGGCAATCGAAGGTCTGACACCGGATTCGGAGCCGGATCCTGCGAAGATGGAAGAAGTTATTAAGTATGCAAAAAAATACGACATCCATACCATCTTTTTTGAGGAGCTGGCAAGCCCCAAAGTGGCGAAGACAGTGGCAAAGGAAGTGGACGCGGTGACTGCAGTGCTGAATCCGATCGAGGGGTTAAGTGAAGAGGATATCCAGGCCGGTGAGGATTATTTTTCCGTGATGAGAAAAAATCTGGAAGCTTTGCAGAAAGCGTTGAATTGAGATAGAAAAAGCAGGAGAGAAATCTATGGGAATTTTAATAGAAAATCTTTCGTTTCATTATACAGGGACGCCTGTTCTGGAACAGGTAAATCTGGAAGTGGAGGATGGAGATTATGCCATTCTTACCGGTGAAAACGGAAGTGGGAAAAGTACATTTCTGAAGCTTCTTCTGGGTGAACTGAAAGCGCAGGAGGGAAGCATTACAGTAAATGGAAAAGATATTTCTGCCACCTTCGGAAAGGGAGAGCTGGGGTATGTTCCACAGAACAGTATCAGCAGAAACCAGAATTTTCCGGCCACGGTGGAAGAGATCATGATGACAGGCGTTTATACTTCTTCATGGAGAGAGCGGTTCCGGATAAAGAAGGAAATCCCCCGGCTGAAGGCTGCTCTTGCCGAGATGGAGATGGAGGATTACTGGAAAAGCAGGATTGGAGAGCTTTCCGGCGGGCAGCAGCAGAGGGTCATGCTGGCACGTGCACTGGTGGGAAATCCGAAGATCCTGATCCTGGACGAGCCGACTACAGGAATGGATACCGTTTCTGTGAAGGCACTTGCCAGAGTTCTGAAAAAACGTAATGAAGAACAGGGCCTGACTATTCTTATGGTTACGCATGGAAATTCCAATGAGTTTAAGGGTGCAAACCGGTTTTTCAAAGCGGAAGAAGGGAGAATTGACGAGGTATGAGTATTTTACAATATGGATTTATGCAGAGGGCTTTTCTCGTGGGAATCCTTCTGGCAGTGATCACTCCCTGCATCGGGATCACCATTGTGCTGAAGCGGATGTCCATGATCGGAGATGCGCTTTCTCATTCTTCCCTGGCGGGCGTTGTGCTTGGCCTGATCCTGGGGATCAATCCGGTTGCCGGAGCTGTGGCAGTGTGTATCGTAGCAGCACTTGGAATTGAAGCGATCCGAAAAAAAATCCCCCGGTATTCGGAGGTGGCAATCTCCATCGTCATGTCTGCCGGAATCGGACTGGCCGGTGTGTTATCCGGTTTTGTGGAAAATGGCGCAAGTCTGAACAGCTTTCTTTTTGGAAGTATTGTATCGATCAGCGAGGGAGAGCTGGCACTGGTTGTTGTGATCAGTGTTCTGGTTCTGGGAGCTGTGCTGTTTTTTTACAGAGAGCTTTTTTATATTGGATTCGATGAGAATGCGGCAAGGATCTCAGGTGTTTCCGTAAGAAATATCAATTTTCTGTTTACGATCCTGACAGCGCTGACGGTTTCCATTGCATCACGTACAGTAGGAACCCTGATCGTTTCTTCCATGCTGGTAGTGCCCATTGCATGCGGAATGCAGATGGCAAAAAGCTATAAGGGGACGCTGGTGTGCGGAATTCTGGTAGCTGTATGTACGACAATCGCAGGACTGTTTCTTTCTTATTATGCAGGGCTGAAACCGGGAGGAACGATCGTCCTTCTTGAGGTTGCATGGTTTGTGGTGGTTATGACTGTGAAAAGTTTTAACAAATAAAACACATTTTTCCCACAAAGTCAACACAATTAAAATCTATACTTTGAAGCATCAAAAGGAAACAGAGAAGATTTTTTCCAGGGAGGGACTTAATCATGAACAATAACAGAAAATTAAAAATAAAGAAAATGATGAAGAAAGGTGCAACCATCAGCCTGTGTGCAGTACTTGCAGGCGGTATTGGTGTGGGAGCATATGAGGGTGTAAACTATTTTTCTGGTGCACAGTCCGTACAGGCCGCAACAGACAGCTCCGAGAAACTTACGCTTATGAAATCCGAGAAGAAATCTGAGGATACAGAAGAAGCGGATACAAAATCCTCTGACACAAAGGGCAGCCTGGATGTATCCGATGTTGCTGAGGAGGCAATGCCTTCCGTAGTTGCGATCACAACAAAATCCGTTCAGGAGGTTCAGAATTACTACAGCATGTTCGGTTCCCAGTATGCACCGAGCCAGGAGCAGGAGGTACAGGGAAGTGGTTCCGGTATTATTATCGGAAAAACAAACTCCGAGCTTCTGATCGCAACAAACTATCATGTTGTTGACGGAGCAGATACATTATCTGTTGCTTTTGCTGACGGCAGTGCGTATGAGGCAACTGTAAAAGGTTTCGATGAGAATGAAGATCTGGCAGTTGTATCTGTTGCAACAAAGGATGTTTCTGATGACACGATGGATGCGATCGCTGTTGCAAAGATCGGCAGCTCCGATGATCTGAAGATCGGTGAGCAGGTTGTTGCAATCGGTAATGCACTTGGTTATGGACAGTCAGTTACAACTGGTATCGTCAGTGCCAAAAACCGTAAGATCGATTCCTCAGGACAGGTAGAATCCGGTGATTCCACAGATAACAGCAGTAGCCTGAATAAAGGTGTCAACCTGATCCAGACCGATGCAGCGATCAACCCTGGTAACAGTGGTGGTGCTCTTCTGAATATGGATGGCGAGGTCGTAGGTATCAACTCTTCCAAGCTTGCATCCACAGAGGTTGAGGGTATGGGCTATTCCATTGCCATCTCCGATGTTGCAGATTCTCTTGAAAATATGATGAACGCAAAGGCAAGAGATAAGGTTGATAATCATGGTATTCTTGGAATCACAGGTAGTACAGTCAGTGATGAGGCTGCTCAGATCTACGGCATCCCACAGGGTGTATTCGTATCCCAGGTAACAGAGGATGGTCCTGCCGATAAGGCCGGTATCACCAAAAACATGGTCATCACAGAGTTTGATGGAAAGACCATCACAAGTATCGATCAGCTGGTAGAGCTGCTTCAGTACTATGAGCCGAAGGAAAAGATCGATGTAGTTGTTGCCGTTCAGGATGGCAATGAATATAAAGAGAAAACTGTGACTGTAAAACTTGGTAAGGATGACAGCTCTGATAAGAGCAGCTCAGATGAGAGCTCTGCCCAGGATGAGCAGAACTCAGATTCTCAGGACGGTTCTGAGCAGGATGAAGAGAATGCTTTTGCAAATGATGGAGAAGCAAGCCTGTTCAGAGATTTTGAGCAGAATGGTCTGAACGACTGATACGAAGGAGCTCCCAGCGAGAGGTTACATTTGTCTTGCGGAAAATATTCTGCAGATGCTTCTGCAGGGTATTTTCCCGGATATCAAGAGAGGCAGCGATCTCGTCGTTATTGCGGAACTGGAAAACCTGTTCTGAGATCTGCAGCTCTCTGTTTGTAAGATGAAATTCGTTTTTCAGCCAGGAAAGAAGCTCTGAAAGATCGGTGGCTTCTGGCTGTCGGTGGAGTATCTGATACAGGACCGTATTCAGATGCATACCAAGAGCCTGAAGGAAAAACATATCGTCGTTTGTGAACGGGCCGTCTTTTTCGGTGCGGAAAAGCGTAAGAATGCCGAGAAGCTCCTGTTTGCAGACAATGGCATACTGCATGGAATCAAAGATCTGGAACTTACGGTAGCAGTGAACATATAATGGAGAATTCAGACGCTGCTGGTCCTCCAGGAGATCGCTTTCCCGGACGAGGCGCGGTTCTCTGGAATGAAGAAGCCACAGAAGATGATCTTCGTCAGCAACTTTCATATATTCGTTTTCTGCTTCACAGAAGGAGTCCGGAATACACACAGGACTGGTAAGGCGGATGGTGTCGGGCTCTGCGGTGGTATCCCGAAGAAGAATGCTTGCATAGCTGTAGGGAATCACCATTTTCAGACGGAGAAGAAATTTGGCTTTGATCTCGTTTAAGCTGGTGCAGGAATAGAGATCATAGATCAGATCGTTTATCATAAGAAAGCTGTTTTTTTCCATAGAGATACTCCTTTTTCTCAGAGAATGCGTTTTATGTTGCGTTCAGTATACTATGCGATATACTTAAAATCAAGTATATATACTTGAAAAAAATTAATCCACTCCTGAAATTAAGCATTGTATAAAAAACAGAAAAAGAATAGTATATCAGTATCAAAAAAAGAAAATACGAAGCATACAACGGTGTATTTATTGCGGGAACGCAGTGAATACGCCGTTTTTTGTTTCAGATTTTTTCTAAAAAAAACTGCGGGCAGCAGATTTATGCGAAGGGGCATATCCGTTAAACGGGTATGTCCCTTTTGCTTTCGCAGAGAGAAAGGGGAGAAAAAAATGAACACAGGTTTGATAGCGATCTTAATTCTTCTGGTCATCATTGTAGGTGCGATCGCAACCAGAAGATGTGTGGAATTTCTGATCGGAGGATCACTTCTGGCGGCGATATTTATGTATGGAAAGGATTTTCTGCCGCAATGGTGTACACTGATCCAGGATGTGCTTGCTGAGAACGTATGGATCGTTCTTGTATGTGGACTGTTCGGCAGTCTGATCGCACTTCTTCAGGAATCAAAAGGAACCTTCGGTTTTCAGAAGCTGGTTTCGAAATTCTGTAATACGGAAAGGAAAACACTTCTCACCACATTTGTTATGGGTATTCTCATTTTTGTGGATGATTATCTGAACGTGCTTTCCATTGGTGTGTGCATGAAGGGCGTCTGCGACAAACGTAAGATCCCGAGAGAGGCACTAGCGTATATGCTGGATGCAACAGGTGCTCCGGTATGCGTGCTTCTTCCGTTTTCCACATGGGCTGTTTTTTATGCGAGTCTTTTTATTGATCAGGCAAGCGTAAAGGCACTGGGATTCAAAACCGGAATTCAGGCCTACATACGTGCGATCCCGTATTGCTTTTATCCGATCTTGACGATCGCGATCGTATTTCTCTTTGCACTTGGTGTCATGCCAAAGCTTGGTGCCATGAAAAAAGCTTATAAGCGTGTGGAGGAGACAGGAAAGGTCTACAGCGATGCCAGCAGAAAATACAATCATGACGACAGAAAAGGTTATGAGGAGGATGGAAACATCTGGAACTTCATTCTTCCCATGGGTGTGCTGGTAGCGATCGCCATTGCCACAAGCAATCTGCTTCTGGCAGTTGTAGTTTCCCTGATCGTATGTTTCGTGCTTTATGTACCGCAGAAGGTCGTTGCACTGGATGATTTCTTTAACCTGATCGTAAGAGGCTTTGCGGATATGCTTCCGATCCTGATCCTTCTTGTTATTGCCTTTGTTCTTCAGAAAGTAACAGAAGGAATGGGAATGACAGATTTCATCATTTCAGTTGCAAAACCGCTTCTGTGGGGTCCGGTGTTCCCGGCAATCGCTTTTGTACTGGTAGCAGCACTTACCTTTACGACCGGTTCTCTCTGGGGTATGAGTGCAGTTGTCGCACCGATCGTATTTCCGCTTGGTGCAGCCATCAGCGCAAACCCGATCCTGATTATGGCAGCGATCATTTCCGGCGGTGCATTCGGAAGCCATGCCTGCTTCTATACAGATGCAACGCTTCTTTCCTCACAGAGTGCAGGAATCGACAATATGGAGCATGCGCTGACACAGCTTCCATACGTTATCATTGCAAGTGTTCTTTCTGTTGTGGGATTTATGATCTGCGGATTTGTGATGTAGGAGGATGGGTCTATGGGAAAATTTATTCTAAGAAGCAGAAATGTTTTTACAGGGCTTGAAGATTTCCCGGTACCGGCTGCGATCGCAGTGGAGGATAAAAAGATTCAGGCACTTCTTCCATGGGACTATCACAGAAATAAAGACTATGCAGAATGGCCGCTTTATGATTACGGTGAAAAAATGATCATGTCCTCGTTTCTGGACGCGCATACACATCTTTTTTCCGGAGCGGTTGGCGGCAGCAGATATGTCTGCTCTGATCTGGGAAAAGGACGCTCCCAGGCGGAATGTGTGCAGATCATAAAAGAATTCGCTGATGCACATCCAGATTACAAAAGGATCCGGGGATCCGGCTGGTTTATCACCAACTGGGGCGATGAGCCGCTTCCGGATAAAAAACTTCTGGATGAAGCTATTCCGGACAGGCCGGTGTATCTCTGGTGTGCGGACTGCCACAGCATGTGGCTGAACTCCCGGGCACTGGAGGAGGCAGGGATCGATCCGGACAAAGAAATGGAAAACGGTGTTAATGTAAAGTTCGAAAACGGAGAGCTCAGCGGTCTTCTTCTGGAGCCCGCAGCCTGTGCACCGGCACAGGAAAAATACATGGAGTTTTCGGAAGCGGAAATGCTGGAAATCCACAGAGATTTTCAGAATACACTGGCAGATTACGGAATCGCAGCTGCAAGCGAAATGTTTGCGGATGATTATACAGAAGACACGAAGAAGAAATACGATATCCTGAAAAGGCTGGATGAAGAAGAGGGGCTGAAGGCTCAGATCTTTTCTTATATGAAGCTGTTTGGATATACGGATTTTTCGAAATGCTTTGAATTTCAGAAATATTTTGATTCCCCGCATTTTCATATTGCGGGGGTAAAAGGATTTATCGATGGTGTGACGGAAACCTATACAGGACTTCTCCTGGAGCCGTACACAGATAAGCCGGAAACCTGCGGCGAGGGACTTCCGCTCTGGCCGGAGAAAAAAATGCAGGAGGAGATCGTCGCGGCAAACAAAGCCGGAATCCAGGTAAGGCTTCACTGTATTGCCGACGGATCGGTGCGGATGGCACTGAATCTTTTTGAAAAATCGGCAGAGGTGAACGGGGAACACGGACTTCGAAACACGATCGAGCATATTGAAAATATTCATCCCGATGATCTGAACCGATTTCAGGAACTGGATGTGATCCCGTCAGTTCAGCCTTATCATGTGACACTGGCAGCTAATGGAAAGGTGAACCAGATCGGGGAAAAAAGGGCAAGACTTCAGTGGCCGTTCCGGACATTGCTGGAACATGGCGGGGCACTTGCTCTGGGAACGGATTATCCGGTTGTTACTATAGATCCTTTTACAACGATCTACGCAGCAGTTACCCGGAAGGATGATGATGGAAAACTTACATCAACAAATCCATGGGAAAAGATCTCCATGGAGGATACGTTAAAGGCTTATACGATCGGCGCAGCCCGTGTTTACCACACAGAGGATTCCATGGGAACGCTGGAGCCGGGAAAGATGGCGGATATCATTGTTCTCAGCGGAAATCTTTTTGATGTAAATGAAGAAGAAATCCGGGGGATGAAAGTGGAATCCAATTATTTTGAAGGTAAGAAGATACGATGAATCACAGTGCATGAAGGTTTGATTTAATGATCCGGAAAAAAGGAGGACACGCTTATGGAGCTTCAGAAAATGTTTATTGACGGTGAATGGGTGGAAGGAAGTACAGGAAAAACAGTTCCAACATTGAATCCTGCAAATGGTGAAGTTCTTGCCATGGTAGCAGAGGGAAATGTGGAGGATGTAGATAAAGCGATCGCGGCAGCGAAGAGATCTTTTTATGTGACAAGGGAATGGCGCGACATGGATTCCCAGACAAGGGCGGATATTCTTCTGAAGATCGCAGATGCCATTGATGCGGAAAAAGAGGATTTTGCGAAGCTGGACTGCATGGATCATGGAAAGCCGTTAAGAGAGGCTGAGGCAGATGTGGATGATGCCATCCACTGTTTCCGTTATTATGCCGGACTCTTAAAAATGCCGCAGGGCGGAGTTTACGAAGTAAATGAAGGCTTTGGAAAAATGCACTCTTATACCGTTCATGAGCCGGTCGGTGTGTGCGGACTGATCACACCATGGAACTATCCGCTGCTTATGGGTGTCTGGAAGCTGGCTCCTGCGTTGGCAGCCGGAAACAGCGTGGTATTTAAACCAAGCTCCAACTGCGTGCTTTCCTGTGTGAAGCTGTTCGGAATTTTTGAAAAGATCGGAATGCCGAAGGGAAGTGTAAACCTGATCCTTGGCCCTGGCGGAATCACAGGAAACCGTATTGCAGAGAGCAAGGATGTGGATATGGTTACGTTTACCGGAAGTACAGAGGTAGGACAGAGCATCATGCGTGCGGCAGCAGGCAATGTGAAAAAGATCGGACTTGAGCTTGGCGGAAAATCTCCGAATGTGATCTTTGCGGATGCGGATCTGGATGGTGCAGTGGAATGGGCTATGATCGGAATTTTTCTGAATCAGGGCGAGGTGTGCTCCGCAGGTTCCAGAATCATCATCGAGGAGAGCATTAAGGATGAATTCGTGAAACGTCTTGTGAAAAAAGCAAATGCGATCACCATCGGAAACCCTCTGGAGAATCCGGATATGGGTCCGCTGGTATCGGAAAGCCATATGAATAAAGTTCTCGGATATATCAAAAAAGGTGTTGAGGAAGGCGCGACTCTTGTGTGCGGCGGCGAACGTTACACAGAGGGCGAGTGCGCGAAAGGTTTTTATGTAAGGCCGACAGTTTTTGATAACTGTACTTCGGATATGACGATCGTAAGAGAAGAAATCTTCGGACCGGTGGTTACGATCCAGACCTTTAAAACAGAGCAGGAAGCTATTGACATGGCAAACGATACGGAGTATGGTCTGGCTGGCGCGGTATTTACCGGTGATGGTTCCAGGGCACTCCGTGTGATCAAAGAGATCCGCGCCGGAATTACCTGGATCAACTGCTACAATCCTGCATTTAATGAAGCTCCGTGGGGTGGCTACAAGAAATCAGGAATCGGACGCGACCTGGGTGTTCAGGGACTTGAGGAATATCAGGAGATCAAACAGATCAACATTAACCTCAATCCGGGAATCGTCGGATGGTATGAGCATTGAGGAGGAATACCAGATGGGAAAAAGTAAATATGTAGTTACGATCACCAGACAGTTCGGAAGCATGGGACGTCCTATTGCAAAAAAAATGGCCGAGAAGCTGGGAATTGAATATTATGACAGAGATATTGTGGATCAGGCCGCGAAGAAATTGAATCTTCCGGTTTCTGTAGTGGATGAAGTAGAGGAAACGGCGAAAAAGGTCAAGGTGAGTCCTTTTGCAAGAATGATGTTTCCTCTAGGAAAAGGAACGAACAATACACAGGATAAGATCTTTGAGGCACAGCAGAATATCATTAAATTCCTGGCAGAAAAAGAGACCTGTGTTATCGTCGGAAGATGTGCGGATTTTACGCTTGAGGAAATGGAAAATGCCATGCATATTTATATTTATGCGCCGTATGAAGTGCGAGTGGAGCATTGCGTAAAGGATCTGAACATTGAGATCGAGGAAGCAAGAAAAATGATCGTGGCTGTTGATGAGGCGCGTGATTCTTATCATATGCAGTATGCCGGATATCATCCGGATGACAAGAATCATAAGAGTATTCTTGTGGACAGCAGCTTCCTTGATGTGGAAGGTACAGCGGATTTTCTGGTGGATGCTGTGAAGAGAAAATTTCAGCTGTAGAGTAAAAAGAAGCGTTCTGCCGGAAGAACAAACGGCAGAGGCTTGTTGTAAAAAAGAACAGAAGGGACAGATGGATCATGCGGAAGGTGACAGTAGCAGCGACGCAGATGGCGTGTAGCTGGGACAGAGAGGCAACACTTGCGAAGGCAGAAAAACTGGTACGGGAGGCAGCTGCGAAGGGTGCGAATATCATTCTTTTACAGGAGCTTTTTGAAACGCCGTATTTCTGCCAGAGACATGATTTTGAATATATGGAGCTTGCCACAACGCTGGAGGAGAATCCGGCTGTGAAACGTTTTCAGGAGGTGGCAAAAGAGCTGGATGTGGTGATTCCGGTGAGCTTTTTTGAGAGAGCCGGAAATGCTGCTTTTAACTCTATTGCGATCATTGATGCGGATGGTACGGTTCTGGGAAAATACAGAAAGACGCATATTCCGGATGGAATGCCTTATGCGGAGAAATTTTTCTTTACTCCGGGTGATACGGGATTTAAGGTCTGGAAAACAAAGTATGGTACCATCGGTGTGGGTATCTGCTGGGATCAGTGGTTCCCGGAAGCTGCCAGATGTATGGCGCTTCTTGGCGCGGAGATTCTTTTTTATCCGACTGCGATCGGCAGTGAGCCGGTTCTTCAGACGGATTCAAAACCGCACTGGCAGAGATGTATGCAGGGACATGCGGCGGCAAATATCATGCCTGTGATCGCTTCCAACCGAATTGGCCATGAGGTACAGAAGGATTCTGAGATGACTTTTTATGGTTCTTCTTTTATTGCGGATGAGACCGGCGGACTGGTGGCTGAGGCTGACCGTGAGACGGAGGGCGTGATCACGGCGGAGTTTGATCTGGATGCAATCGCTCAGAAGAGACGTGAGTGGGGCGTTTTCCGTGACAGAAGACCGGAGATGTATGGTACGTTGCTGACGCATGGATGTTAGATTTATTAGGATTAAGATACTGGAGGATGAAAAATGCAGGAACTGATGATCAGGCCGACAATCTACAGTTTTGATAACTGTCGGCAGTTTGCAGAGGAATTTAAACTTGGCGAGGGGGATCTTTTGTTTACCAACCGCCGGATTTTTAAGAAGGATTTTGAGCCGCTGGGGTTGAAGTGTGATGTGATTTTCCGTGAGGATTACGGAAAGGGTGAGCCTACGGATGTGATGGCGGATGCGATCTGGAAGGACGTTCCGAAGGATGCGAAGCGGGTTGTTTCTGTGGGTGGTGGAAGTATTCTGGATCTTTCCAAGCTGTTTGCACTGGAGAATGTTTCTCCGGTTACGGATCTTTATGATGGGAAGATTCCGGTTGTAAAAAACAAGGAGCTGGTGCTGGTTCCGACTACCTGTGGTACGGGTTCTGAGGTGACGAATATTTCGATTCTTGCGCTTACGACGAAGGGGACGAAGAAGGGACTGGCTGTGGATGAGCTTTATGCGGATGCGGCGGTTCTGATCCCGGAGCTTCTGGAGGATCTGCCGTTTCAGTTTTTTGCAACGAGTTCTATTGATGCGCTGGTTCATTCTGTGGAGTCCAGTCTTTCTCCGAAGGGGAATGAGACGACGCGGCTGTTTGGGTATAAGGCGATTGAGATGATCCTGAAGGGGTATATGGAGATCCGGGATCATGGTCAGGAGGCGAGGGTTCCGCTTCTGAAGGATTTTCTGATGGCTGCGAATTATGCGGGTATTGCGTTTGGTAATGCTGGATGTGCGGCTGTTCATGCGTTGAGTTATCCGCTTGGTGCGAAGTATCATGTGGCGCATGGGGAGTCGAATTATGCGATGTTTACGGGTGTGCTTAAGAATTATATGGAGATTAAGTGTGATGGTGAGATCGCGCGGCTGAATGCGTTTATGGCGGCGATTCTTGGGTGCGAGGTGGATGTTGTTTATGATGAGCTGGAGAGGCTTCTGAATGTGATGATTCCGAAGAAGGCGCTGCATGAGTATGGGGTGTCTGAGGAGGAGCTGGATGAATTTACGGATTCTGTGATGGAGAATCAGGGGAGATTGATGGCGAATAATTTTGTGGAGCTGGATCGGGAGCGGGTTTATAAGATTTATAGGGAGTGTTTCTGAGGTTCAGTGGAGCGTTTGGTGCGAACGGGTCGGTGTTTTTGCCGGCTCGTTTTTTTTGTGTAGGGTTTCGGGGAAGGGGACGCCCGGGAGGCGTGTGCGCCCTGTCACTGGGGCTTCGTCGGGGGCTAGCTTCTAGGCTGCCGGGATTCTGCTAAAAGCGTTTTCCAAAAAGCCGAACTCGCTCCGGATGTCGCTCAGACAGCGGCTTTTTGAAAAACAACGCAGATTCCCGCCAGCCAAGAATCAGCTCCCCTCCTGCAGAGTCCAGTGACAGGGCGCACACGCCTCACGGGCTGGCTTTCCCGAGTGGTTGGGGTGTGTGGTCTGGTGGGAGTTGGATGGGCCATCAGCGCTTCGCTGGATGGCTGGGAGGAAAGGCTGAGTTTGATGGTGTCTGACGGGAGGTTGTGCGTCGGCGCTGCGCTGGACACCTTGTTATACGGAGAAGCGTTTGATCAGGGTGGTGGAGACTTCTATTTTTACGGAGTGGGGGACGGGGCTTTTTATTTCTCGGATGAGTTGGGCGGCGGCTGTCTGGCCCATGAATTTTCGGGGGACGTCGACGGTGGTGATGGAGGGGTCTATGATGCGGCCTTCGGAGATGTTGTCGAAACCTGCGATGGCGATGTCTTCGGGGATTTTGTAGCCGCGGAGTTTTAGGGCTTTGATGGCGCCGATGGCGATGAGGTCGTTGTCTGCGAAGTAGGAACCGGCGAGGGGTGAGCCGCTGTCTATGATCTCCAGCATGTCGGAGAATGCGCCTTCAATAGATGGGGAGAGTTCGTGGATGATGGATTTGGCGGTGGACATGCCGTGTTCGCGGACTGCCCGCTGGAAGCCGTGGCGGCGTTCGCGAAAGTTTGTGATCTTGTAGGAGGAGGAGAGGTGTCCTGGCTGGCGGCCGCAGCGGTCAATGAGGTAGCTGGTAGCGAGATAAGCGCCCTGGGCGTTATTGCTGAGTATGCAGCTGCAGTCTGCGGAATCGAAATAGGAATCCAGGAGGACTACTGGGACGGACAGCTGGAGAAATTCATGGCATACGGAAGCGGAGACTTCGGTTCCCAGAAGGATGACGCCTGCACATTGGGAGATGCGGAGTTCTTCGATGTATTTCTGAAGTTCGTCGGCTTTTTCGTAGAGCTGGAAGGTTTTCAGGTGATAGCCGTTTTTGCGGCATTCCTGTTCGATTCCTTCGGTGAGCTCGGAGAAGATTGGGGTATAATTTAAGATGGCGTTGTGAGCGCGGCAGATGATACAGTAGATGTCGCCGGTCACATTTTTTTTCATGGAAAGTCGGCTGAAATCGTAGCCGGCTTTTTCTGCTTCCCGGATAACGAGGGCTCTTGTTTCGGTGCTGACTCCGGGTTTTCCGTTCAAGGCCATGGAGACGGCTGTGGCAGAGAGATTTAATCTGGCGGCGAGTTCTTTTGCTGTGATTCCCATGAGTGTTTTCCTCCGATCTTTACTGGATAATTGTGTTTATATATGAAGTGGTGTAATAAAAAAAGTGGCATTTGTGGTTGCTATATGAATTTCCTGAACTGTTTTAATTATAGGATGTTTTCCCCCTACTTACAACAATAAAGTAAAAAATAAAGTAGAAATCACTTTATTTTTTGTAGAAATAAAGTGCATATCAAGATATTATACAGATAACAAAGATAGAACATAAAAACGAATCACATATAAACAAGTAAACAGGATTCATGAAAGGAGTTCAAAAATGGATAAGATCAAAATTGGTTATGCACCAACCAGAAGAAGTATTTTCAGCGCACCGGATGCAGTGAAATATCGTGGACTTACTGCTAAGAGACTTGAGGAGCTTGGTGTTGATTTCGTAGATATCACAGATATCAACGATGAGGGGCTTCTCTACAATGACGAGGGTCTTGAGAAGATCATCGCTAAATTCAAAAAAGAGAAAGTTGACGGACTTTTCCTTCCACACTGCAACTTTGGTACAGAGTATGAGTGTGCAAGACTTGCAAAAGCTCTTGATGTTCCGGTTCTTCTCTGGGGACCTCTGGATGAGAGACCTGAGCCGGATGGAACAAGACTTCGTGATACACAGTGCGGACTTTTTGCAACAGGTAAGGTTTTAAGAAGATTCCGTGTTCCGTTTACATACATGACAAACTGCAGACTGAATGATCCGGTATTTGAAAGAGGAATCAAAGATTTCCTTGCTGTCTGTAATGTAGTTAAAACATTCAAGAATATCCGCATCCTTCAGATTTCCACAAGACCGTTCGACTTCTGGACAACTATGTGCAACGAGGGTGAGCTTCTTGAGAAATTCAACATCCAGCTTGCACCGATCCCGATGCCGGAGCTTACTGATGAGGTAAAGAAAGCGAAAGCTGAGCAGACAGAGGTTCAGGAAGTTATGCAGTACTGCCGTGACAACATGGAGATCTGCATCAAAGAGGATGAGCTTGAGAACGTAGCTGCTCTTAAGGTTGCCATGAAACATCTGGCTGAGAAATATGGCTGCAAGGCAATCGCAATTCAGTGCTGGAACCAGCTTCAGAGCGAGCTTGGAATCATGCCATGTGCAGCAAACTCCTTGTTAAATGATGAGGGAATCCCGACTGTATGTGAGACAGATATCCACGGTGCGATCACAGCACTTATGGTAGAGGCAGCAGGTATGGGCGAGACAAGAAGCTTCTTCGCAGACTGGACGATCCGCCATCCTGACGTAGAGAACGGCGAGCTTCTTCAGCACTGCGGACCATGGCCGATCTCCATCGCAAAAGAAACTCCGAAGCTTACTTACCCGCTGGCATTCGAGCATCCGGGAAGCATCACAGCTGAGGCAAAACACGGCGACGTTTCCCTGGTTCGTTTTGACGGAGATAACGGAGAGTATTCTCTTCTTCTTGGAAATGCAAAAGGTATCGACGGCCCGAAGGGTATGGGAACTTATCTCTGGGTTGAGGTTGAGAACATCAAACGCCTTGAGGCTAAACTGGTTGAGGGACCATACATCCATCACTGTGTCGGTATCCACAAGAATGTTGTTCCGGTACTTTACGAGGCATGCAAATATATCGGCGTAAAACCGGATCTCTATGACCCGATCGAGGAAGATGTGAAGGCTTATCTTCGCGGAGAATGATAAATAAAAAAAGCAGCGGCACGTTTTTCCGGAAGGGAAGCGTGCCGGGAGCTGCGAAGTCAATATAGAATCGAAAAAAGAAAGGACAGGAATCAGCATGGATTTTAGAGAATTAAGCAAACTTGCGTATGATCTCAGAAAAGACACAGTAGATATGATCGTTGCCGGTAAGGGCGGACATATCGGTGGTGATATGAGCGTTATGGAGACTCTGGTTACACTGTATTTTGATCAGATGAATATTTCCCCGGAGAATATGAATGATCCGGACAGAGACCTTTTCGTTATGAGTAAAGGACATTCTGTAGAAGCTTACTATGCAGTACTTGCAAAGAAGGGCTTCCTTGATATTAAAGAAGTAAACGAGAAATTCAGCAAATTTGGATCACAGTATATCGGACATCCGAACAACAAGCTTCCGGGAATTGAGATGAACTCAGGTTCTCTTGGACATGGCCTTCCGGTTTGTGTAGGTATGGCTCTTGCAGGAAAGATGAACAAGAAAGATTACCGTGTATACACAGTAATGGGTGACGGTGAGCTTGCAGAGGGTTCTGTATGGGAAGCAGCTATGGCAGGACACCAGTATAAACTGGATAACCTGTGTGCAGTTGTTGACCGTAACAGACTTCAGATCTCCGGAAATACAGAGGACGTTATGGGACATGACGACCTTCACGAGAGATTTAAGAGCTTCGGATGGCATGTAGTTGATGTTGCTGACGGAAACAGCATTGAGCAGCTTCACGCAGCATTCGAGGAAGCAAAACAGACAAAAGGACAGCCGACTGTTCTGATCGCAAATACAGTTAAGGGTAAAGGTTCTGCAGTTATGGAGAACAAGGCTGCATGGCATCATCATGTACCAAGCCAGGAAGAGTATGACCAGATCATGAAAGATTTTGAAGAGAGAAAGGAGCAGCTGTAATTATGAATAAGATTCCAAACCGTAAAGCAATTTGTGACGTACTTTTAAAAGAAGCGGAAACCGATAAAGATATCGTTGTTCTTTGCAGTGACTCCAGAGGATCTGCATCTCTGGCACCTTTTGCAGACGCATATCCGGAGCAGTTCGTTGAGATGGGAATCGCTGAGCAGGATCTTGTCAGCGTATCTGCAGGTCTTGCACACTGTGGCAAAAAAGCTTTCGCAGCTTCTCCTGCATGCTTCCTTACTACAAGAAGCTATGAGCAGTGCAAGATCGATGTTGCATACTCCAACACAAATGTAAAACTTATCGGAATCAGTGGCGGAGTCAGCTACGGTGCTCTTGGAATGAGCCACCATTCCGCACAGGATATCGCTGCTATGTCTGCAATTCCGAACATGAGAGTTTACCTTCCAAGTGACCGTTTCCAGACAACAAAACTGGTTGAGGCACTTCTGAAAGATGAGAAACCGGCATACATCCGTGTAGGTAGAAACCCGGTTGAGGATATTTATACAGAGGATAACTGCCCGTTTGAGATGGACAAGGCAACTGTTCTTACAGAGGGAACAGACGCAGCGATCATCGCATGTGGTGAGATGGTTCGTCCGGCACTTGAGGCTGCAAAACTCCTCGAGAAAGACGGAATCCACGCAACTGTTGTTGATATGTACTGCGTAAAACCTCTTGACAAAGAAGCAATCGTAAAAGCAGCATCCAACGCAAAGGTTGTTGTTACAGCAGAGGAGCATTCTCCATTCGGCGGACTTGGTTCTATGGTAAGCCAGGTTGTTGGCGCTGAGTGCCCACGTAAGGTTGTTAATATCGCACTTCCGGATGCACCGGTAATAACAGGAACTTCCCAGGAGGTATTTGACTATTACGGAATGAATGCAGAGGGAATCGCAAAAACTGTAAAAGACGCGCTGAAATAAGGTGAAAATTATGGAAAAAAAATATGTTCTTGCGGTTGATCAGAGTACCCAGGGAACAAAAGCGATCCTGTTCGATGCGAACGGTGATCTGGTCTGCAGAACAGACCTTCCTCACAGACAGCTGATCAATGAAAAGGGATGGGTTTCCCATGATCTTTCCGAGATCTACAGCAATACGATCCAGGTCGTAAAGAACCTGGTGGAAAAAGCCGGAATCCAGAAAGAAGAGATAGCGTGTCTTGGAATCAGCAATCAGCGAGAGACATCCGCAGCCTGGAGCCGCAACACAGGCGAGCCTCTGGCACCTGCCATTGTATGGCAGTGTTCCAGAGCTTCCGAGATCTGTGAGCGGATCAAGACAAATGTGATGATCGATCCTGACCGTGAACAGAAGAAGAACGGCGGTGTGGCAGAGATCATCCGTCAGAAGACAGGAATGCATCTTTCTCCGTATTTTCCGGCAGCGAAATTCGCATGGCTCCAGGAGAACGTAGAAGAGGTAAAACAGGCGAAGAGAGATAACGATCTCTGCCTGGGAACCATTGATACATGGCTTCTGTTCAAGCTGACAAAAGGCCAGGTTTATGCAACGGATTATTCCAACGCATCCAGAACCCAGCTTTTTAATATTCATGACCTGAAATGGGACAAAGAGATCTGCACATGGTTTGGTATCAATGCAGATATGCTTCCGGAGGTATGTGATTCCAGCATGCAGTACGGAACAACTGATTTTGAAGGATATTTCCAGACTCCGATTCCGATCTGTGGTGTGATCGGAGATTCCCAGGGAGCACTGTTCGGACAGGGCTGCATTGAAAAGGGAATGGTCAAGGCTACATACGGAACAGGTTCTTCTGTTATGATGAACGCAGGAACAGAACCAATCATGTCAGACCTTGGTCTTGTAACTTCTCTTGCATGGGGACTTGACGGAAAAGTCACCTATGTATTGGAAGGAAATATCAACTACACAGGCGCAGTTATCACATGGTTGAAAGATGATATGGGACTGATCACCTCTCCGGGAGAAACACAGGAGATGGCTGATCAGGCAAATAAAAATGATACCACTTATCTGGTTCCGGCATTTTCCGGTCTGGGAGCACCTTACTGGAAATCCGATGCAAAAGCCATTATCTATGGAATGAGCAGAACTACCGGAAAGAAAGAGGTCGTAAAAGCCGCACTGGAATCCATCGCATATCAGATCACCGATATTGTTGAGATGATGAAGGCAGAAGATGGAATGACAGTAAAAGAGCTCTGTGTAGACGGAGGTCCTACAAGAAATCAGTATCTGATGAAGTTCCAGAGTGATATCCTCGGAACAACAGTAAGTCTTCCTAGATGTGAGGAATCCTCAGCATTCGGAGCAGGTCTTATGGCTGGCTTGAGCTGTGGAATCTATAAGATGGAAAGTATTTTTGAGGTGAAGAACCGCAATCAGTTCATTCCGTCTATGAGCGCACAGGAAAGAGATCAGAAATACAGTGGCTGGAAAAACGCTGTAGAAAAAGTTCTTGTATAAAAAAACTGGTCTGATTATAATAAAATAAAAGGCATTTTCATTGTATGAACGACAGCATGGAAATGAAAGAAAGCCGGTCTTTGCCAACAGAAGCAGAGGCCGGCAAAACTTGTATTCAGATATAAAAAAATATCTGGGGGAAAGGAAGGAAAGCCACAGAGGCTTGCCATGGTAAAAGCATGATATATGTCAGTCATCTTCTGCCTGATGACGAAATGAGGGAAATCATTGAGCAGACAGGAGCAGGAATCGAAAGCATTGAATTTTCCATTTCGGATAATCTGGATAATCTGGAAGAATCTATCCGAAATTATCGGAAACGTCTGAAAGATATGAATTGTCCGGGACTGACGCTCCATGGACCATTTATGAATCTTGATCCGGCGGCTTTTGACAGTGAAGTCCGTAAGATCACAGGAATGCGTTTTCATCAGACCTATATTGCGGGGCAGGAACTGGGAGCAAAAAAGATCGTCTATCATACCTGTATGAATCCATATGTTCATTATCTTCAGGGCTGGGCGGAACGTGTGACAGAATTTTTCGGAGAATTCCTGGAAGAACATAAAGGCCTGGAGATCGTAATGGAGAATGTATTTGATCCGCAGATCGAGCCTGTTCTGGATGTCTACAAAATACTTGGGGAAAAATATCCGAACTTTCATTTATGCTTTGATATGGGTCATGCACACTGCTATTCGAAGATACCGGTGTTGGAATGGACAGAAAAACTGGCTCCTTATGTGACACATGTGCATGTTCATGACAACTGCGGTGACAGGGATTCCCATGCGTCCCTCGGAGCAGGAAATATTCCATATAAAAAAGTTCTGGGATTGCTTCCTGAGACAGAGGAAAGAACCTGGACGGTTGAGTGCTGCACAAAAGAAGATGTGTCGCGAACCTTTCATGTATTAAAAAATATTGTTTCCGGGTAACAAAAAGACTCTGATTTCGGCGATGAAAAGGTGTTCATGACTTGACATAAAATTATCGAACTGTTAGAATGATCAATAGAACAACTGCATATTTCAGATAAGGTGAACTGTCGGTTTCAGTTCTTAAAGGAAGATTACAGCGAGAGGTCTGAATCATGTTTCCGCCATATCATCAGCAAGCTCAGTAGATATCGTATATTTACTGATATGGTTTCCGCAGAGGGAATAGATTGTCTGGAATATTCAGCTGAAAATTAAATATAACTAACAAACAGCAGAAACAGTTCTCTCACTTCGGTGGGAGGACTTTTTTTGTGCAAAAAAGGAAAGGAAAAAGGATGAAAAAAACTAAAAAAGGGTATGGAAAAAAAGCTCTGAGTGTGTCGTTGTCGATGGCACTTATGCTTGGTGGAACTGCTCCGATACAGGCAGCAGATATGTTTTCAGACCAGGCCGCAGAAGAAAGTACAGCAGAAGAGCTTTATCCTGCAGACGAAGAAAGTAATGCAGAGGAAAACAGCACAGAAGATATTGTGACAGAAGAGGATGGGGCAGACAGTAGTGAGGATGATTTTTCTGCCGGACAGGAAGAAGAGACAGTAGAGTTTTCTTCAGGAGATGCCACAGAAACAGCAGAAGCTGAAAGTGTGGAGACACAGAGCGATTCTCATGTGATAAATACAGCCGCTGATATTCCTGTTGACGGAATTCCGGCCGGTGAGACTTACGAACTGGCAGCGGATATCACACTGGAAGCAGGACAGCAGATCAGTTCCATCGCTGGTACCCTGGATGGAAAAGGCCATGTGATCACCCTTGCGGATAAACCTCTTGCAGATCAGGTATCCGGAGCGATTCAGAACCTCGGTGTTGCAGGAAGCAGTACACTGAGTTTAAGCGACGGACAGGGAAGTGTGGCAAATACAGTAACGGGAACGATCCAGAACTGTTATTCTACAGCATCTTCTCAGGCTGCAAGCGACTATATGGACACCATCGGCGGATTTGTGGGAAGCCTTCAGGGAACTGTGGCAAACTGTTATTTTGCAGGAAACACCGATATGTTCGGAGGCGGAATCGCGGCTACCAACGGTGGTGCGTATAAGATCAGCCATGCGCTGTGGACTGCCGGAATGTCTACAGTTGGTATGGGAAGAACAGATAACATTTCCGAAGACAGCAAGAAAAAGATGACAGCAGATCAGATCAAAGCCAATGTGGATATCCTGAATACGGATCTTCCGACTACAGGCTTTTACTGGGTACTGCCTTCTGACGGAAGAAATAACGGGCTTCCTGTACTTTCAGAGGGAACACCGGCTCCGGCAGAGGTGAACTGGGATGGACTGAAAGCTTCCATAGAATCTGCGGAAAAGCTTACAGAGTCAGATTATACAGAATCCAGTTGGAAAACAGTTTCCGATGCGCTGGCTAAGGCAAAAGAAATGCTGGAAGCAGGGACTGCTTCTCAGGCAGAAGTAAACGAGGCAGCAAAAAATCTCAGTGATGCCATCAGCGCACTGAAAAAACAGAAACCGGTAACACCGGTAAAAATTCCGGAAGGCGTGACAGTTACCCATATCACTTCCGCAGATCAGATTGGAAATATCTGGGACGGAACAGAGGGACAGTATTATGTTCTGGATAATGATATCACTCTGGATGAAAATTATATGAATTTCTGTGAATTTAACGGTGTTCTGGACGGACAGGGACATACCGTTACGTTTAAAGATTCCCAGGGGCTGTTTAGCAGAGTCGGGGAAAGCGGTGTTGTTCAGAATATTGCTTTTAAGGGAACAATCGGTAATGTCTGGGAAAATACAGGCGTTCTTGGCGGAAGTATCAAAGGCGCAGTTCTGAACTGTTCCGTTGAGATCTCCGGAAGTGATGCCTGCGGTTTTGCAAAGAAATTATCCGGTGGTGTGATCGCAAACAGTATTGCTTTTGGCGAGAGCCCAAGCGGAGCATTATTTGCCCAGTATGAAGATGTAAACGGAGCTGGTCTGGTGAAAAACTGCTACTGGCTTGATACCCTTACCATGCCATCCGTGCCGGAGGGAGTTCTTGTAAATTCCATGTCCAGAGAAGAATCCGAAATGAAAACTCTGGATCTTGTGGAGTTGTTAAACAACGGCCGTGGCGACAGTGGGTCAAAATGGGGACAGAGCAGTGATGGATTCCCATATTTCGGAGAAAACCAGTCCTATAAACCGGACACTGAGGTCTGGCCGGAGCTTCCGGGGGAAAGCAAATATCAGGTAGAGTTTACTTCTTTTGACGGAAGTGAAAAAGAGACTTTGACCGATTCCCGTATTCAGGTTTCTCCTGATCAGGTAAACTCATACCAGATCGCAGGAACTTTCAGCCTGAAAGACTATCAGGCACCGGAGGGAAGTTCCCTGGAGTGGAACTGTACAGAGATGAAACCAGCCGGATGTATGGCGATGAGTTTAAGTGACGGAGAGCTTTTTGTTTATAAAAAAGGAAAGGCCGTTATTACAGCAACACAGATCAACAGCGACGGTTCCAGTGAGATTGTGGCGTATGCTTCCGTGATTGCAACAACGAAAAAAATCGACGCAGTCCGTCTTCTCATTGACGGTCAGGATGTAACAAACGGAAATTATACGGTAGCCGGTTCCGAAACAAAGAAGATTCAGGTACAGGGAAGATATGAGGGAGAAGAAGAATTCAGTGATATGGCTTTCTCCAGTTTCCGTTACAAAGCAGCTGATGAAACCCTGATCAAAAATGAAGAAAGCTACAGCTCTTTCACATTTGTGAAACCGGGAACTTCTTCCATCGCGGTAAGCTCCAAAGCACAGCCGGAAATTTCCGCCACAGTTTCCCTGACATCTACCTATGTGCCGGTAGAATCCATTGTTGTGGGAATGTCCGGACAGCAGGTGATCCACGGAAGAAACGCAAACAGTGACGGCCAGGAAGAGGACGGAAGAGTGGCTTTCAATCCGATTCCGGGAAGTGCGGTAGTGACTCCGGAAAACGCAAGCTTTGCTTCCGACTGGACGATTAAAAGCAGTGATGATACCATTGGATATTACAGCAACGGATCTAAGGTATTTGTTCCCAAGCAGGCCGGAAAAGTAACCTATACAGCAGAAATTAAAGATACAGATCCGGAAACAGGAAAGACCCGTACTGTAACAGGAAGCTCAGAAGTTGAGTATGTATATAAAAATCCGCTGACAGCTGTTTCTTCACCTGTAACAGAAGTTACGGTAAAAGCAGGAGAGAGTCAGGATATTGATCTCAGCTTTGTGGGAGAGCTCTCTGAGCAGGGGTATAACGTGACAGATCCGTCCATGAAATGGACATTTGATAAAAAAGGTGTCGCAGTTATCACAAAGAAAACAAGTGGCTACTGGAAACGTGAGGATGGTGCACCGGATACAAACAGCTACTTTATCGGAACCGATTACAGAATTACAGGAATTGGAGAAGGCACAGTAACAGCAACCGGTACACCGGTGGATCAGACAAATTCTCCGAAACCGGTGACAATTAAGATCACAGTAACAAAAGGTGACGGACAGGATACCGATAATACAAAACTTGCTTCAGAAGGAATCGAAAAGGCAGCGTCATACCTTGCAGATATTCATGAAACAAAAGGCTACAAATATGGAGATGAGTGGGCTGTATATGCACTTGCGCGTAGCGGAAAGACGATCGCACAGGATAAACTGGATGCATATTATAACTCTGTATGCGAGACAGTAAAAACCTGGAGCGCAGACCAGAAACCTACGGATATTGAGCGCGTAGCACTTGCTTTAACTTCCATGGGAAAAGACATCACAAATGTAAATGGTGTTAATCTGGCAGAGATGATATATAATTCACCGAAGCTGAAAAACGGATCCAATGAACTGATCTATGCACTGATTGCACTGGATGCGGCAGATATTCAGATACCTTCCGGTGCAAAATGGAATCGCGGTGCTATTATAGCGGAACTTGCAAAGTTCCAGAATTCAGCAAGTGGAGGAATCGGTCTTTCCGATGCGAGAGGTGGAAGCTCTGATATTACAGCAATGGCTCTTCAGGCACTTTCTGTTTACAGAAATCATAATACAGCAGCAAAAAAAATCTCCGATCAGGCACTTACCTATTTGAAAAATACAATGGGTGATGACTTCGGATATGGAACTTCAGAAAGTACTGCCCAGGTGCTTCTTGCTCTGACATCTATGGGAATTGATCCGTTGAGCGGTGATTTTGGAACTGTAAATATGAATCTGATCACCAATCTGACCGGCTATATTCAGAGTGACAATGGTTTTTCACATTCCATGTCCATGACGAAATCCAGTGAAATGTCTACGGTACAGGCTCTTCAGGCTCTGGATGCGTACAGTCGTTTTGTAAATAAAAAGACAGCTTACTGGGATCTTAAGGATAAAGGAGAGCATACAAAACACAGCTGGAATACAGGTGTGGTTACAAAGCAGTCCACATGTAAGGAAAAAGGAAGTAAAACATTTACCTGTACCTGGTGTGGCGAGAAAAAGACAGAATCTACAGCACTTGCAGATCATAAATGGAGTTCCTGGAAGACAACGAAAGAGGCTACAGTATTTGCTGCAAAACAGATCACAAGAACCTGTTCTGTATGCGGTAAAACAGAAATGAAAAACTCAGGAAGCAAGCTGAAAGCAACGATTAAGCTCAGTACATATGAAATTAAACTGGTTTCAGGAAAGTCCACAGATAAGGTAAAAGTAAGCGGACTGGCAAAAGGAGATTCCGTAAAATCCTGGAAATCAAGTGATACAGCTATTGTGAAAGTAGATAACAAGGGTGTGATCACTGCACAGAAGAAGACAGGAACAGCCTATGTTACCGTAACTCTGGCAAGTCAGACAACAGCAAAAGTAAAAGTAGTTGTGCAGAAGGCAGCACATGTGACTCATAAATGGAGCTCCTGGAAGACAACAAAAGCAGCTACGGTCTTTGCAGCAAAACAGATTACAAGAACCTGTTCTGTATGCGGCAAAAAGGAGACGAAAAGCTCAGGAAGCAAGCTGAAAGCAACAATTAAGCTTAATGCATATGAGATCAGGCTGAATCCGGGAAAATCCACAAACAAAGTGAAAGTAAGCGGACTGGCAAAAGGAGATTCTGTAAAATCCTGGAAATCAGGCAATACAGCTATTGTCAAAGTAAATAACAAAGGTGTGATCACTGCACAGAAAAAGACAGGTACAGCTTATATTACTGTAACACTGGCAAGTAAAAAGACAGCAAAAGTAAAAGTAATCGTACAGAAAGGAACTGTAAGAACAACAGCCATTACAGGCCTGAAATCCAGTATTACTCTGAAAAAAGGAAAAACGGATACATTAAAACCTGTACGTAAACCAATTACTTCTGCTGAGAAGATCACATACACTTCTTCCAATAAAAAAGTTGTTTACGTAAATGCTAAAGGAGTAATTAAAGGACTTAAAAAAGGAACGGCAGTTATTACTGTAAAATCAGGAAAAGCAGTTTATAAATGCAAGGTGACAGTAAAATAAATAATCCGGCTGCGTCAATACAGGATTGCCACGGTAAGAGAATTATGTTATAATTTCGGCACAGTTAAATATGGAAAAGTAATTCAACAATTACCGGTTTTAAGTTCTCTGTTATATCGACAGAGCCAAGAGGGAACAGGGTTAGAATCCCAGGCAGTCGTGCTACTGTATTTGTTTAGGTTTTCTGCATCCATTGTACATATTTTGTATGAGAAGGAGAAAGACCGTGATTACATAAGCCAGGATACCTGCTTAAAGCTGCTACCAGTTATTACACGCAATGATAAATGGAGTGGGAGATTGTTTTATTTTGTGAACCTTTTTTCGGGTTACGGAGAGAAAACAGCTTCCGGATTCAGAGATATTGCGGTAGCAGATGGTATTGTTTGAGAAAAACATGATTATAATACGGGTGCGATATCTTTCGGGATATTGCACCTGTTTTTTTATTTGAGAGGTAAAAAATGCAGAAAACACTGGTGTGGCGGTTACAGAAGGATGAAGAAAAAACATTTCTGAGAGGCTGTGCAGATAAGCATGGAGACAGACGGCTCGTTATCACATGGCCATATACAAAGATTGGTGATGAGGCACTGAAAAATAACATTCGGATCAAGGAGGCAGTTTTTTCAGACTGTGTAAGAGAAATCGGGAAGGAAAGTTTTTCGGGGTGTACGAGACTAAGAACGGTAGATACGCAAAAACTGAAAAAAATAAAAAACGGAGCATTTTCCGGTTGCGTAAATCTGAGAAAATTTCAGATTTCAAAAACAGTTGAACGCATGGGAAAAGGGATTTTTTCCGGATGCAAAAGATTACAGCAGGTTTCTTTTGATGACAATTTAAAGATTTTCAGAATTCCGGAAGAAACATTTATGGAATGCAGGGAGCTTTCGCAGATTATTCTGCCGGAAACTGTAAGAGAGATTGGAAGACAGAGCTTTTACAGATGTATAGAGCTGTCAGAAATAGAGATACCGAAGTCTGTGGAAAAAATAGAAGAAAAAGCTTTTTATCAGACTGGTCTGAAAAACCTGAAACTTCCGGAGAATCTGCATTTTATAGGAGAGAGTGCTTTTTTGAAATGCAAAGAACTGGAATACGTCAGAATTCCTCAAAGTGTGGAAACTGTGGAAAAATGGGCGTTTCATGGATGCAGTATGTTGAAAACAGTAGAATTTTCCGGAGATCCGGAGGTTCTTGGAGAGTGGATCATCAACAGAGGAACAAAGATTTTATGTAAAAAAGATACCAGGGTGGATGACTATTGTAGGAAGAATGGATTTGAGGTAAAATATTTCTGAGATGGTGTCATTTTGGAAAAAAGAGGAGAAGAAATCATGAATATCTGCATATACGGAGCATCCAGTGAGGAGCTCAAAAAAATCTATTATGAAAAGACAGAAGAGCTTGGACGACTGATGGCAAAAAGAGGTCACGGGCTTGTGTTTGGCGGAGGTGAGACTGGCCTGATGGGTGCAGCTGCCCGGGGAGTTTCCCATGAAAAAGGCTATATCCTTGGAATCTCGCCGAAATTTTTTGACCAGCCGGGAGTGCTGTATCAGCACTGTACGGAGTTTATTTTTACGGAAACCATGAGAGAGAGAAAACATCTCCTGGAAAGCCGTTCCGATGCTACGATCGTGGTACCCGGAGGAATCGGTACATATGAGGAATTTTTTGAGATCCTGACATTAAAGAGTCTGGGGCGGATCGATCGTCCGATCGTTCTCTATAACATCGAAGGCTATTATGACAGTATGAGAGAACTGCTGGAATATACGGCAGCTGAGAAATTTATGTCACGGGATGTTGTGGGACTTTGCAGGTTTATGAAGAATCCGGAGGAGATCCTGGATTATATTGAGAATTATAAGAATTACGGTGGGAAACTGTAAGTTCAAAAGCGACAGTGGTTCCGAAAAGAAAGACGCAGCTTTTACACGGCAAAAATGTAAAAGCTGCGTCTTTTTTTATCAGAATTCGTAGTTTTTATGTCTCTTGAAGAAATTTTTTGTTTCCTTTACGACCACACCGCTCAGGGCAAGAAGAGCAATCAGGTTCGGGAATGCCATCAGGGCATTGAAGATATCTGCGATGTTCCATACTGCTGCTACAGTCATATATGGTCCGATGAATACGCAGATGATGTACAGCCAGCGGTATGTTGTAACTGCGGCTTTGTTTCTGTTGAACAGGTATTCCAGACATCTTTCACCGTAATAATCCCATCCGAGAATGGTTGTGAATGCGAAGAATACCAGACACAGCATCAGTGAGAAGGATGCGACAACCGGCGGGAAAGGAAGTCCTTTCTGGAAAGCTGCTGTTGTGATGGCAACACCCTCAAGACCTGTGTTCCATGTTTCTGTGATGACGATGGAAAGACCTGTCATTGTACAGATAACGATGGTATCAATGAATGTACCTGTCATGGATACAAGACCCTGACGTACCGGCTCCTTTGTCTGAGCTGCAGCGGCTGCGATCGGGGCACTACCAAGACCGGACTCATTGGAGAAGATACCGCGGGCGATACCCTTCTGCATAGCTACGACCATGGTTCCCATTGCGCCACCTGCAAGTGCACTTCCTGTGAAAGCAGATTTTACGATAGTTACGATCGCTGCAGGTACTGCAGTGATGTTTGTGATCACGATGATCAGTGCCAGTGCAACATAGAGAACTGCCATAAACGGTACAACGACCTGGGATACCTTTGCGATTCTCTTGATTCCGCCGAGAACGACAAGTCCTACACATACTGTAAGTGCCAGACATGCAACTACAGTTGCCCAGGAATATGTATTTCCGAAAAGTGCTACTGTATGTGCTTTATCCGGGTCAAAGAAATTGGTAACTGCAGACGCGATACCGTTTACCTGTGTGAAGGTTCCGATACCGAAAAGTCCTACACCTGCTCCGAAAAATGCGAAGATCTTGGCAAGCCATCTCCACTGTTTTCCCATACCGTTTTCGATGTAGTAGAATGGTCCGCCGAGAACGTGGCCTTCTTTGTCAATGGTACGATACTTGATCGCCAGAAGTCCTTCTGCGTATTTGGTTGCCATCCCGAAGAATGCGGCTACGATCATCCAGAAAAGTGCACCTGGTCCGCCGGCTGCGATAGCAGTTGCGACACCTACGATATTTCCGGTTCCGATGGTTGCTGAAAGTGCAGTACACAGAGCTCCGAAGCTTGTGACCTCACCATCGCCGCCTTCTTCATTTTTTACCATGAATTTCAGTGCCTTTCCGAGGTGCCTTACCTGTAAAAGACCTAACCGAGCGGTTAACAGAATTCCTGTGAACAGGATCAGAATGATCAGCGGAAGTCCCCAAACGACTCCGTCAAACCATGTGATAAAGTTGTTGATTTGTGTAAACATTACTCTTTCCTCCATCCTTTTGCCTGAGAGATTTACAGCATTTTATGCTGCTTACACCTTCGGCGCTCTTCTTTTTTATTTGAAGAGACTCTCCTGAGTTTTTTATTTTTGAATGAGTGCCGGAACCTCCTTGTGTACGGTAGTGGCGGTCATTCGTTTTGTGTAGAAATACACTGTAAGAAAGAGTATCACATGAATTGACGGATTTCAATGGGTTTTATTAAAAAAATTTGATTTATTAGTAAAATTAATCGACATATAACCAGTGTTGTTGGTACATTTCGATACAATGCGATTATTTTTCTATAAGAGGATGTTCTTTGTAATACATTCGTGTGAAATGCAGAAAGGTAAGCATATCACCGCTGATGTATTTGCCTTTTTTCCATATCATACCGATCTTTATGCGGATAGGCGGATTCAGTGGAATTCCGGTGATATTGGAATCAGAAAATTTATCGGTCATGCTGGAATAGAGAAAACAGGCGTATTTACCGGTTTTTACGAACTGCAGGGTCGTATAGATCTGGCTGCTTCGCATGACGATATTTGGAGTGTAGCCATCCATTTCAAAACGCATTTTGAGAAGCTGGTTTTGGACAGAGTCTGCGTTGAAAAAGATCAGAGGCTCCTGTGACATCTCTTTTGTTGTGACAGTACTTTTGCCGGCCAGTTTATGATCGTTGTTCACGCAGAAAACAACCTGATCATTGGCAAGGACCGTGTTATGAAATTTGTCAATGTTATATTGTTCCATATTTACCAATGCCAGATCCAGAGTGTCATCCTGAACCAGATGACAGGCGCGGACGGAACCGTATTCCTCCAGAACAACAGCGATCTCCGGATGCTTTTCATGAAAAGCAGTAAGCAGCTCCGGAAAAAATACAGTGCTCAGCATTGGTGGAATCCCGATACGGAGAGGGGGCTTTACCCTGGACATACTGGAATAATCAGCCTGGAGCTCGTTGCAGTATTGAAGGATGTAGGTGGCTTTTTCATAGAAGGCTTCACCTTCCTGGGTAAGGATCAGCTGATTTCCTTTTCTGGAAAAAAGACTGATTCCGAATTCAATCTCCAGGTCACGGATCGCCATGGAAACGGTTGGCTGGGTTACATATAATTCTTCAGCTGCTTTTGTGATGCTGTGGCAGCGGCTGGCGGTGCAGAAATATCGAAGCTGGTTCAATGTCATAATAAAATACTTCCTTTAATATGGTGTTCGGATGTTTTTCTCCGTTTAAATGTTATCATAAAAATATCACAGGCATGGTATAATTTCTATGTTTATTTTGATAAACAGACTGTTTTATAGCAATATTGCATAAAAAATCGGGCGAAAAATTGAGAACATAAATTTTTTTTATGGGGATATGTGTTTCATTAATTTGTTTTTTTATATGTACACCAGTTATAATAAAGTCATCAAAAGAAACGTGTATGGCCTATACTTTTCAGAAAAAATAAGACGGAAAATAAAGACAGAATAAACATGAAATCACAACACAGTGAAAGGAGAGTACAGAAATGTCTCAGACAACTATAACATTGCTGTTTCTTGTGTTCACCATTATCAGTTTCATCCTTGAAAAAATTCCTCTTGGACTGACTGCTTCAATCTGTGCCATCGGTCTGACACTCACAGGAGTTGTGGATGCAACAACAACATTTTCACAGTATGTAAACAGTAACGTAATCCTTTGCGTTGGCATGTTTGTAGTAGGCCAGGCATTGTTCGAAACAGGAATGGCAAATAAGATCGGAGGACTGGTCACGAAATTTGCCAGAACAGAAAAAACATTGATCATTGCGATCATGGTGATCGTAGGTGTAATGTCCGGATTTTTATCCAATACAGGTACCGCAGCAGTGCTGATTCCGGTAGTCTGTGGAATAGCCGATGAGTCCGGCTATTCCAGAAGCCGTCTTCTGATGCCGCTGGTATTTGCCGCAGCACTTGGCGGAAACCTTTCCATTATCGGTGCACCCGGAAACCTGATGGGTGTGAATGCACTTCAGGAGATGGGGCTTTCCACAAGCTTTTTTATGTATGCGCCGGTTGGAGTTCCGATGCTTCTGATCGGAATCCTCTACTTTGTCCTTATCGGATATAAATTCCTTCCGGATGGAAAGAATGCATCCGGTGCAGCTCTTGAAGATCAGCAGGATTTCAGCCATGTACCGAAATGGAAACAGACTGTTTCCCTGGTAGTACTGATCCTTGTGATCCTTGCAATGATCTTTGAGAAAGAGATCGGCATCAGCATTGAGGTTTCCGCATGTATCGGAGCGATCCTCCTGGTTCTGACAGGAGTTATTTCCGAGAAAGACGCATTGAAGTCTATTGACCTGAAGGTTGTATTTCTTTTCGGCGGTTCTCTGACACTTGCAAAAGCATTGGATACAACCGGAGCCGGAGAGCTGATCGCAGATAAGATCGTAGGACTTCTTGGAGCAGATCCGAGTCCGATCCTTCTTCTTCTGGTGATTTTTATTGTAACCTGTGTGCTGACAAATTTCATGTCAAATACAGCAACCACAGCACTGATGATCCCTATTGCGGTATCTCTTGCAAACAACCTCGGAGCAGATCCGAGAGCCGTTGTTATCGCAACTGTTATTGCAGGCTCCTGTGCTTATGCAACACCGATCGGAATGCCGGCGAACACAATGGTGGTAGGACTTGGCGGATATAAATTCAAGGATTATGTAAAATCCGGTCTGCCGCTGATCCTGGTATCTTTCGTGATCTGTATGATCCTGTTACCGATTTTGTTCCCGTTTTACCCGTAAACCTTAAACTTTGTTAATTCTTCTGCACATTGTGAAATGCAATGAGCAGTGGAAAAAAATACATATTCCATCTTAACCAATTAATCAGCCAATTAATTGATGAAACAACCAACCAAAACACAAACCATCGAACCGTATCAGGAGGTAAATCATGACTAAGGAAAATGGAGTTAAAGTATTAACAGATATGGTAGCAGATTTTGTTGCCCACATTGGAAAAAAATTACCGGATGATGTAGTAAACAAACTGGAGGAGCTTGGCTCCCAGGAAACAGCAGCACTTCCGAAAGTTCTCTATGAGACAATGACAAAAAACCAGGGATTGGCTGTAGAGCTGAACCGTCCAAGCTGTCAGGACACAGGTGTTCTTCAGTTCTGGCTGAAATGCGGAACGAATTTCCCGTATATCAATGAGCTGGAGGGACTTTTAAAGGAGGCTGTTGTGCAGGCTACGTTTGCAGCTCCGCTGAGACACAATTCCGTTGAGACTTTTGACGAGTACAACACAAAGAAAAACGTTGGAAAAGGAACTCCGACTGTATGGTGGGATATCGTTCCGAACAGCGATAAATGTGAGATCTACGCATACATGGCAGGCGGCGGATGTACTCTCCCGGGAAAAGCAATGGTTCTGATGCCAGGTGCCGGATATGAGGGTGTTACCGATTTCGTTCTTGATCAGATGACAACTTACGGACTGAATGCGTGTCCTCCGCTTCTGGTAGGCGTTGGTGTGGGAACTTCTGTGGAAACAGCTGCACTTAATTCAAAGAAAGCGCTGATGCGCCCGATCGGTTCTCATAACGACAATGCAAATGCTGCAAAAATGGAAAAGCTTCTCGAGGATGGTATCAATGCGATCGGCCTTGGACCGCAGGGTATGGGCGGAAAGTATTCTGTAATGGGTGTTAATATCGAGAATACAGCCCGTCATCCGTCTACTATCGGTGTTGCGGTAAATGTGGGCTGCTGGTCTCACCGTCGTGGACATCTTGTTGTAAATCCGGATCTTACAGTAACCTGTGATACACATTCCACATGGAAATTCAACGCATAAACGGAGGGAAAAATCATGATTGAAATCAGAGGAGATAAAAAAGTTCTTATTACACCTATAAGCGCAGAAGACCTGGCTGATATCAAAATCGGCGATATCGTATGGTTGGACGGAGATCTGATGACCTGCCGTGATGTGGCACATCGTCGTCTGGTTGAGTACGGAAGAGAGCTTCCGTATGATATTAAAGATAAAGCAATTTTCCATGCAGGTCCTATCGTCCGCAAGATCGAGGGAACAGAGGATGATTATGAAATGGTTTCTGTAGGACCGACAACTTCCATGCGTATGGAAAAATTCGAGTATGAGTTTACGAAACTGACTGGTGTGAGAGTGATCGTTGGTAAAGGTGGTATGGGTCCGAATACTGAACGTGCATGTAAGGAGTTTGGTGCGATTCACTGTGTATTCCCGGCAGGCTGTGCAGTAGTTGCTGCTACAGAGGTTGAGAAGATCGTTGAGCATCACTGGGATGAGCTTGGTATGCCGGAGACCTTATGGTGCAATAAGGTTAAGGAATTTGGGCCATTGATCGTATCTATCGATGCACAGGGACGTAACCTGTTTGAGGAGAACAAGGTTGTATTTAATGAGCGTAAAGAAGCTGCCAAGCAGGCAATTTATCCTGAGGTTAAGTTCATTAAATAATATTGGATATTGGAAAAATTTTTCGGGATATCTGAAATGACGAGGCTCTGCCATGAGAGCTTCGGGATTGACTGGTGATTGTGAAATTGAATTAACAGCGTGATATGAAAAAGAGAGATGTCCGGCGGATCATATAATGTAGTCTGCCGGATGTCTTTTTTTGTTGCTTTTTGTTGTTTCTTGGGGCTTTTGTGTTTTACAGGGGTGAGGTGGTGTGATAGAATATAAGCGTTGCAGCAGGCTGGTTATTAAGGTATTATCTGGTATGGATTCTGCGCAGTGAAGGTGGATCGTGGATATCTGCCTGACAATATTTTCAGAGAGGATGAGGTAGAAGGTTTATGGGGGAGTATTTGAAGAACATTAACTGGAAGCATGTTCTGATCATGTGTATCGGAAATGTTTTTGCAGGTATGGGGATTGGAATTTTCAAGCTGGCCGGGCTTGGAACGGATCCGTTCAGTGGAATGAATATGGCGGTTGCAGATACGCTTGGTATGGCTTATGGTAACTTTCAGCTGATTGTAAATATCGTGTTATTGATCATTGAGATTGCTTTTGGCAGAAGATTCCTGGGAATTGGAACTATTGTGAATGCGGTGTGCCTGGCTTATATTACTACGTTCTTTTATAATATTTATACAGGTGTGTTTGGATTGGAGCTTGTGGCACTGCCGGTGCGTTTGGTGGCACTGTGTGTTGGTGTTGTGATCTGTTGTCTGGGCTTGTCTATGTATCAGATGCCGGATGAGGGAGTTGCACCTTATGATAGTCTTTCCCTGATCATGACAGAGAGATGGCCGAAGATTCCTTATTTCTGGCACAGGATGTCCAATGATGTGCTTTGTGCGCTGATCTGCTATCTGACTGGTGGTGTTGTGGGTATCGGTACACTGGTGACGGCTTTTGGATTGGGTCCGGTGATACATTTCTTTAACAGAGTTTTTACCGGGAAGCTGCTTGCCTGGGTTGATGGTGAGTGAGTTTGTAGTTGTATGGTTTGAGCTGAACTGGCTGCGGAATGTGGCTGGTTCGGCTTTTTTTGTGAAAGGGATGCCTCACGGGCTGGCTTTTCAGAATGGTAGGATAGGTATGACTGATCAGGAGTTGGATGAGCTGTCAGCGCTATGCTGTGTTAAAATATAAACAATATTAATATAATACAGTTATATTATTCATTTTATAACTATTTATAAATGTGTTATGCTATCTTCTGATGAGAGATATATAATGAACACGGTCGTATGAAATGAGAGTGTTCATGAATAGCTGGCTGTCCGGGTTGCCGGGGCTTATGTGATGAAGGAGAGGATATTATTATGGAATTTAATCATGGCGTTTTGTTTTCAGATACATATCAGAAGAAGCTGAAATCTCAGTTTTATTATGCAGATAAGGATCCTCAGTATGGTGCGAGACTTTTCTTCGAGAACTCAGGTGGTTCTTTAAGACTTAAAAAAGCCGTTGAAGCCAAGGCTGCTATCGAGGAATTCCCGGATTGCCCGGAGCGTGCAAGAGGAAGAGGTTTTGACCTGGCAGATTATGTTAAGAATGGTACTCAGGAGATCCTTGAGGTTATTTTTGGCGCGAAGAGCGGTGCGCTTATTACAGAGCTGACAGCTTCCCAGACAATGTTTCATGCAGTAGGTACGATTATGGAAGGTGTTGACTGGGGTAAGAATGCGGTTACATCTGCACTGGAGCATCCGTCTGCACACGATGCAGTTGAGTACTACTGCAAAAAGACAGGAAGAGAGTTCCGTGAGGTTCCGGCTAATAAAGTAACAGGCGGACTTGATCCGGATGAGATCATGAAATATGTTGATAAGGATACCGTTCTTCTCAGCATCATGGCGGCTTCCAATATTTCCGGTAATATCATGGATATCAAGGAGATCGCACGTCGTGCAAAAGAGATCAACCCGGATATCTATATTGTAAGTGATGCAGTTCAGCATGCACCGCATGCAGTGATCGATGTTGAGGATTGGGGTGTTGATGTCTGCAACTTTGCACCGTATAAATTCTTTGGTGTTCGTGGATGTGGTTACTGCTATGTTTCCGATCGTGTTTCTGTAATGCCGCATATCAAACTGACATGCAAGGATGACAATGTATGGGCACTTGGAACACCGGCTCCGGCTAACTTTGCAGCTATGATGGCTGTTATTGATTATGTATGCAGCATCGGTAAGCATTTCCTAGGTGACTCCGCACAGAAATACAATAAGAGAGAGCTTTTTGTTGAAGGTATGAATCATATCCATCTTCAGGAGAGAGCACTTCTGTACCGTATGCTTGAAGGTACCGAGAAAGTTCCTGGACTTCGTCATATTCCTGGAGTACAGGTTTATGTTGATATGGAAGATCTTACATACAAGGACCTGATCGTTGCTATGGGCATCGAGGGAATTGAGTATGCAGAGTGTGCAAGAAGATATCTTGAGCATGGCGTAACACTGTTCGAGCGTGTAAAGAGCAGTCCGTATTCTAAACGTATCGTTGAGACACTTGGACTTGAGGGAGCACTTCGTGTTTCACCGCTTCACTGCCATGGAACAGACGATATCGATAAATTCCTGAAGATCACAAAGGATATCGCAGAAGGAAAATAAACGCACCATTGGGGACGGAGAAAACTGGCTTTCAGTTCTGTCCCCCAATGGCAAAAAAGCCTTGAAAATCAGAGATAAGGATGATAGCATAAAAATAGATGGTAAGTATTCATTTTGCTGTATATTCTTGTATTCTATTTTCAAGGTTTTTTTATTTCAGTTGGGAGGTATGAGTATGAAAAAAAGATTTTTGAAGAAATTTATGATTCTTACATTATCAGCAGCAACTGTATTAAGTTCTGTGCCGGCGACAACTGTAACAGCAGCAGGAAATCCGTATCCGACGACTCAGGATGTAGACCAGGATGGATTATATGAAATTCCCTGCACACGTTTTGCATGGCAATGTGTATATGAGAGACAGGGCATTGCATTACCAGCCTGGGGAAATGCGGTAAATTGGTGGCAAAATGCTATCAACCAGGGATATGCTGTAGGAAATGATCCGTTACCAGGATCCATTGCTGTATGGAGTGGAGATTATTATGGACATGTAGCGTATGTGACCGGTGGTTCAGGAGATACTTTTACAGTTGATGAAGGCGGAAGAACGGATCTGGATCAGACTTCATCACACGGTATAGCATATGGTTATACACTGACAAATTCGGTAGGTGGAAGAAGACCTTATGATTCCAACAAGATTTTGCTTGGTTTTATTTATCCTGGATGTCGAATGCCTGGAAAACCATATGCAAGTGTGAACGCGGGAAAAAGCGGGCAGACTACTACATTCACATGGAATGCCACAAGTAACACACAATATTATGATGTATACATATATAAAGATGGTGAGTCCAATATATATAAATGTCAGTCTAAAGTTACCGGAACAAGCTGGGCATGTACATTGCCGGCTGGAAACTACAGAATGACGGTAGCATCCGTTAATCATGCAAAGTACGCATATACATTTTCTGATTATGTAAACTTTACAGTACAGGCAGCCCCGGTAGCACATACGCATAATTATAAAAAAGTTACAAAGAAAGCAACTACGAAAGCAAATGGATATACGCAGGAAAAATGTAGCTGCGGAAAAACCAGGAATAAAAAAACGATTTATTATCCGAAAAAAATACAGCTTTCCAAAACGAATTATGTTTATGATGGTAAAACAAAAAAACCGACAGTAAAGGTAATCGGTAGCAATAATAAAGTAATCAGTGCAGCAAATTATAAGGTAACATATTCTGCAGGAAGAAAATATGTGGGTACTTATAAAGTAACGATTCAGTTCAAAGGTAATTATTCCGGAACAGTAACAAAGACTTTTAAGATTACCGGAAAATCCCATAAACATAATTATAAAAAACAGGTACAAAAAGCAACGGTAAGCAAGAATGGATATACTCGCTATATTTGCTCCTGTGGAAATATTACAAATCAGAAAACGATTTATTATCCAAAAAAAGTGCAGCTTTCTGCTACAAGCTATGTATATGATGGAAAAGTAAAAACGCCAAAAGTAACTGTGACTGGTGCAGATAATAAAAAAATCAGCTCGGGTAATTACAGTGTATCGTATTCCTGGGGAAGAAAAAAGATCGGTACTTATAAAGTAACGATTCGTTTTAAAGGAAATTATACAGGAACAGTAACCAAAACATTTAAAATTAAGGCAAAACCGAAAAACTGGGTTTATACAAACAAGCTTCCTGCTAATGTTACATCGAGTAAATATACTATCCAGTACAAACATACTTATAAGAAAACAACTTCCCAATATGTTAATGACGGAAGCGTTTATGAGACTGTGAGAACACTGGATACATCAGCTGCCAGACAGTTAGTTGGTTATTATTATTATCATTTTTGCGGACCAAGTACAGGAAACAATGTTAACTTTGCACAGACAGGTGCTTATGTACATTTTGACAGTGTAGCTGCAAATCAGGTAACAGTAGCAGCGTCCGGTGCAGATGGAGACGATCCAAGTATTGCATATTATCTGCTTAACTGGAATGGGAATGGAAACCGTGTATGGTGTTCCAGCGGAACCACCTGTGATGGATCTAATGGAAGTCATGGAAGCAGGGGACAGGCCTGGTATCGAATGAACCAATATCAGAATAAAAAATTACAGACACATACAATAACATCTGAAAGTGGATGGACATCAAAGAAAGACAGCAAAGCGATAAAGACGGTATATCGATATAAAACAAAATAGAATAAAACAAAATAAAACCATAGGGGACGGATAAAAAAGCCATTTTTCTCCGTCCCTTAAAAGAGGTGCAGAAATGGAAAAAATGAGCAGCATAGTAAGACGGCAATTTAAAGAGGGAGATGACATCCGTGATGCAGGTCTTACAACTCCGGAAGATGTGATCCGTTATGATGATATTGCTTATGGAAAAGATTCAGAAATGCAGGTGCTGGACGTATATCGCCCGAAGGATGCGGAGGGCAGAATTCTTCCGGTGATCGTCAGTGTACATGGCGGCGGCTGGGTATATGGTGACAAAGAAAGATATCAGTATTATTGTATGAGTCTTGCACAGAGAGGTTTTGCAGTTGTTAATTTCAGTTACAGACTGGCACCGGAGCATCAGTTTCCGGCATCGCTGAAGGATACCAATCTTGCTTTTGCGTGGGTTCTCAAACATAAGGATGAATATGGAATGGACATGGAGAATCTTTTTGCAGTGGGAGATTCCGCAGGTGCACAGATGCTTTCCATGTATGCGGATATCTGCACGAATGAAGAATATGCGGCGAATTGTGAGATCCAGATTCCGGATGGAATTCATATAAAGGCCGTGGCATTAAACTGTGGACAGTACAGTCTTGAAAATCCGGAGAACATGACAAAGCAGCTGATGGCGGAATATCTTCCCGGAAAAGGAACGGCAGAAGAACTGAAGCATTTATCTCCGGTACTTTATGTCAATGAGAAATTTCCTCCAGCTTACATTATGACCGCAGAGGAGGATTTTCTGCGGGCACAGGCACCGGTGATGTATGAGAAGCTGAAGGAAAAAGGTGTGGCCTGTGAGCTTCATGATTATAGCAGTGACAAAGAAAAGCTGCAGCATGTTTTTCATTTAAATATGAAGTCAGAAGCTGCAAAACGTTGTAATGATGAGGAATGTGATTTTTTCAGAAGATTAACCATTGGGGACGGGGAAAAACGGTTTACTGTGCACATGAAAGAAATCCTGTGTTATACTGAAAGAAAACGATAAAGGAGTTAAAAATGAAAAAAATTCTTATCGTAGTGGACATGCAGAATGATTTTATCGATGGTGCCTTAGGCACAAAGGAAGCAGTTGCGATCGTGCCGAAGGTGGAAGAGAAAATCCGCAATTTTGACGGAGAAGTATTTTTCACGAGAGATACGCATGAGACATATTATCTGGAAACGCAGGAGGGAAAAAACCTTCCGGTCAAGCACTGTATCCGTGACACCGAAGGCTGGCAGATCCGAAAAGAGCTGGATATACTGAGAAAAACGGAGCCGATCGACAAAGAGACTTTCGGCTCAACAGATCTGGCGGGCGAACTGGTTACACTTAATGAAGACCAGGGAATCGAAAGTATCACACTGGTCGGACTTTGCACAGATATCTGTGTGATCTCCAATGCTCTTCTGATCAAGGCATCCCTTCCGGAAGTGCCGATCTGTGTTGATGCCACATGCTGCGCTGGCGTAACACCGGAGAGTCATGAGAATGCACTGAAAGCCATGGAGGCGTGCCAGATTAAGATTATCAGATAAAAATATATCTGACGAAAATTAAATATTTTTATCAATAAATAAAACTATCCTGAACAAATTGCAAAGTTGAGAAGCTTTGTACCTGACAGGATAGTTTTATTTGCGTTAAGAGGCTGCGAAAAACATATTGGAATATGAAAGTGATGAACGAACAGGATACGCGGGCAGACGAGATGAGTAAAAAAGAACAGCTGAAATATACAGAATATTCTTGCACAAGATACCACATTAATGTGCGAAAGCTCAATTTTTTTGAAAAATGACAATAAAAATGTGGACAAAACCAAAAATAATGGTTAATATATACACATGCTCAAAAAAGCAAATATAAAAATTATGCGAAATATATAATATAAATCCACCACTGATAAAAAAATATATAGACATATTTACAAAACGACATCGGGTATATCAATACAGGAAGCAGCGGGGAAATAACGGGAGGGAGATATTATGTTGAAATTTTTTAAAGGAAAAGATAAAGGAAATGTAATTTATGCACCCTGCAAGGGAAGAGTGGTTCCCCTTGCGGAGGTTCCGGATCCTGTCTTTGCGGATAAGGTACTGGGTGACGGTTTTGCCGTGATCCCGGCAGAGGGCAGGATATATGCTCCGGCAGACGGTGAAGTGGCAATGGTATTTGATACTCTTCATGCAGTTACGCTGACAAGCACTCAGGGAGCGGAAATACTGATACATATCGGACTGGATACAGTCACACTTAAGGGTGAACCCTTTAAAGCACACGTTGCAGCAGGTGACAAGGTTAAAAAGGGTGATCTTCTGATAGAGGCTGATCTGGACAAAATCGAGAAAGCCGGTTTAAATACAATTATCCCGGTTCTGATCTGCAACACAGATGATTACGGAAAGATAAGCCTCCAGAAGGAGGGGGATGTTTCGGCGGATGAAGTCGTCCTCAAGCTTTCATGATCATCTTCATGCAGCTGACAGGCTTATAACAGCCCGGAGATAGTAGTAATTTTCGGGGTGTTATAACCGGAGTGATCCGGTCAAATATATTTATTTTAAGGGAGGGGAAATATATGAAATTTCTTCAAAAACTGGGAAAAGCGTTAATGCTTCCAGTGGCAGTACTGCCGATCTGTGGTATCCTTATGGGTATCGGATACTGGTTATGTCCGGCAACTATGCAGGGTGGAGACATTCATGGCGCAGCCAATCTGATCGGTCTGTTTCTGGTTAAGGCAGGCGGAGCTCTGATCGACAACATGGCAATCCTTTTTGCTATCGGTGTTGGTGTCGGTATGTCAGAAAAGAATGACGGAACCGGCGGAATTGCTGCACTTGCATCCTGGCTGATGCTCACAACACTTCTTTCTACAGGATTTGTTACAACCATCATTCCATCAATCGCTGACAATGCAACAAAAACTCTTGCATTTGATAAAATTGCGAATCCTTTTATCGGAATCCTTGCCGGTATCATCGGATCTACATGCTATAACAAATTCAAGAGCACCAAGCTTCCTGACTGGCTGTCATTCTTCAGCGGCAAGCGTTGCGTAGCGATCATCGCAGGAGTGGTTTCCATTATCGTATCTGTTGTATTACTGTTTGTATGGCCATTACTTTTCAGTGCACTTGTAGCATTAGGAAAAGCGATCGCAGGTATGGATGTTGTTGGTGCAGGTATCTATGCATTCCTGAACCGTCTGCTGATCCCTACCGGATTACATCACGCACTGAACAATGTATTCTGGTTTGATACCATCGGACTTGGTGATCTTCAGCACTTCTGGGCGGGCGAAACCTCTGCAGATGTATCCTGGAGCCTTGGAATGTACATGTCCGGATTCTTCCCATGTATGATGTTTGGTATTCCTGGCGCAGCACTTGCAATGGTTAAATGTGCAAAACCTGCAAAGAAAAAAATCGCGATCGGTCTTGTTGCATCTGCAGCAATCTGTGCATTTATCTGTGGTGTAACTGAGCCGTTCGAGTTTGGATTTATGTTCCTTGCTCCTGGCCTCTATGTGATCTATGCATTACTTTACGGTATCTTTACCATGATCACAGTTGCGCTTGGATTCCGTGCAGGCTTCAGCTTCTCCGCCGGTGCGATGGATTTACTTTTCTCATCCTCACTTCCGGCAGCACAGAAGACATGGCTCATCCTTCCTCTTGGAATTGCAGCATTCATCGTATTCTATGTTGTATTCCTTTTTGCCATCAAGAAATTTGATCTGAAGACTCCGGGAAGAGAAGACGATGACGATCTTGAGGCAGAGAAGAATATTGAGCTTGCGAATGATGATTATACTGCTATTGCCGCAAAAATCCTTGAAGGCTGTGGCGGAAAAGAGAACATCACAAGCATCGATAACTGCATCACAAGACTGAGACTTGAGGTTAAGGATATTACAGCTGTAAATGATAAAGTAATCAAATCTGCAGGTGTTGCAGGCGTGATCAAACCTGGAAAAACTTCTGTACAGGTTATCATCGGAACCAAGGTTCAGTTTGTTGCAGATGCATTTTCTGAGCTTTGTAAATAATGGCTTTTTTGGAGTCAGGTATTTGCTAAAATAATTATGGGGCAGCAGCAGAATTGTGAAAACGGTTCTGCTGCTGTTTTTTGTATACCTTATATTGACCGATACTTTCAAAAAGCGTACAATGTTACTTCGATAAAAAGCAATAGGTCAGTGCATTTATGATTGCAATATTTCTACAGGGGGAATGAAGTTAATGAAATCCTGCGTATTTCACAAAAAATATCTTTTAGCCGGCATATATATTATTTTTGTTCTGTTTACCTGCTGTAATTCCCGATTTTATCATACACCGCTGGCAAAAATATGTTCTGTGACAGAAAAACAGACTCTAAGCAGAGAAGGAACCAGGGGCTCAAAAGAATATTACTATACTCAGAATATTACAGCACGGATATTAAACGGTTCGCATAAAGGGGAAAAAATAACGGTCTCTAATGAATATACATCTTCTCAGGTTCAGACCAAGAAATATCATAAAGGAGACACCGTTCTTTTAAGCGGTTCAAAGGAAAGCCCCGGAAAAACGATACGTTCTGTAAAAAGGGATGGGTATCTGGCCTTACTGGCAGGAGGATTATTTTTTCTTCTGATCTGCATTACAGGAAAGCAGGGATTTTACACGATCATATCACTGATACTGAATACAGTCATATTTGCGTATGGATTTCAGGCTTTTACAGGGGGAAAAAATATTTTAAATATCTGTAATGTCATCGCAGTTCTTTTTTCACTGACTACATTGATCTGCTTAAATGGAATTCACAGAAAAACATTTTCCTCAGTTCTTTCAACACTGTGTGTTCTGTTTCTGATCATGGCATTGTTTGAATTTTCTATTTATATGTACGGAGATCTGGATTATTCCAATCTGGAATACCTTGGAAGTACAGGCAATTCAGCAGATATATTCTGGGCAGATATTATGCTGACAGGACTTGGTGCAATTATGGATGTGACGGTGACGATCAGCGCAGCAATAGGAGAAATCGTGCGGAAAAATCCTTCAGTTTCTCTGAGAAAGCTGATACATTCCGGCCGTGAAATCGGATATGATATTATGGGAACCATGATAAATGTACTGCTGTTTGTTCTGGCAAGCGGTATGATTCCCATGTTTATACTTAAGATGAATAATGATATAAGTTTTATAACGATCGTGAAATATCACATTCCATATGATATCTGTCGTTTTCTGATAGAAAGTATTGGAATTGTACTGGCAATACCGGTATCTGTTTTTATTGCTTCAGCGATTATGAAAATACCATCACGGAAAAGGGGTGTCGGAGAATGATCATTTTTCTTGCATTGATTTTAATTTTTCTGGTGATCTTAATTGGCGGAGAGCGTGGAGCCATGTCAATTATGACACTGGCAGGGAATATTGTAATTTTGTTTTTTTCAATTATGTTGATGTCTGCCGGTTTTCCTGTACTGCCCCTGATATTGGTGGCAGGAGCAGGTGTCTGTTATATTTCTCTGTTTTATCAGAACGGAAATAATCCCAAGACGCGGGCGGCTTTTCTGGCTACACTGCTGGTAATGTTATTTTTGTTTATTCCGATTTATATTATTACATGGAGATCAGGAAGTTACGGGTTAAATGAACTGCAGATTTCGGAAGACGATTTTATGTATTATTACAGTACGGATCTTCATATTAACATGCTTCATGTAGGAATATTTGTAACTGTTTTCAGTACTCTTGGGGCTGTTATCGATACAGCATTATCTATAACATCTTCTGTATATGAAGTCTGGACTCATAAAAACAGTCTGACAGCGAAAGAGCTTACAGCTTCCGGCTATCAGGTTGGGAAAGAAATTATCGGTACAACTGTAAATACGTTGCTGTTTGCTTATCTTGGAGGAACTATTTTATTGTTTTCATACATTCAGACACAGCAATATACCCTGGAGATCATTCTTAATTCCCAGTTCCTATTCCAGGATGTTGCAGTCATGCTATCTGGTGCGGTAGCCTGCCTTATTACCGTCCCGGTATCGATCAGATGTATTATTCGACAGATTCACCGTATTGATCCGGAAGAAAAATCTGAAGTTATATAACAGCGTTAAAAAACAGTCAGACCTGTGGAGAAGAATGTGAAGGGAAAAAATGTGAAGAAAGTGTGAAATTAGCACTCACCTCTTGATAATGGAAGTCGATTTTTGTCCTGTCTTGTGTATCCCGGAAGTGCCTGTTTTACAGGCTTTCCGGGGTATCAGTCATTTTGTCTGGTATTGTAAAGCAGTGTCAGATTTGTCGTAAATGTCGTAAATTTGTGGTCAAAAAATGATGAGAAATGGAGAGTGCTAATAAAATGGAATTAACGTATACAAATGTAAATGGATATCTGATCCCGAATCTCACCTATAAATCCGGTGAGCAGATGGAGCAACTTGGCAAGTATGGTTTTCTTCGCAGAGATTATCTGAAAAACTATCGAAATTCAACCTATCAGGTGATGCTTTTACAGGATACCATTGGAGAGCATCTTCTGGAAGTGGACAAGGCAGCCAGAGAACGGGAAGAGGTAATACTGAAACAGTTAGAAGAAAAAGAACCATTGCCGGATAAAGAGAAAGATCAGATTGCCTGGGTAAGAGCTGCTAATCAACACAAAGCGATTGCAGAAGAGATTATTCTCAAGGAATTGATTTATGTTTAAATGCAAGTTCTAAAAGGATACGCAGTGCGTAGCGAATTGCAACTGTAAATCGGAACTTTTTTGCAGAGTTCACAGTAAAGTAAATAAGTGCAGAGAAAGGCGTGAGTCATAGAAATGTGGCTTGCGTCTTTTTCTTTGCCTGAAAGGAAGTGATAAGTTTGAACAAGAAGTTTTTGAAGCATTATATGGAAACCAATCCAGAAGGGACAGCACAGACCTATATCTTTCTGGTGGACAATCAGGATATAGCGTTGAATATTGTAATGTCAGGATATCAGGCAATCTGTCTGGTGCAGGAAGATGACGGATATTATTTCAGTGCAGATTCTTTTATAGAGGAAATGAGGTCTATTCAGTTTACTGGAAGCTGTCAGAGTGCCTATCATTATGTGGCTGCCTGTACAGTGAAGTGGATGAATGATAAGTTACAGACATTTTTCAAAGACGCTGGTCTCGACGGAAAAGCAGGCTGGCAGTTGTTCAAAGAGAAAGAGTATCTTGGCAAACTGGATAATCAGAAAGAAGTTGAGAAATTACTGGAACAGTATATTCTTCGGTTTGAGCGAGATCCGAAAGAAGAACCGGAACTGAGCCGTTTTCATTTATTTGATGCAAAAGGGAATGTGAAAGGTGTCCGGGATATGGAGATTGTAGATTACCTGGTGGAGAATGTTCAGTTTTTTGTGGTGGGAATCACACCGTATTATTATGAGCATGGTGTTTTCCTGGAAGACCATGATGGGGTAAGAATGAAATACCGTATCCAGAAGCTGATCTATCGTGACCAGGTACAGAGTGGAGTGATCAAAAGAATCTATAATCTGCTGATCACACAGCCAAAAGTTCACCGAGAGGCATATGAACTAAATAAACAGCCTGTGCGGTGGATCAACTTCAAAAATGGATATTATGATCCGGTTACGGGTGAAATGTTGGAACACAATCCAGATTATCTGACAATCAATCAGATACCATTTCCCTATTATCCGGAGGACAGGGAGCAGGTGTTGCAGGGTGGAGAAAATATCAAAAAGTATCTTGCATCGTCTCTTCCTGACAAAGAAGAACAGCAGACATTCTGGGAGTATTTTGGATACTGCATGACACAGGATACGCAGTTTCAGAAATTTCTTACACTGAAAGGAAATGGTGGAACCGGAAAGTCTGTGGCAGTATCGCTGATCCAGCATGTAGTTGGAATCACCAATATGTCCAGCATTTCTTTACAGGATTTGAACAAACGATTCTATGCGACTGGAATGTACGGAAAGCTGTTAAATGCCTGTGCGGATATTCCCTGCAAAGCAATGGAGAACACAGATGTATTAAAGAAAGCAGTCGGTGAGGACACACTGATTTATGAGAAAAAAGGACAGGATGCAATTCATTTCCACTCTTATGCAAAGCTGCTTTTTTCTACCAATGAAATGCCGCAGAATCTTGAGGATAAGTCAGATGCTTTTTACCGTAGACTACTGATTCTCGATATGAACCGGGTAGTAAAAAGTGGTGAAAAAGATCTGCACTTAAAGGAAAAGGTACAGGCAGAATCCGATTATGCAATTCATATGGCGATGATTGCATTGAAAAATCTGTACGAACAGGGAAAGTTCACGGAGAGCGAACACAGCAAAGAATGTGTAAGAGAGGTACAGCGGTCATCTGACAGTATCTGTGCTTTTATTGATGAGTCATTGGTGCGTGCCAAAGGAAAACGTCTGAAACGAAGTGAAGTGTTCCATATGTATGAGGAATACTGCAAAGAGAATGGCAGACAGGGGCATGGTAAATCCAACTTTTTCAGGAATATGACAGATAAAGGTTTCCTTCTGAAGCAGTACAATGGTGAGTTCTATTATCAGGATATTGCAGTTAAGGAAGAAGATTTTTGTCCTGTAGATCCAGAAGAAAGAATACCTTTTGAAGAAACAGATACAGATTATAAACAGTTACAATTAAATATGAATCAGGGAATTAAGGGTATTTAGGGCAAAATAAGCAAAAAGAAATGTTACCGGAGCAGGAGAAATAACAAAGATAGCTGCCAGAGTACATAAAATTTTGCTTTTTTTACACTGACTGCCCTTTTTCATGTATCAACGTTTTAGCTGATACAAATATAGGTTTTCCTGAATTTGGGAGAAAGTCAAAAATAAATATTAAGAAAGTATGAGGTATGATTATGAGAATGATGAAAAACAACAATAATGAGACGGTTATGGTGATCGGGATTGATCATGGGTATGGAAACATGAAAACAGCCACCAGATGCTTTCCATCCGGTGTAGCCAGATATGACAAGGAGCCAATCTTCCAGAATAATCTTCTTGTTTACAATGGCATGTATTACCAGATCGGAGAGGAACACAAGGAGTTCTGTGCAGAGAAAACGCAGGACGAGGACTATTATGTGCTGACACTGGCAGCTATCGCAAGGGAACTGGATGGGAAAGGTATGAATCGGGCAAAGGTACACATTGCAGCCGGACTTCCACTTACCTGGGTTGCTACACAGAAAGAAGATTTCCAGAAATATCTTCTCCGGAATGAATGTGTGGATTTTGCATTCCGCAATAAAGAATATCATGTGGAGTTTGCAGGAACTGATATTTACCCACAGGGATTTGCAGCAGCCTTTTACCGCTTACAGGATTTTAAGGGCATCAATATGCTGGCAGACATTGGAAACGGGACTATGAACATCATGTATATCAACAATTCCCGTCCATTAGAGAAGAAATGCTTTACAGAGAAATATGGAACGCACCAGTGTGTGCTTGCAGTCAGGGAATCTTTGTTGAAAGAACTGGGCACAGTGGTGGATGATCTGGTGATTGAGCAGGTGATCCGTACCGGGACAGCAGATATTGGTGAGAAATATCGGACAGTCATTCGCAAAGCTGCCGGAGATTATACGAAAGAAATTTTCCATAAGCTGAGAGAACGGGAATATAATCCAGAACTGATGCGTCTGTATGTAGTGGGCGGTGGCGGTTGTATGATCCAGAACTTCGGAGAATATGACAAGAACCGAGTGACGATTGTACGGGACATCTGTGCCACAGCGAAAGGTTATGAAGCAATGACCGTAAGGAAAATCCAGAGAAACGGAGGGATGCTTGTATGAGAAAAGAGCGGAAAATCATCAATACAAATATCCGTTTGAATCTTAGTGATGAACAGGACAGGCAGGCATGGGAATATTTGCAGACGATGGACAGGGAAAAATATAAATCATACACCAGAGCAGTTGTAGTTGCTTTAAACGATTATTTTTCCAAAGAGTACAGGAATGAAGCAGATCCGTATCTGGAAACCAGAGAAAAGGAAGATGCGTTTCTGGAAAGGGTGGAAACAGCTATCCGGGATGGAGTGAAAGAATCCGTCCCGATGGCTATAGCGAAGAATCTGATGGAAATGCTTGTACCGTTTGTAAAAGAATCGGTAGGAGAAAGTAATCTGCCGGACAGAACACTAACAATGGAGAAAACGGATGGAGAGATCGCAGAAGATAATCTGGACTGGGAGAAAGAAGCTGATATGGATGCAGCACTGGATTTTGCGGACAGTTTTTAGATGATTATGAAATAGCAGTAACAGGAAAACAGACTGACAGTAAGGAATAGCTTTACAAAAACAAAATAGCAGAAAAAGACAATGGCAGTGGTGACATTTCAAACATTATGAATTGGAGAAATGTTTATGACTGCTATTTTTATGTCTTTTAGCAGAAATGGAAAGAGATTCAGAAAAAGAAAGACAGAAATAACAGGAAAATATAACAGAAAGGCGTTGGCAGATGGGTGGATGGAACAAGCAAGGCGAAGAAAAGAATAGAGTGCCGGATACGGCACATGATTGTCCGATACTTCGCATCGGAGTGATGCAGGAACAGCCTGTTTCAGAAAGAGAAAATCTATGGAAATGGGAGCTTTTCTATTTCTTCCACAGTCTGTCCCTGCACCACAAAACCACCGTCATCTCCATTTAGGATTGATAATGCAGTGTGGAAATGCTGCTTGGCTGGTATCGGTTTAGTAGTGGGAAGATGACAGGCAAGTTTCGCAAAGTGGCAAGCCACTCTGCACCGGAGCCAGCCTTTGGACTGTTCCTAAACTTGCCAGAGGGCTCTGCCCCTTGGAACCCCGACACGTCAATAGCGTAAGTATCCCTCCGAAATGTCCACCGGACATTCCTGCGGAACACTTACTGATTGACTAGGACTCTGTCCTGCACCTGTATAAGGGAGCGTTGCACTCCCTTATATATCCCCTGCTAATCTACCAGCCGGAAAGGTTATGAATGATTTATAAAAAAGAAAGAGTGGAGAAAGGAGACAAAGATTTATGCGAAAACGAAATTATACAGTAACGATACGAATGAATAAAGCAGAGTATGATCTGCTCCAAAATAAAGTAAAGGAGTCTGGACAGACTCAGCAGGCGGTTGTAATTCATGCAATAGCAGGTTTAAAAATTGCTTCTGCAGAGGAAGTGGAAGAACTGAAAACGCTGAATCAGATTCTTTCAGAGATACTTAGTCAGCTTCGTGGTGCAGCTACGAATTTGAATCAGATTGCAAGAAAAATGAATACGGATGGTTTTATGCCAAGGGAAGATATTCTGTATTATCTCAACAAAAATATTCTCAAATACAGGAAGGAGAGTGAAAAGATATGGCTATTAATAAGACGATTAATAAGCGGACAAATACACATGGAGCAATGAGAAATTGTATCGAATATGTTTTGCGACAGGACAAGACAAGTGAACTGCTTACTTATGTAACAGGTCCGTACTGCCATGATGAGATCAACTATGATCTGGTGTATAGAACCTTTTTAGAAGAAAAGAAGATGTGGGATAAAGATTCTGGGAGAATGTACGCTCACAACATTATTTCCTGGCATAAGGACGAGCAGATTACTCCGGAGCAGGCATTAGAATTTGGAAAAGAGTTTGCAGAAAATTGGTTCAGTGGATTCCAGACCTTAATGGCTGTGCATAAGGATAAAGATCATATCCACTGCCATCTGGTTACTAATTCAGTGAGTTATGAAGATGGAAGAAAACTGCATAACACCAAAAAGGATCTGGAACGTATGAAACAGCTTACCAATCAGATGTGCCGAGAACGTGGACTAACAGTTGTCGAGAAAGGAAAGCACTTTGATGGAAGCCAGATTGAAAAAGGGGAAGTCATTGCATGGAGTAAAGATAAATATAACCTGTTCCGTCAACAGGTAAAGGACAGTTTTGTAGCGGACTGTGCAATGGCGGTATTAAAGGCACTGGAAAATTGTATCAGCAAAGAAAAGTTTATAGAAAAAATGAAACAGTTTGGATGGAGTGTGAACTGGACAGAAAAGCGGAAACACATCACATTTCAGAATCAGGATGGAAAGAAAGTGCGTGACAGCAATCTGTCAAAAACCTTTCATCTGGACATCAGCAAGGAGGGGTTAGAGAATGAATTTAATGGAAATAGGGAAAAATCCAAAGTTGCAGCCGACAGAGACAGCAGATCAGACGAAGAACTCAGAAACTATTACAGAGAGCTTGACGCAGCCATTGCAGACACCAGAGGAATCACCAATCAAGCTCAAAGCGGAGAGGGATATTCTCGTACAGAGTTTCGAGAAAGCGAAAGAGTTCATGCGAACACAGAAAAAGCAGATACAGACACTGGAAGAAGAGAAACAGACGATCTTATCCGACAGGCAGAGATTGCGAGAAGAAGTTCGGAAATCAACCGTAGAAATTCAGCGTTTGACAACCGAACTGTCCGAAACGCAGAAGCTGAATCAATCGCTTCAGCAGAGCAACGACGACTTGAGGAACAGAAACGGATTGATGAGCAGGAGCGAGCAAGAGCGGCTCGAAGAAGAAATAAAAGACGTTCGGGACCGGAACTCTAAATTACAGATACAAGTGAACCAATCATCTGTGGAAGCGGTGGAACAGGCACAGCAGAAACAGGAAGAAGCTGAAAAGAAGGTAAGGACAATACAATGTCAATATAACAAATTACAAGAGAATGCAGAAACGATGAAAGAAAAGGCGGATCAGAAAATAAAAAGTCTGAAACAAGAAATGAAAGAAAAAACAAGTTTCTGGCAGATGGCATATATTATTTTTTTAGTATTTGAGATGATAAAAAGCACAGTAGTTCAGAATGATTTAATTGCTTGTATAAAAGTTCCGGTAAGAGTTTGGTGTAGGTATGTAGAATGGGTAATTCGTCCATCAGAATTAAATATTTGGGGTGAGAAGGAATATTTTTCAACAGAATGGTCGTGGTGTTTGCGAGTTATGGCAATTATTATCATTGTCGGAGCAGTAATTGCCGGTGAAATGTTTGTTCTGAAGAAAATAGAACAGTATCGAAGAGTGTGGGATAAATATTCCATACGGTTTATGGTGGTCAGTTTAGAGATGATTATTGTATCAAGCGATGTGTTGAGAAGATGTATGCCAATAAATCTTGTGGTATTATTTGGAATAATAAATATCGCTGTCATAGAAATAAGGATTTATTATCGTAGAGCTAATGAAATATATTAAAAATCAACAATGGTTATCAAAAACCAAATTTGATTATTGACAATCAATAATGTGGGTGCTATAGTAAAAATATGGAAATTGATTGTGAATAACCAAAGGAGGAAGTGGCATTGAAGACTTCGGTTAAAGAGCTAAAAGCAAAAGAAATCTCAAAAGTTGAAGAGATTAGCTGGAATATTTCAAACAGGATAAGAGAATTTGGAAATGCTTCTATGTACGGTGGGTTTTGTTTAGCATATGTGGCCTATGTATCCTTAAAAAATAAGATAACAGATATAAACCAGTTAAAAGAATATGTGGAGCTGACTTTTTCACCAGAAAGAGTCAGTTTCATAAAAGAAAATATTGGAAATTTATGGAATGTTGCAATAGAAATTTCAGAAGAATATTCAGAAGCTGCACTTTTAGCGACTGTTTTATGGTGGCAATTACAGGGAAATCGTTTCATGGGAGAATGTGAAACACCGCAGAGTGTCATAAAGCTGGCAAATGAGATTCTTCAGATTTCAAATGATAAGGTGGCAGATTTTTGCAGCGGAATTGGTTCGTTTCTTGTGAGTGCCATAGAAAAGAGTCCAGAATCACAATTTTATGGTACAGAGATTGTGCGAGATGTAAAAGAAGTGTCAGCAATCCGTACAGAATTGATATCTGATCGGGTAAAAATTGAGCAAAAATCAGTTTTAAATATAAAGGATAATTTGATGTTTGATAAAATATTCTGTGATTATCCATGGGGAATAAAAGCAAAAGACAGCATTGGAAGTAACGAAGCATTACAAGCAATATATGATGAGATACCAGAAGTACAGAAGGTGGCAGCAGGAGACTGGATATTTATTATAAATGTCATGAATCACCTTAATAAAAATGGTAAGGCTGTTATTTCGGTAAGTAATGGAGTTACTTGGAATGGTGGAAATAATACAATCATTCGTGAAAAATTTATAAAACAAGGATTTGTGGAAGCAGTGATTGCTCTTCCGCAAAATTTATATTTAAATACAGGAATTGCATGTTCATTACTGGTGCTAAGCAGAAATAATAAAAATATAAGAATGATAGATGCAACAGAAATGGTATCGGTCGGACGGAGACAGAACATTCTTAGTGATGAAAATATTTCTGAGATTGTTGAATTGTTGAATACCGATGACAAAAATTCAAGACTGGTTTCTATTGAAGAGGTGGCGGAAAATGAATATGTTCTTAATCCTTCAAGATATCTTCAACAAGAAACAGTTGTAAAAAATGGTGTGCTTTTTGAAACTGTAATAAAGAATATAACAAGAGGAGCACAAATTAAAGCATCTGTTTTAGATGAAATTGTATCAGATAAACCGACGAACATGCAGTACTTGATGTTGGCAAATTTACAGGATGGAATCATTAGTGACGAACTTCCATATTTAAAGGGAATAGACTCTAAATATGAAAAATATTGTATAAAAAATGGAAGTCTGGTAATTTCCAAAAATGCATCGCCGGTGAAAATGGCGATTGCGTCTGTACAAGAAGGCAATAAGATTTTGGCAAATGGAAATCTCTATGTTATTGAACTGGATGAAGATAAGATAAATCCTTATTTCTTAAAAGCGTATCTGGAAAGCGAAAATGGGAAGGCGGCTTTATCCAGAGTCGCAGTAGGTGCTACCTTGTTAAATCTACCGGTGGAAGGATTAAAAAAGGTGATAATTCCGTTGCCGGATTTAGAAAGTCAGAAAAAAATTGCAGATCAATATTATGCGAAGCTAAGTGAGATTAAAGAATTAAAATACAAACTGGAAAAGGCAACAGAAGAACTGGAACATATTTATACGGAGGAAAAATAAATGAACGAGAATAATAAATTTGATGTAGTTGGAACCAATATAGCAGAAAAAGCGACGATGATCTGGAATGTAGCAGATATGCTTAGAGGACCATTCAAACCGCATGAATATGGTTTGATAATCTTACCAATGACAGTAGTAAAAAGATTTCATGACTGCCTATTGTCGACGCATAAAGCAGTACTTGAAAAGTATGAGGAAGTAAAGAAATTTGCAGTTATTGATGGATTTTTGACAACAGCCTCTCAGTATCAGTTTTATAATATCAGCAAATATACATTTGATTCATTGCTTGCTGATCCGGAAAATATCGAAGCAAATTTTAGAGATTATTTAAATGGATTTTCTGCAAATGTCCAGGATGTGTTATCGAAGTTTGATTTTGACAACATTATCCGCAGAATGGTAGAAAGCAATACATTATATCTGGTTATCAAAGAATTCAATTCCCAGAAAGGTTACCTGGGACCGGATAAAATCAGTGCTGTAGATTGTGGTTATATTTTTGAGGATCTGGTAAAGCGATTTTCAGAGTCTTTCGGTGAAGAAGCAGGAGCACATTTTACCAGTAGAGATATCATTTATTTGATGACAGACTTGCTTTTATCCGATGCGGATCTGAGTAAGGGGGGAAATGTAACTGTGTATGATATGGCAATGGGAACCTCTCAGATGCTTAGCTGTATGGAAGAAAGAATTCAGGAATTAAATACAGAGATTGGCGTTACCTGTTTTGGTCAGGAGTTCAATCCGTCCACTTTTGCGATTGCAAAAGCAGATATGATGATTCGGGGTGGTGATCCGAATAATATGAGGTTCGGTGATACTTTGTCAGAAGATCAGTTTAGTGGCTATCAGTTCCAGTATATCATTTCCAATCCGCCTTTTGGAATCGACTGGAAAAGAGAAAAGGCAGCAGTGGAAGCAGAAGCAAAGAAAGGTGATCTGGGAAGATTTGCACCGGGACTTCCGAAAATATCAGATGGTCAGCAGTTGTTTGTATTAAATGGTCTTTCAAAGCTTGCACCAAATGGGAAAATGGCAATTATTCAGAACGGTTCACCACTGTTTTCCGGAGATGCGGGAAGCGGACCGTCAGAAATCAGAAGATATATTCTTGAAAATGACTGGCTGGATGCAATCGTGCAATTAGGAACCGATATGTTTATGAATACAGGCATCAGTACCTATATCTGGATTTGTTCCAAGGATAAACCGTTGCATAGAACTGGAAAAGTGCAGTTGATAGATGCATCACATTGTTATGAAGCAAGAAGAAAAAGTATTGGAACAAAAAGAAATGATATTACGGATCAGTGTCGTGATTTGATTGTAAAGGCATATGGTGCATTTGAAAATGATGCTGTATATGGAGATAAGGAAGGTATTTATTGCCAGAGCAAAATATTCGATACAGAGGAATTTGGATACCAGAAGATTGTCGTAGAACAACCCCATAGAGATGAAAATGGAGAAATTGTAATAAAGAAAGGCAAGCCTGTGGCAGATATATCTCTGCGTGATACAGAAAATGTGCCACTGACAGAAGATATCAAGGAGTATTTTAAGAGAGAAGTATTACCATACGCACCGGAAGCATGGATTGATGAGAAGAAGACAAAAAAAGGATATGAGATTCCAATGACAAGATATTTCTATGAATATCAGGCACCAGAACCAGTGGAAGAAATCGCAGTGCGTCTGCATGAACTGGAACTGGAAATTCAGAGCAGTTTGGATACTTTGTTTGGGGGTGAATGATATGAGTAGAGAGATGAAAGATTCTGGGGTTGAATGGATTGGGGAGATACCGAAAAATTGGAATGTGCAACGTGTAAAAAATGCATTTGTTCGAAAAAAAGCAGAAGCACATCAAGAAAATCCTGTTGTTTTATCTCTTGCAAGGGCAGGAGTAAAAGTACGTGATTTATCAAAAAATGAAGGACAAATAGCAGAAAGCTATTACAATTATAATCTTGTAGAGTTTGGGGATTTGTTATTGAATCCAATGGATTTATACAGTGGTGCTAATTGTAGTATTTCAATGGTTGAAGGAGTTATTAGTCCAGCTTATATCAATCTTCGTGCAAAAAGTGGCTATAGTTCAAGATTCTATGATTATTACTTTAAAACACAGTACTGGTCAATGGCAATGTTTGCACATGGGAAAGGTGTTTCTTTTGAGAATAGATGGACCCTAGGAATTGAAGAATTGTTTAACTATAAAATTCCGGTACCGTTGGAGAACGAGCAAGATAAAATTGCAGATTTTTTAGATGGACAATGTGAGAAAATAAATTTAGCAATAGAAAAAGCTAAAGTATCTATCGAGGAATATCGAAATTTAAAACAGTCATTTATTACACAAATTGTAACAAAAGGGATCAATGAAAATGATACGATGAAGGAGAGCGGAATTGAGTGGATAGGTAAAATTCCGGCTTCATGGAAAGTAACACAACTACGACATTGTGCAAGTATAAGATCTGGGATTACATTGGGAAAAACATATTCAAAAGATACTGAATTAGTTGAAATGCCATATTTAAGAGTAGCAAATGTCCAGGATGGTTATGTAGATACGAATGATATTGCTGTTCTTCAAGTAAGTAAAGATGAAATAGAGAAATATAGCTTATCAGCTGGAGAAGTTCTTATGACAGAAGGAGGGGACAGGGATAAGCTGGGACGCGGTTGTGTATGGGATGGACGAATTACACCATGTTTGCATCAGAATCACATTTTTGCTGTTAAAGTAAAAGAGAAACTGTTAAATCCACATTATTTAGAATATTTAACGGCTTCATCTGTTGGACGTACTTATTTTGATGTTACTGCGGTGAAAACAACGAATCTTGCATGCACAAGTTCAAGTAAGGTGTTAGCATTCACAATTCCTTTGCCAAGTATAGATGAGCAGAATGAATTTGTAGATTATTTAAAAGAAAAATGTGGTTGTATTGAAAATGTTATTTTTAAGAAAGAGCAGTTTATAAGTGAACTGGAAAATTACAAAAAATCCCTGATTTACGAATATGTCACCGGGAAGAAGGAGGTGCCGGAAATTTGAGCATAGATGTTACCACAGAGAAACGTTTTGAATCGGATATTGAAGAATTTTTTTTGTCGCCAGCAGGTGGATATACACACAATCAAGATGCATATGATTCGCAGCTTGGTGTATACAAAGATACTTTGCTACGGTTTATTCAGAAAACACAACCGAAAGAATGGAAGCGTTTTTTGCTGCAAAACAAAGTGGATCCGGAGCGGAAATTTTGTCTTGCGTTCAATAATGCCTGTGATATGGATGGACTCATTTCTGTATTACGCCATGGCTTCAAGCACAGAGGAATTCCATTTAAAGTCTGCTATTTTAAACCGGAATCAGGTCTGAATCAGACGGCGATGTCTTTATACGAAGAGAATGAGATTACCTGTAATAGACAATGGTTTTATTCCAATGATACACACAATTCTGTGGATATGGTTCTGGCTGTGAATGGAATTCCGGTATTTGCATTGGAATTAAAGAATCAGTATACCGGACAGAACGTAGATCATGCAAAACGACAGTGGATGTATGATCGTGATCCAAGAGAAATTTGTTTTCAGTTCAATAAAAGAATTTTAGGGTATTTCTGCATTGATCAGTTGGAAGTCTGGATGACAACAAAGCTAGAGGGAAAAAATACATATTTTCTACCGTTCAATCAGGGATCAAATGGTGCCGGAAAGGATGGCGGAAAGGGAAATCCGGCAAACCCGAATGGCTATCCGACGGCGTACTTCTGGGAGTATGTATTTCAGAAAGATAGTATGATGGATATCATTCAGAAATTTATCCATTTGCAAATCAAAGAAGAAAAGAAACGGTTGCCGGATGACACAGAGCAGGTTACGAAAAAGAAAACACTGATATTTCCAAGATATCATCAGTTGGATGTGGTGCGTAAGTTAATTGCAGATGTACGGGAAGAAGGATCGGGGCACAATTATCTGATTCAGCACAGTGCCGGATCTGGAAAATCAAATTCGATTGCCTGGACAGCATATAGACTGGCATCCTTGCATGATGCCAATGATATATCTGTTTTCAGCAGTGTTATTGTAGTGACAGATCGAACTGTGCTAGATGCTCAGCTACAGGAAACGATTTCAGGATTTGACCATACGATAGGTGCAGTAGAGACGATTGATGATAAAAAGAATTCAAAAAATTTGAGAGATGCAATTAATAATGGTGCAAGAATTATTGTAACTACTTTGCAGAAATTTCCGGTGATTTATCAGGAAGTGGATAAGGTGGCCGGAAGAAACTTTGCGATCATTGTTGACGAAGCACATTCTTCACAGACTGGAAGTTCGGCAATGAAATTGAAGGCCACATTAGCAGATACAGAGGCAGCATTACGGGAATATGCAGAAATAGAGGGGAAAGCAGAAGATGAAATTGACAGAAATGATAAACTTGTTCAGGAAATGCTGACACATGGAAAGCATCCGAACTTATCATTTTTTGCATTTACAGCGACTCCGAAACCAGCGACATTAGAGATGTTTGGTAGCCAATGGACTGATGGAAGTTTTCATCCATTTCATATTTATAGTATGAGACAGGCGATTGAAGAAGGATTTATTTTGGATGTACTGCAGAACTACATGACATACAGTATTTGTTTCAAGATAGCAAAAGATACACCGGAAAATCCAGAGCTTCCGGAGAGCAGAGCAACAAAGATTATCAAAAAGTATGAGAAATTGCATCCATATAATATCAGCCAGAAATCACAAATTATTGTAGAAACTTTTCGGGAAACGACCAAAAATAAAATTGGAGGAAAAGGGAAGATGATGGTAGTTACAGACTCCAGACTGGCTGCAGTTCGATATTTCCATGAAATTAAACGGTATATTCAAGAACGGCATTATGCAGATATGGATATTTTAGCGGCATTTTCCGGCAGCGTGCAGGATGGTGACGAAGAATATACAGAGTCTGGACTAAATGTAAGAAAAGATGGAAGTCATATATCAGAAGGACAGACCAAGGAAGAGTTTCATGACAACTTTAATGTCCTTGTTGTTGCAGAAAAATATCAGACAGGATTTGATGAGCCTTTGCTACATACTATGATTGTGGACAAAAAATTGAAAAATGTAAAGGCTGTGCAGACATTATCACGTTTGAACCGCACCTGCCCTGGAAAAGTAGATACATTTGTGTTGGATTTCGCAAATAAGAAAGAGGATATTCTGGAAGCATTTCAACCATTTTATCAGGAGACAAGCCTTGAGCAGGAAGTAAATGTGGATTTGATTTACCAGACAGAAAAAGAACTTTTGGATTATGCGATTTATAATGAGCATGATATTAATGCTTTTATAAACGTATGGAATCATCCGGGAAAACAAGATGCAACTGCCATGGGAAAAATGACGAGTGTGTTGAAACCGATAGCAGACAGGTACAATTTGAAGAATCCGGAAGAACGATATCAATTCAGAAGACTGGTAAGAAAGCTGATCCGATGGTACAGCTATATCACACAGGTAGTTCGTATGTTTGATGAAGATATGCATAAGGAATACCTGTTTCTGAGTTACCTGATTGGACTGCTTCCAGAAGAAAAAGAAGAGCCAGTCGATCTGGATGGAAAATTGAAACTGGAATATTATAAGCTGCAGAAAACATTTGAAGGTGCGATAACACTGGATAAAATTGATGGTCAGTATGTTTCGTCCAAGAAGCAAGGAGTACAGGGGAACAGACAGAAAAGTACATTGGATGAAATATTGGACAAGATTAATGAAAAGTATAAAGGACAATTTTCAGAAGGTGATCGGGTAATGCTGGGTGCTTTACATGATAAATTGATTGAAGATGATAAACTGGCAAGCTCGGCTCGCACTTCTGATCCAAGAATATTCACGGAAAGTATTTTTCCATCAGCGTTTGGAAATGCAGCAATGGAAAGCTATATGGAGGCCCAGGACAGTTATGGATCACTGTTTGAGGACAAAAGCAAGTACGATGCTGTAATGAGTGCGTTAGCAGGGGTGATTTATAGGGAAATGCGGTCAAAAAAGACTGTGGATTACCGGAAAGTTGAACGAGATGAGCAGGTTCAAATGGTGGCGGAAGAACCGGTTAAATATGGGAAATAAAAAAGAAACTATGATGGTATGAAAAGGCAAGGGAGGGTTTTTATGTGGCTAGATAATGCGTCAGATATTGATATTTTATTTTATGAGCCGTATGCAAGAATAATTGCCGATATTGCAAAAAATGAACAATATAATCCATTGACAGTTGGTGTGTTTGGATTATGGGGTGCAGGAAAATCAACCTTATTGAAGTTAATAGGTGAAAAACTTAAGAGTCAGGATGGAATTATTTGTGTAACTATTAATGCATGGATGTTTGAATCATATGACGATGCTAAAACTGCAATTATGGAGGCTTTATTACAGGAACTTAAAGAGGAAGTTCCTGTAGAAGAAACTAAAAAGAAATTGGGCAAATTAATAAAAAGAGTTGACTGGTTTAAGTTAGGAACAAAAGCAATATCCACGCTTGCACCTGTAGTTGCAAGCGTGGCAACAGGAAATCCATTGCCTATGTTGTTAAATGTAACGGGAAGTGCTGAAGAAATTGGAAATACAGTCAAAAATGCAGCAAATTCCATACAGTCATTAAAAGATGAATATTGGAAAGAGGAAGATGCATCAAATGATGAAAGCACGATAAACAATATCAGGAAATTTAGAGAGGAATTTTCTGATGCATTGAAAAGTGACGATATTAAAAATGTAGTTGTAATGATAGATGATTTAGACAGATGTCGTCCAGAACGAATAATTGAAATATTGGAAGTAATTAAACTATTCTTGTCCGTTGACAGGACAACTTTTATTATTGCTGCAGATGAAAATGTTATAAAGTACTCTATCCGTGAAAAGTATCCACCAATGAATGGATTTGATGTAGAACTGGACAAAGAATACATTGAAAAAATTATTCAATTGCCAATATATATCCCGGAGTTATCGGCAAAGGATATACAAAATTATCTATTATTATTGGTCACACAAAGCTATTTGGAACAAGAGAGTTTTAAGCATCTAATAGATAAGATATTCGAAGAAAAAAGAACAATTTCTGGGGATGTAATTACGCTAGAAGAAATTAATAAGTCGATTGGTGAGTTAGGATTGAATTGGCAGGATGGAGGACAAACAGCTTTTAATGAGACGGCGAAAATTATTGATGAAATAAGAGAAATTGTTGCATCTACATTGAAAGGCAATCCACGCCAGGCAAAACGCTTTTTGAACACATTTATTACCAAACGCCAGTTGGCAAAAATTTATTATGGTGATGAAATTGATATTTCCATTTTAGCCAAATTATTAGTGTTGCAAAAGTTGGATAATGACTTGTTTATACAATTGAATGAATGGAATAAAGAATTTGATACTGAAAATAAAGAATTTAAGGAAATTCGAACAAAAGTGATGGAGGGAAATGTTGATGCTCAGAATCCGTGGAACACATCACAAATAAAAAAGTGGCTAGAATGCAAACCTGTTGAATTAGAAAAATATCGATTGGAAAAATATTTTTATTTGACAAGAGAAAATTTGAAAAGATCTAGTATTGACGAGTCTGGATTCAGTAAAAATACGAAAGAAATTTTGGAAAGAATTGGACGAGCTAAATCTGGTCAAATGGTGGCTATTATAAAAGATATGGAAAAGTTGAGAGCAGAAGAAATTGCGGATACATTTAAGGTTGTTGTATCAAAAATCGAAAAAGGTGAAATGAAATTTTTTGTTGTAAGAGATTTGTTTTTGAATTTTGATGCATATAAAGGAAAAATAGTGGATGCAATTGGAAAATCAACAGTTCCAATTAAAGCAGGTGATATGGCTGCATTAAGAACAATGTATAATAGTGATACGGGAAATATGAATACTGTATTAGAAACCATGGTAAAAAGAGGAACGTTAACAGACGAGCAGATTACAGAAATAAAAGAGCAGAGGAAAAGCTAATATGGGTACATCAAAAGGATATATAGCACCAACAACATCGCATTGGTCAACCGCAAAAAGAGCAGTGACGGCCTTTATAAATAATAGAGACTTTGATTCTAAAGCGAAAGCTGCTAGTAAATATGCTACAGCAATGAAAACAGATATGTCGACAGGTGGTAGTTTTCAATCGGCAGCTGCAAGAACTTTAGGCTTTGCACAAAAAGTTGCGTCTGGTGGGCTGGACAATGCTTTGCGTGAATATAATAGAGAGGATCTTATAGGGAAGCCGTCGGAAGTTGTTTGGACAGAATTACTGCATGAATTCACAAATTCTGGAGCATCTGTAGAAGATAATATGGCAGCAGACGCATTGTCACAGGCTATGGATAATTTGGAAATAGAAGATATTGCGGATATAGGGAATGTTTCAGTTGATATATTACTGAAGGAAATGTTGAAAGAATACATAAAAGAAAATTTTGATTTTAGATATGAAGAAAAAATATCCAAAGGGAAAACACCTGCACAAACATCTGCAATTTTAAATGATATGCATGAATATATAGAAAATAGTATTGACGGTGATTTGAACTTGGATAATTTGAAATCGGTTGATTTTTCTAACATGGGAACATCACAAATCGTGGAGGATGCATTAAGAGATGCCTTGTCTGTATTTGAAAAGTATTATGGGGAGGAGTAGAAATGCGGTTTTGGGTTGATAAGGAACAAGAGAAAAAGCCAGATGGCGAATGGAAAGATGCATATGTTTTTTCGATTAATCGAAAACAATATAGTACGATATTTACAAATATAACGAATAGCTGGTACCGGATGGACCAAATGCAGATTCCTGCAATATATGAGGATTTATTTATAATAGGTTTGAGTATTTTTGCTTTAGACAAAAGAGTATCCAGAAGAAGGTTTAAAAATTGTTGGACTAGAGATATAAATGTATCAATTCCGGTATTGGAATATGATAAATGGAAGGATACGGGCTTACAATGGGAAAAAATGCTTGGATTTTTAACGGGAGATCATTGGCATATTGTATTTAGAAAAAGCGAAGTAATATATAGCTATAGAGAGCATGCAAATAGGATTCATTTGAATGTTCAGGATTGTGATTGTGTATGTTTGTTTTCAGGAGGATTGGATTCTTTTTGTGGTGCAATTAGACTATTAGAAGAAGGGGGATCTCCTTGCCTGGTTGGACATAATGAATATCCTAAACTTGCAAAAAGACAGAATTTATTTGTCAGGACTTTTCAGGATCTTTATCCAGAACAATCTGTTAAATTTATTAGTTTTACAGCAAATTCCAGAGCTCCTATAAGTGAAAAAGAAGGAATATTAAAGGGGAGCGAAAATACTTCTCGTGGCAGGTCATTACTGTTTTTATGTGCAGCACTTAGCGTGGCTGGTATTTTAGGAGAAAATGTACCGGTTTATATTCCGGAAAATGGATTCATCGGACTCAATATTCCACTAACGGGAGGAAGAAAAGGGACTTGCAGTACAAGAACTACTCATCCATATTTTTTAAGACAATTTAATGGTATCTTAGAACAGGTAGGAATAAAGAATACTATTACTAATTTTTTTGCGTACAATACAAAGAGAGAGATTGTAGGACAAGTTAAAGATACAGATGCATTTAAAAGCTGTTATGCAGATACAATTTCATGCTCACATCCTTGTTTAGCAAGATATAATAAAAAGGGCTCTAAAGAATATCCTGTAAACTGCGGATACTGTTATCCGTGTTTGATACGCAAAAGTTCACTTTTGGACATAGATGAGATAAAAAAATATTCTTATCAGGGAGAAGCTTATGATTTTTTGATAGAATATGAAGAAAGTGAGAAGAGTGCAGATTTAAGAGCGGTGCTTGGAAGTATCTATCGTTGTAAACATTCTTCGGATAAAGAATTAAAAAGATATATTAGATGCGTAGGAGAATTAACAGAAGAGGAAGTTGAAAAATTTTTATCATTATACAAGAAAAGTATAGAGGATTTAGTACAACTTTTTTCCGCAGATCAGAGAATGAAGGAGTATCTGGGATTATGATTCAACACCTTATTGATACACACTTTCATCTGGATTATTACAAAGAGCATCAGAAAATATATGACGGAATAAATGAAAGAAAACAATATACATTGTGCATGACGAATTCGCCTGGAGTATATATATCCTGTAAACGCATATATCCGGAAACAAAATATTTGAAATTTGCACTTGGATTCCATCCACAGGATGTATCACTGAAAGATGCGGATTTTTATGATTTTATGCAATTGGTAAATACAACTAATTATGTAGGAGAAATAGGACTTGATTTTTCAAGACAAAGTTATATTTCGCGTAATAAACAATGTATGTATTTTGAGCAAATTGTAAGAGTGTGTGCAGAAAAGGATAAATTAATGTCTGTGCATCTTAGAAGAGCGGAGGAAGAAGCAATATCTATTTTGAAAAAATATCGTCCTCGTAGGTGCATTATTCATTGGTTTAATGGAAACGGAGAGCAATTGCAACAATTAGTGGATATAGGATGTTATTTTTCACTTAATTCTAACATGGTAACAAATGAAAAGAATAAAGAAAAATTGTATTTGATACCAAAAACAAGAGTATTAATTGAAAGTGATGGACCGTTTACAAAAATTGATGGAAAAAAGTACACATTTAACAACTTAATAAAAATATACGAGTTAGTTGCACGATATTATAATGAACCAGACATTATTAAGATGGTTTATGCTAATTTTCGAGATATTCTTTCAAAATAGTGTTAATTGCAAAGTTAGAGGGTGATTTTATGGCAATACGATCAGTAGAATATCTGCAAAGCCTTGTCCGGGAACTTGCAAAACTTCCGGATGAGACTGAGTGGGTAGAATTTAAATGTAATAATAAACAGCCACAGATGATTGGTGAATATATTTCTGCTTTGAGCAATTCAGCAGCATTATGCGAACGACCAAAAGCATATCTTGTTTGGGGTGTGGATGATGCAACGCACAAAATTGTAGGCACTGAATTTCAGTATCGCAAAATGAAAAAGGGAAATGAGGAATTGGAAGCATGGCTTTCCAGGATGCTTTCACCAAGAATTAATTTCCGATTTTTTGAGGTTCCGATGGATGAAGGAATGGTTGTGCTGATGGAGATTCCTTGTGCAGAAAAACAGCCGGTACAGTTCGCTGGTGGGGAATATATAAGAATTGGAACAAATAAAAAGAACTTAAAAGAGTATCCGGATAAAGAAAGAGAATTGTGGAGAACATTTGATTCCACACCATATGAATTGCGAATTGCGATGGGAAATCTGAATGAGGATGAAATGGTGTCATTACTGGATTATTCTAAATATTATGACAAACTTGAAATGCCGATTCCGAGAAATCGAGATAAGGTACTAGAAGACCTGCAACATGAAAAATTTATTATGAAAAATGACGCTGGGACATGGGATATCACGAATATGGGTGCTTTGATGATTGCAAAAGATTTGAAAAAATTCGAATCTTTGCATAGGAGATCGGTTCGAGTTATTTGGTACAAGGAAAATTCCAGATTGGATGCTATAAGAGAAAAGGAATTTTGTGCAGGTTATGCATTTTCACATGAAGAAATCGTGCAGTATATTATGACAATTATTCCGCAAGAAGAAGTCATTGTGGAAGCTACGAGAAAATCTGTTGTCAGTTTTCCAGAAATCGCTATCCGTGAGTTGCTGGCAAATGCTATGATACATCAGGATCTTCAGCAAAGGGGAACGAATCCAATGGTGGAGGTGTTTAAAAATCGAATCGAGTTTTCAAATGCCGGAGCACCATTGGTGGCAATCGAAAGAATTGTAGATTCGGTGCCAGTATCCAGAAATGAAAACATTGCCGGATTTATGCACAAATGTGGTATTTGTGAGGAGCGTGGCAGTGGTTATGATAAGATTGTTGAAGCAACCGGTAAAAATGAGCTGCTTGCTCCGAGAATTGAAAATCAGAATAATCAATTCACAAAAGCAATATTGTTTGCAAAAGTACCATTTGAATTAACTACCAAAGAAGATCGGATGCGGACTTGCTATATGCAGGCGTGTCTAGCATATGTCAATTTTGAAGGTATTTCTAATTCAGATATTCGAAAAATATTTGGTCTGGGAGAAAAAGAGAAGGCCAAGGCATCAAGACTTCTTACCAGTGCTGTCGAAGGTGGATATATTAAAGTAATGGACCCGGATACAGCACCAAGATATAAAAAGTACATTCCATATTGGGCATAATTTAAGTTTCGCTAAGTTTCACCTATATAAGCATGTGAGAGAATCTTAATAGAAAAATATGCAAAAAAGGCACTGAAAACAATGGATTATCGGTTTTTCAGTGCCTTTTCCTTGAGTAAAAAGAAAAAAATATAATAAATTTAAGTTTTGCTAAGTTTCACTAAGCTCTACTCGCTTGATTTCCGCCACTGTTTCGACGGTTCCCGTTTACCACAATCATCACAGGTCTGTGGCCAGTTGATTTTCCATTCAAAATATTCATCTCTGGTAATCGCACCAGATGTCAGTTCTTCTTTTCTAAGTGTCCATTCTTTTAGAAAATCATTGAGAATCCCATAATTAAACCACATACCAATAGGCGGATGAGCAGGCCAACTATCAGAATCATGGTAGCGGATAGCGGTATCGCCACTGGAATTTGATTTTTCGCTTGGATAAGTCTCTAATTGAAAGAGATTAATCATGCCAGGATTAAATTCGTCAATCCAGAACAGGATTTCCATCAGTTCAGAAGCATTCATCGTAGTTGGCTCATGCAGTGTCAGTGGATTCACATCCAAAATCTTAGCCATTTCAGTAACCAGATCTTTACGGGGAACCCGGTAATTAGTTTCATATTGGGCAAGGCGGTTTGCACCTTTATCGCCCCAGCCAAGAGCTGCACCGAGTTCTGCCTGTGTCATATTCCGGAATGTCCGGATTTTTTTTATTTTATCACCAATTGTCATATCAGATTTCCTGCTTTCTATTTGATAATTCCATTTTACTATCAAAATCTCAGAATGTAAACAGAAACATTCGCAACTAAGCGAATAAAATGCTTGACATTAACATTAAAGCGAACTATAATAACAGAACAGTAAAGTTCGCATTAAAGCGAAAGTAAAAGCTGAAATGTAAATATTTTGTGAATTATCGCAAAAGCAGGTTGGTAAATCGCTTCTGTCAGGCTTTATTAGTGAAAGGATTTTTTAAAATTCCAAAAATCGAATAACATTTTACCCTCGCAGGGCTGTATAGATGAGGGGATATTTAAAATCCTTCTTGTACCTTGAAAATTGAATGAGCTGTACACCATATTTTCCTTTATAGAAAATGTAGCTAACACAGATGCCAAGATCCATAGCTTTTTATGGGGAGCGTTGAAGATACTCCGGAAACGGTCGGTATGTTTGGAAAGAAGCTGCTGACATTCAGAATAATTCTGATAGAGGTTGATTGTAACATTGACAGCAGGTGTATGAATGGAAGCCAACACGCCGAACGGAATGGAAAATCATCGTAAGAAGTCTAAACAAAAAGTAGAGTGTACTGACAACGGGCATAACCGCTGTCTGGGAGGTGATGCAGAAGAATACGAAGGAAAGGAGGTATGTGCATCATGAGAAAAACAACAGAGTATAAGGCTGAGAACCGTCTGACGGTAGATATTGAAGGATTAATGGCAATGTTATCCTGCGGAGAAGTAACTGCAAAGAAAATTGCAGATTATGCAGAAGCAAGAGTGATTATTGGAAGACGTGTTCTTTATAACGTGGATAAGATAAAAAAATATCTTGATGCAATGGCAGTGTAATGAAAGATGAGAAGATAAAATACAACAACTTTCCTTCGGAATGAAAAGTAAAAAAGGGAAAATATTCCTGTAAAACAGGCAAATAAAAATTAGCATTTTGCAGGAATTTACCCTTGGAAATCATAAAATATTATGTTAATCTGTGAGCAGATATCAGACAGTAAATGACTGATACCGACAGGACAAAAATCATTCCGAATAACGAAAAATGAAGTGAAAGGAATGATGATATGGCAAGAAAAGATAATAAAGGCAGAAATTTAAAAACAGGTGAATACCAGCGTCCGGATGGACGTTATGAGTATCGCTACAAGGATGAAATTACCGGAAAGCGTAATTCGGTTTATGCAGCTGATCTGGCGAGTCTGCGAGAAATGGAAAAGAAGATCAATAAGGATATGGATGATCTGCTTATTACAGACGCCTCAGTCAAGAAGCTGACCGTAAATACGTTGTTTGAGCGATACATGGCAACAAAGAATATCAAGGAAAGAACGAAAAAGAATTATATTCGTATGTGGGACTATCGGATACGAAATACTTTGGGAAACATTCGTGTTGTGGATTTTAAGACATCTCACATAAGGACGTTCTTTTCCGCATTGTCAGATGAAGGACTGGCACACAGTACAATCAAAGGCCTTTATGGCTTATTGAATCCCAGTTTTGAACTGGCAGTGGAAGATGGGATTATCCGTAAGAATCCGGTAACTGGAACACTTGGAGATTATGGGGCTCCGGCAAAAGAGAAAGAAGCACTGACATTGGAACAGCAGGAAAAACTTCTGAAGTTTGTTGAACAGAGTAATGTGTATAAGCCTCATCTTCCAATGATGCAGGTTATGTTTGGGGCTTGCCTGAGAGTGAGTGAAACCATTGGATTAACCTGGTCAGATGTGGATATGAAGAATCGGGAGATCCATGTAGGTGGACAGCTTGTATATTATGAAGGTGATGAAGGATATTGTTTTCATGATTCAGAAACCAAAACGGATGCAGGAATCAGAGACATTCCTATGACACAGATGGTATATGATGCGTTCCGTAAACAGAGAGAGCTGAACTTGATGCTTGGTTTGCAGAGTAATGTAGAGATCGGTGGACGCAGTGGATTCATCTTCAATACAAAGCATGGACGTCCAATCATGCCGGCGGGAGTGAACAGCTTTCTGAAAAATATTGTCAATGCCTATAATAAGAAAGAAAGCAAACTGGCAGAAGAAGAGAAGCGAGAGCCGGAACTGATGCCTCCCATTTCATCGCATACTCTTCGTCATACGGGATGTACCAGACTGGGTGAGAACAATGTCAATCCCAAAGTTATGCAGTATGTGATGGGCCATTCAGATGCACAGATCACAATGAATGTCTACAATCATATTGCAGAGAAGTCTCATGTGGAGAACGAGATGTCTAAAATGAACTTGCCAGAAACCGTACCTGCTGTGGTATAAACCATAAGTCGTTGTCGTAAAATGTGGTAAGAAAATCAGACGAATATATTTTTCCAAGAATTTGTGGTAAAAATGTGGTCAAATCAAGAAAAACGAGTGCGAAAGCAAGTGAAAAATCCCTGTGAAGCCCGTAAAATCAAGGCTTCACAAAATCTTCACAAAATAATTAGCACTCGCCTCTTGACAGTGCTAATAATGCGTGTTATAGTACATACAGAACAAAGGAAGAGAGAAAAGAGAAATCTTCCGGAGAAAGTTCGTACAGAATTTTCAGATGTTTTCTGAAACAGTAAATTAAAAATGGTTGCGTAGCACGCAGCGAATATAGATCAGGAGGAATGAGTTATGTTAATACCAAGTATTTTCGGAGAAGATTTATTTGATGATTTTATGGGATATCCTGCAGGCCGTCAGGCAGCTGCCAATGCTTATCCTCAGGTGAAGGATATGATGAAGACAGATATCCGTGATGTAGATGGCAATTATGAACTGGAGATCGATCTTCCGGGATTTAAGAAGGAGGATGTGAAGATCCAGCTGAAGAATGGTTATCTGAACATTCAGGCCACCAGGGAAGAGAAGAAGGACGAGAAGGATGATAAAGGTAAATATGTTCGCAGAGAACGTTATACAGGAACCTGCAACAGAAGCTTTTATGTAGGCTCGAGCATTAAGCATGAAGATATCCATGCGAAATATGAGAACGGAATCCTTTATGTAACCTTCCCGAAGGAAGAGACCAAGAAAGAAGCAGAAGAGAAGAAATTTGTTTCTATTGATTGATCGGCATTTACTTTGAAGCCAATATCCGGAACAACCCAAACGGATATTGCAGAGATAACCAGATAATGGCTGGTTGACCGAATGCGGATGATTTTATCCGCCTGACTTAAAACTCCAAATTGCACATTGCATTTGTTTATATAAATGAATATAACCCCCTTTTTTTCCACCCCTCTGTCAATGCCCGGCAGAGGGGTTCTTTATGTTTCAGCCTGAAGTACAGAGGTGAATTCTGATTAACTTTACACTACATCCTCACTCTGTTATACTTGGAACAGATAAACAGCGGAAATTCAGCAATACTATAAAATTGGGGAAAGAGTTTTTACAGAGGTGAATATATGGGAGACAGAATCAAGGTTATCATGGACTGTGATCCGGGAATCGATGATGGTATTGCGCTGGCATATGCGGCAGCGCATCAGGACGAGCTGGAACTTCTTGCAGTGACAACATTTGCAGGAAATAATACCATTGATAAAGTGACAAAGAATGCACTGGAGCTGGTAGATTTTTACGGATTGAAGGTTCCGGTGGCAAGAGGCCAGGAACGTCCTCTTGTGAAAGAGGTACTTCATGCGGAAGAATTTCACGGAGAGACAGGGCTTGGCCATTGTGTGCTGCCGGAAGCAAAATCAGAGACTGCATCTGACAATGCAGTGCTTTTTAGCCGTGAGCTTCTGAACAGACTTCCGGAGGGTGAACAGGTAGTAATGATCGAAACTGCGCCGATGACTAATCTCGCACTTCTGTTGAAGGTTTTTCCTGAAATAAAGAATAAGATTGGAAAAATTGTATTTATGGGCGGCGCAGCAAAAGGCGGAAACATCACACCGGCAGCAGAATTCAATATTTATGCAGATCCGGAAGCTGCGAAGATCGTATTCGATTCCGGTATCCCACTGGTAATGTGCGGACTGGATGCTACCCTGAAATGCAATCTTACCAGAAACCAGATCATGAAATTATGTCAGTCCGGTGATCCGACAGCCAGAGCCTGTGGAGATATGGCTGGCTATATACTTGAAAATTCTTCCAAATATCGCTGTGTGGCAAGTATTCACGATGCAGTACCGTTTATGTATCTCCTTCATCCGGAGTTCTTTAAGACAGAAAAAGTGCTCCTGGATGTGGATTGCTCTGACGGTGCCGGACGGGGTGCCACATTATGCGATTTCCGCTGGTGGCTTCACGATGAAGAAAAAATAAAAGATATGATTCTGACAGACGCAGATACAGAGCGTTTTCAGCAGGAGCTGTTCGAAGCGATTTATTCTGTTTCTGAGTGCAGAACCGGGAAATAACCGGGATCAGACCATGAAGCAGCTGCGTTCATAAGATATAGAGGAGCAGAACACAGTGCCTGCTCTTCATAAAAATATCTGTGCACACTGTCAGATAAGAGGAAAGAAAACCCATGAACTATATAGTATTTGACCTGGAATGGAACCAGAATCCGGATGGAAGAAAGCATCCGGACAGCCGGCTCCCTTTTGAGATCATCGAGATCGGGGCAGTAAAATTAAATGAAAAAAGAGAGATCATAGACACTTTTCAGTGCCTGATCAAGCCCAAGGTGTACCACTGGATTCATGACAGCATTCATGAAGTGATCCATGTGGATTTTCATGAGCTTGAGAACGGGATTCCTTTTCCGAGGGCGATTCGGAATTTCCTGGAATGGTGTGGACCGGAATATCGATTTTTTACCTGGGGAGATCAGGATGTGATGGAGCTCCAGCGTAACATGAAGTACTATAATCTTCTGAAGCTGATCCCCGGACCTGTTCATTATTATGATGTACAGAAGCTTTTCAGTGTGAAATTTGAAGACGGGATTTCCAGACGTTCTCTGGAATATGCTATTGATTATCTGAAATTTCCAAAAAACCGGGATTTTCACAGAGCACTGGCAGATGCCAGTTATACGGCAAGGATTCTTCTGGAAATTGATGAAGCATGTATGATTCGTCATCCTTCTCTGGATGTATACCAGAATCCGAAATCAAAGGCTAAGGAAATATACATTTCCTATACAGATCATGATAAATTCGTATCCAGGGAATTTGTGTCAAAGGAACGTCTGATGAAGGACCGAACTATGATAAGTACCATGTGTCCCATCTGCAGATGTCCTGCAAAACGGAAGATCCGCTGGTTCAGTACCAACAATTCCAAGGTATATTACAGCCTTGCTCTCTGCCATGAGCATGGACCGGTTGCAGGAAAGATCCGCATCCGCAAAACCGACGCCGGAAAATATTTCGGAGTAAAAACCCTGAGAGTACAGGATACAGAAGCGGCGGATGAGATCCGCGAAAAACACGAATCACTCCGCCGCAAGAAACTTTTAAGAAGAAGCCTGGAGAAGCAGGTCTGATACAACATTTCGTTCGTACTGCATTCCCCATCCAACCATCTGTTTATTATAATAATATTTGCTTTTCAGACGCAGCGGGCCGACAGCATCCTGGAGGACGGCCTGGCGTTTGGCAAGGCTGGAACTTTTGGTGCCTTTTGGCACTGTCACATAAACCTTACTCTTATAATAGAACGGATAAGTATTTCCGTTATTCTTAAGGATATATTTGTCGCATGGGAGTACCTTAAACGGGACTGGATCCATGGACACCTTCATATCCAGTTTCTCAAAATTATCATAACCATAATTAAAAAGTGAAGCCGTGTCGCCGTAAGCATTTGCTGCAGAAGTAGAATTCAGGATGACTGCGACAAGAGTCATATTTCCACGCTTACAGTAAGTGACAAGAGTGTTGCCGGATGCATCGGTGTAGCCCGTTTTTCCTCCGAGGACGCCTTCGTAATAATATTCGCCGTTCTTGATCATCTTGTGATGATTCAGAAGCTGACGTGCTTCCGCGAATTTGTTGGTGGCCGGGATCTCATAATACCGTCTGGTACAGAAGCGCCGGTAAAGCGGATTCAGCCAGGCTGCTTTTGCGATCTTTGCCATGTCGGAAGCTGTGGTATAGTGATTCTCATCCGGAAGGCCGTTTGGATTGTTGAAGTGCGTGTTCTTACAGCCAAAAAGCTTCGCGCGCCAGTTCATAAGTTCAGTGAATTTCTTTACAGAACCGGAAACCTTCTCGGCAACGGCAACGGACATTTCGTTGGCAGACTGAAGCATGACAGCCATCAATGCCTGATCTCTTGTGAATTTCTCGCCGGGAGCTGCGTAAATGCTGGAGTCACCGGCAGATACGCTGGCGGAAGCACTTTCGGAAACTGTGATGTCATCCTTTGAACCTAAATTTTCACAGGCCAGAAGTGTGGTCAGGATCTTGGTAATGCTGGCCGGATACATCTGTGTATCAGCATTTTTGGAATAGAGAACAGCTTCTGTGTTCACATCCATAAGTACTGCAGCCTGGGCTTCAATATTCGGGCCTGTAGGCCAGCCTTCAATGGAATCTGTGTCAGCGGCCTGTGAATAGTAACTGGAATGTGCAGGTGCGACTGCGATAGTCTGGCTGCTCTGTCCACTGTTGTCCGGAACAGGTGTTGCAGTGACGATAGGATCGCCATACTCATCGTAACCAAGCGGTGCGGAAGCACTGCAGGGAACAGCGCCTGTAAACAGGACTCCTACACAGAGAATACCTGCAAAGATCCGGCGCAGGGATCGTTTTTTCTTAGTGTTCATCATAAATTACCTTTCAATGTAGAGCCGGGTAGAAATTTTTTGCCCGATAATAAAGCAGACGCAGGGAGCATCTGCGAGATTCTGTAGTAGTATACCACTTTCTTTTCGGAAAAACCACTTGCAGTCTGTGAAATTTCCATTAAGAGTTTTTTAGATTATGTCAAAATATTATTGATTCGTCTTGTATTTTAAAGGTAGGATGTTTATACTATGAAGCTAGAAAGTGCCAGAGTTATATCAAATTTTTTTAAAAGCAAAGGTAGGATGTTTGATGAATGAGAAAATAATCAGTGCTGATATCCTGAATAAATATCAGCTTCCAGATGTGGAAGAAGTGAATCGATTACTGACAGAGGAAGCAGAAAGCTCCTGTCTGAAAATCGTAGTTCTTGATGATGACCCGACAGGTGTACAGACAGTACATGATGTGTCTGTTTATACAGACTGGAGTGTAGAAAGTATGAAAGAAGGGTTTGCCGAGAAAAACAAACTTTTTTTTGTATTGACAAATTCCCGCGGTTTTACAGAAGAAGAAACAATAAAAGCTCATCGTGAAATTGTAAATAATGTTCAGATCGCGGCAGATGAAACGGGTATGAAATACTGTATTATCAATAGAAGTGATTCTACTTTGAGAGGTCATTTTCCATTGGAAACTGAAATTGTAAAAGAAGAAATGGAAAAAAGAAATTCCTGGAAAGTAGACGGAGAGATTCTTTGTCCGTATTTTAAAGAAGGTGGCAGATTTACATTGAACAATGTTCACTATGTAAAATACGGTGAGGAACTTGTACCGGCAGGACAGACAGAGTTTGCCGGTGATGAGACATTCGGATATACATCCAGCAACTTATGCGAGTACGTGGAAGAAAAGACCAGAGGAAAATTCAAAGCGGATGACTGTATTACAATTTCTCTGGAGCTTCTTCGCAGTATGAATTATACTGAGATTCAGAAGAAACTGATGTCTGTGAAAAATTATGAAAAAATTATAGTAAATGCGATTGACAATGTTGATGTGAAAATTTTCTGTACTGCACTTTATCGTGCCATTGCACAGGGAAAACATTACACTTTTCGTACAGCGGCCGCATTGGTAAAAGCTTTTGGAGACATTTCCGATAAAGAATATCTTACAAGAAAAGAGATGATCAGCAGGGAGACAGAAAATGGCGGAATTATTGCAGTAGGAAGCCATACGGCAAAAACGACAGCACAGTTAAATGAACTGAAAAATATTTCGGATATTACATTTATAGAATTAAATTCCGATCTGGTTCTTGAGGAAAAGAAACTGGAAGAAGAGACAAAACGGGTTATTACTGTTACTCAGAACCTGATCAGCCATGGAACTACCGTGTGTGTTTCTACAAAAAGAACTCTTCTGAAAGTAGAAAACGATACGCCGGAAGAAGCACTGAAACGTTCGGTGAAAATCAGCGATGCGCTGCAGAAATGTGTAGGAGAACTTGAAGTAACACCGGCTTTCGTTATTGCTAAAGGCGGAATTACATCAAGTGATGTGGGAGTAAAGGCTCTGAAAGTAAAACATGCAAAAGTTCTTGGACAGATCAGACCGGGAATTCCTGTGTGGCAGACAGGTCAGGAAAGTAAATTTCCGGGTATTCCGTATGTTATTTTTCCCGGAAATGTGGGAGAAATAACAACTTTATGTGAAGCAGTAGAAATTTTAATGAATAAATAAAGGAGATCAGAAAATGAAAGTAGGATTAATTTATACCAGCACAACACCGGAGCTTATTGAGCTTGTTGAGAAAGAAGTAAAAAAGCAGCTTGGGGAAAATGTAGAATTATACAGCCTTGAAGATCCGTCTATTCTGGCAGAGACAAGAGATGCCGGATATGTAACACCAAAGGCAGCTGCCAGACTGATTGGAATGTATATGAAAGCAGTTGAGGAAGACTGTGAAGCAATGCTGAATCTCTGTTCGTCAGTAGGTGAAGTTGCAGATGCGGCACAGGATGCGGCAAAGTATATCGGGGTTCCTGTTGTCCGTGTAGATGAAGAAATGTGTCGGGAAGCAGTAAGACAGGGAAAGAAAATCGGTGTAGTAGCAACCCTTGCAACAACGCTGGAACCAACTAAGAATACCATTGTCCGTATGAGCCGTGAATGCGGAAAGCATGTGGAACTGGTTGACTGTCTTGTTGAAGGTGCTTTTGGTCTGAATCAGGATGAGTTCCGTGCACGAATGGCAGAAAGTATCGAAAAGATTGCAGATGATGTGGATGTGGTACTTTTTGCACAGGGAAGCATGGCATACTGTGAAGAGTATATTGCAGAAAAATTTGGAAAGGTAGTTCTTTCCAGTCCGAGATTTGGTGCAGCAGAATTAAAGAAAGCACTTATCAGAAAGGGAACCGTAAAATAAAATGAGTGAAAATGGGAAGAAAAGATCAGTAGTTGATAAAGTTACTGATGGCATCGTGTCGGGAATTATTTCCGGACGATTCCAGCCAGGTTCAAAACTTCCCACAGAAGTAGAGTTGTGCAGAGAATATGAGGCAGGAAGAAATTCTGTGAGGGAAGCAGTTAAAAAGCTGGAAGCAAATGGCGTTGTTTATATTAAACGTGCGGATGGTACATTTGTCAGTGAAAGCTACAATCAAAAGTTACTTGATCCTATGCTGTATCAGATTATTCTGAGAAAAAACAGCTGGAAAGATTTTGTGCAGCTTCGGGCTGTTATAGAGATTGGTACGCTGAATGTTATCCTTGAGAAAGAGCTGGAGCAGAAAAAAATTCAAAAGCTGTATGAAATACAGGAGAAAATGCAGATTGTGCTGAATGAACCCAAACCGGATCCGGATAAAATTATGGAAGCAGATACGGAATTTCATACAGGAATTGCAGAATTATCGGAGAATCCACAGATTGTAACAATTACGGAATATATAACCAGACTGACTGTTCCCTCACGTCTGGAAGCAATACGTAAAGTGATCGAGAAAGGAGAGGTTGAGCATTTTGCAGAACTTCACAGACAGATTCTGGAAGTAATTTCAAAAAGAGAGAAAGATAAGATTGTCCAGACAGTAACTGATCATTATGTATATTGGAATGGAGAAAAAATATGAAGAAAATAATGCTTTCTGTAGCACCGGTAAGTGCATCAGATACAGATATCAATCCGAGAAAAATAGCAGATGATGTGATCGAATGCTGGAAATTAGGTGCATCCATGGTTCATCTTCATGTAAGAGATGCACATGGAAAGCTTACTCCGGATATGACGCTTATGGATGAAACTATCCGATATATTCGTGAAGCCTGCGATATTGTGGTGGAGATTTCCACAGGTGGAGTTTCAGATCTTACGATCAGAGAAAGAGTACAGCCCTGTTATGCAGCCTATACGGAAGCGGTCAGTCTGAATGTCGGTTCTGTAAATCTTGGGAAGTCTGTATACAAAAATCCTATTGATGATGTGGAATATTGTGTGGGAGAACTGATCCGTGAAGACAAGAGACCGGAGATAGAGGTATTTGAGCTTGGTATGATCAATACAGTACGTCAGCTGGATGAAAAATTTCATTTTGTAGATCCGATCCTTTTTGCTCTGGTATTTGGCCACGGGGGAGAGATGCCTGCAACAGAAAATGCTCTTCGTCATATGAAAGAATATCTGTATGAGACGTTTCCTGAAGATGGAAAAAAAGTATTATGGGGTTATACAGAGGCAAACCGAAAAGATTTTAATATGGTGAGAAAAGCACTGGATATGGGAGCTGCATCATTAAGATTAGGGTTTGAGGATTCTGATTATCTGGAAAACGGAGTACGGTGTAAAACCAATGCCGAGCTTATAAAAGCTGCCACAGAGCTGATCCGCGGTAAAGGCATGGAACCGATGACACCGGATGAAGTGAGACAGATGTTAAAGATAAAGGCATTATAAGATATGACTGGCAGTGTGAAAATAAAACAACGCACCATTCAACAGCAGATTCAGATTGCAATCATAAGCATCTCTATTTTTTCAATGCTGGTTCTGGGAATCGGTACTTTTATGCTGACTACGAATAAAATTGTGGAGAACTATCAGCAGGACTTTTATTATAGTTTGCAGACTTCAGATAATATTGTGGAACTGCAGCTCAACAGTATTATAGAAGGAATGAGAAATCTGCTTCTGAAGGAGGCTTATATGAAAGCACTTTCAGAGGCAGGAGAGGAAGAGGGATCTTATTTTTCTTCAAAAGAAACAAGAATACTGGAAAAAAGTGTAAATGAGCTGACACTGCAACAGGCATCGGTTCAGGAAGTGCTGTCTGTCAGTCTTAACGGAAAACTTCATATTCATTCAAAGAAATCCGATTTGTCTCAATATACTTCGTTTTATCGAAATGGAGAAATACTGAAACAGGATTGGATAAAAGAAGCCCAGGATGCAGATGGAAAAGAACTCATCCTGGGCAGCAATGCTCTTACAGGAAAAGAAGATACCCTGTCGATTGTGAAGTATCTCAGAGGTTATAAGGAAGACAGCGGAGTAGGTTATCTGGTTGTAAATGTATCTAAAAATATTTTCAAAAAAGCGTTTGAGAACCGGGGAAATTATAAAACGAACTGTTTTATGGTTGTGGATGAAAATAAAGAAAATCAGCTGATTTATTTTCAGGGAGATGAAAATTACAAAGAAGGAATCTATAAGGCATACATAGAAGATTCTGTACAGTCAGGAAAAACTTCGTATATTTTCAGCACCAGAGGAAGTTTTGTAAATGGATGGAAGCTGATAAGCGGAATTCAGTCCAGTGAGTTAAATGCTCAGAAAATCAGTATTGGCACTCTTATCAGCATAATGATACTGATTTTGTTTGGTGTCGGTATGTTTGTTTCTCATACCATTGCAAGAAGAATATATATGCCCCTGAAAAAGCTGGAACGAACCATGCAGAGCGTGGAGGAAGGCACACGAAATATTACGGAAGAATTCGATGACAGTGAAGTGGGGCTTCTGGGACAGAAATTTAAAGAGATGGTAAATAATAATCTGGTTTTAAGAGAACGGCTTCTTTATGCCAAGATCAAACAGAGAGAACAGGAACTTCATCTCTTACAGGAGCAGATCAATCCCCATTTTCTTTATAATGCATTGGATGCTCTTTACTGCATGGCAATTGTACATGAGGAAGATGAGATTGCTACGATGGTGGCGGCTCTTTCGGACAACTTTAAACTGAGTCTGAATAAAGGAAGTAATCTGATTCAGGTCAGAGATGAACTGGATCATATCCGTGCTTATATTACAATTCAGAATATGCGTTATAAAGATAAATTCCACGTTCAGATACAGGTGGACAGCAGCCTTATGGATAAAAAGATACTCAAGCTTCTGCTGATTCCGTTTGTAGAAAATGCAGTATATCATGGTCTGGAGACAAAAATAGGAGAAGGAAATATCTGGATCACCGGACATGAGGAAGAAGAAAGAATTGTTTTTACCGTTATTGATGACGGAGTGGGAATTGATGATATGTCAAAACTGAATAAAGGATATGGGATAAACAATGTAAAAGAAAGAATAGAATTGTATTATGGTGAAAATTCAGAAGTAGTGATTACGAGTGAACCTGGAAAAGGAACCAGGGTGAAGATCGTTCTTATGGAAAATGAAATGAGGATATAAAATAAAGCGATGAAGAAACTGGTAGTAATAGACGATGAATATCTGACTATTGAAGGAATCCGGGTCATGCTGAAAAGAATTGGTGCAGATTATGAGATGGTCGGGTCTGCTTCTGATGGTCAGATGGCATTGGAACTGATTGAAAAAGTACGTCCTGATGTTGTTCTTGTAGATATTCGTATGCCAGGACTTTCCGGCCTTGAGGTTATCGAACATTTTTACAGAAAATATCCGGATATGGTGTTTGTACTGATAAGTGCATATAAAGAGTTTGAATATGCAAGGAAAGGAATGGAACTGGGAGTCCACAGCTATGTAGATAAACCGGTGACCATGGATAAACTGAAAAATACTCTTGAAAAAATAGATGAGGAATTAAAAAAACGACCAAATAAAACAGATGTAGAACATGAAAAGGTAATCCGGAATCTGAGACTTTCCCTTAATGCCATTGTGGAAATGATCAATGACAGCAATACAGAAAAATGGGAGGAAGAAACAAAAAGAATCCAGATGCTGATGAAGAAAGCAGAAAAAAGTCTGCCGGAATATAAAGAAGAGAGCTATAAACTTATTATGGCCGCTTCTGCTGCTTTTTACGAGAAATGGAAACAGTATGAGCATGACTTTAATTTTCCTTTTTTTAATAATGTTGAGGAGCTGAAAACAGAAGAAGAGGTGGACGAATACGTATTTCTCATTCTTCAGAGAATTTTTGAAAAAATTTCCGTAAGAAAAATCGGAAGCTCACACAGAGTGATTACTCAGATACTGGATTATATTAATCAAAATTATGATCAGGATTTTGGTCTGAATGAGATGGCGGAAATGGTACATATGAATCATGCATATCTCAGTATTCTCTTTAAAGATGAAGTAGGGATCAGTTTTGTGAGATATCTGACTCAGATCCGCATGGCTCATGCCAAGGAGCTTCTTCTTAAAGGGGCTAAGGTTCAGGAGGTAAGCGAGGCTGTAGGATATAATAATTACCGGTATTTCTGCAATATTTTTAAAAAAGAAGAAGGCGTTACTCCTATGCAGTTTAAAGGTGGTGTCCGTAAGGCGAAATAAGAGGATTCTATAAAATTTGTACATTTTCAAAAAAATGACGGACTATCAATATGAAACGTAGGATGTTAGAATTAAACCAGCTTAAAGATAACACGAAAATTGTATTAGGAGGTTTTGAAATGAAGAAAAAAGCAATGGCATTAGTTATGGTTGCAGCAACAGCAATTTCATTGATGGCAGGATCCTTAAGCGTAAGCGCAGCAACAGATCCTGACACATCAGCAGAAAAAAAGATCAAGGTTCTTTCAATCTGGGCAGAGGACAGCGCAGATGGAAAAATCCTTACAGGAATGCTTGACAACTACACCAAAGATGTAAATCCGAATTTCAGCTATGAATATGAGTATGTATCAGCTTCAGACCTGAGCACAAAGATTTCCACACTGGTAGCATCCAACGATCTTCCTGATCTGTTTGCTTACTCAGCAGGTGTTCCGTTAAGAGAGCTGATCCAGGCAGGAAAAGTTGTAAATGTTTCCGAAGAGCTTAAAGCAATGGGCGATGAGGACAAAGTCATGGACAGTGCAAAGAGTATCATGACTTCTCTTTCTGACACAGATGATCTGTATGATCTTCCATTCGGAATGAATATCGAGGGATTCTGGTACAACAAATCTGTATTTGAGGATGCAGGCGTAGAAGTACCGACAACATGGGATGAGCTCCTTCAGGTATGTGACACATTAAAAGAAAAAGGAATTCAGCCGATCGCAACAGGCGGATCTGACAAATGGCCTACAACACGTATCGTAAACGCTTACGCATATCGTACAATGGGCGCAGATGCAGTTAAGAAAGCATGCGAGGGCGAGACAAAATTCACAGATGACGGATTTGTAGCAGCAGCTCAGATGGTAGCAGATATGGCAGACAAAGGATACTTTGGCGAAGGTGCTACAACAGTTGATAACACAACTGCTGAGGGAATGTTATTAAATGGTCAGTGTGCAATGCTCTATGACGGAAGCTGGTTCACATCTTCCATTACAGATGAGGAGACAAACCCGTCCGGAGAGGACAACATCGGATTCATGGGAGTTCCTGTAGTTGATGAATCTGTAAGCGAAGCTTCCGAGCTTCCTGCAAACTGTGGTAACATCCTTTGCCTGTCTCAGGACAAATATGACGGAGCAATGGCAGGATTCTTACAGTACTTCGTTGAGAACGTTGGTAACTACGCGATGGGCGACTATCAGTCAGTACGTGGTTATACATACGATGTAGATACAAAAGATATCAGCTCTGTTACCCAGACAGTAATTGATGCTATCGCTGATGCAAAGACTTCTACCGCATGGTGGGAAGCATACATGAATGATGAGACAAAAGCAACTGCACAGGATAATATTCAGTCTGTATTAAATGGAGATATGGATGGAGCCGCTTATATGGATTCCATTGAGGAAGCATATACAATCAGCAACTAAGCTGTAAGATCAACGGACTAATTAAGAGTATTGGGAGTGGCAGGATAACAGTTATGTCATTTTCAATACTCTTTTTATGAGAAAGGCAAGGAAACAGGATGAAACATGTATTAGGAAATAAAAAGGCAATTGCGCTGTTTGTTGTTCCGGGGCTGATTCTTTATGTGGGACTGGTATTCGTACCTGTAATCTGGTCCTTTGTATATTCTTTATATTCAGGAACACCGGGACTTAGCTGGAGCTTCAGCGGCCTTAAGAATTATTCAAAACTTCTGATCGACTCAAAATTCCACGAATCACTTATGGTAACGATCCGGTATATTCTTACCACCATGCTTGGTATGGTAGTGCTGGGACTGGCACTTGCCATGATGTATCGCTTCTGGCTTGTTAAATTCAAGAACCTGATCCGTACTATCACATTTTTCCCGGTAATCCTCCCGACAGTAGCCGTTGGACAGCTGTTTCGTAAAATCTATGAGATCCAGCCGAATTATGGTCTGTTAAACAGCATTCTGGATGCAGTTGGTCTTCATGATCAGGTACAGGCATGGATCGGACAGGCAAGTACAGCCTTGGGATGCCTGAGTGTTATGGATATCTGGGTATCTGTTGGTTTCTATGCGGTAATTTTTTACGGTGGTCTTATTGATATTCCTGATGATGTTATTGAAGCCGCAAAAGTTGATGGATGTAATTCCTGGCAGATGTTTAAAAATATTATCTTTCCGTTACTTCGTCCGATTACAATCACATGTCTTGTATTTGCATTTGCAGGTACTGTTAAAGTATTTGAATCTGCAATTGCCCTTACCAACGGTGGTCCTGGAAATGCAACAACAACCTTATCCATGTATATGTATAATGTAGCATTTGAATATAGAAATTATGGATATGGAAGTGCGATTGCTATTGTTATTTTCCTGATCTGTATTATCGGAACAAGAATTATTCGTTTCTTTGATGTAAAGGAGGCATAAAAAATGGGAAAAAAGACAATCACCCCGGTGGATGTTATCAAAAAAATCATTATTATAATGGTTGTAATTGTTGATGCGTATCCTATTTTCTGGTTGTTTACATGTGCGTTTAAAAAGTCATCTGAGTTTGTAACAAAGCCATCTTTTGCACTTCCGGACGGATTTTATCTTAAAAATTTTGTGGAAGCATGGACAAGAGGAAATATGGGGCTGTACTTTAAAAACAGTTTGATCTATACAGCACTGGCACTTGTATTTATTGTGATTTTAAGTATGACAATCGGTTTTGCGGTAACTCAGATGGAATGGAAAATGAAAAACTTCTTTGCAGACTTTTTCCTTCTGGGACTTATGGTTCCGGTTGCAACTGCACTGCTTCCACTGTTTCAGATCTACAATAATACAGGACTTACAAATACAAGACTTTGCCTGGTACTGACTTATATCGCATTTGGCCTTTCTCTTTCTATCTTCCTTGTAACAGGATATATGAGATCTCTTCCAAGGGAAATTCTTGAGGCAAGTGTTATTGACGGATGCGGAATTTATTCCATGATGTGGCATATTGTTTTCCCGCTGATGAAAAATGCCGCAGTTACTGTTCTGGTTCTGCAGTTTTTCTATAAATGGAATGACCTGCTGTTTTCCATGACATTTATCAGTGACAGCAAACTGAAAACAATACAGACCGGACTTCTCTATTTTGAGAATGAGTTCGGAACAAAAGACTGGGGTGCGATCTTTGCGTCTATCGCGATCAGCGTATTCCCGATGCTTATCATCTATATGATTCTTAACAAGACAGTAATCGAAGGTATGACAAGTGGAGCTGTAAAAGGCTGATTTTAGGAGGAAAAACATGCTTGCGGATACAAGAAAATCGAAATATGCAAAAGTAAGCGGAGCAGAATATGACCAGATCAAATGGACCGGCGGTTTCTGGAAAAATGTTGTGGAGAGCTGTGCAGAGAGTACAGTTCCCCACCTCCAGAAAATGTTCGAGGCACTGGATGCGGGACATGTAGTTGAAAATTTCCGTATCTGTGCAGGAGAAAAAAGCGGCGAGTTTGGCGGCAGTGATTTTGGTGACGGAGATTTTTACAAATGGATGGAGGCCCAGCTTTATTCCGCAGAACAGCTTCAGGACCAGAGCCGTCTGGACAAGCTGGACGAATATATCGACCTGATCGGACGCGCCCAGGAAGAGGATGGATATATTTCCACAAAACAGATTATTGGCATGCGTAATGGTACCCGTAAGGGACGTCTGGGAGATATTAACGAATTTGAAGTTTACAATATGGGACATCTGTTTACTTCTGCGTGTCTTTATAAAAGAATCACAGGAAAAGAAAACTTCCTGAATATTGCAAGAAAAGCAGCAGATTTTCTGGAAAATATGTATGCGGAAGCAGAGAAAAAAGGGGAAGTACAGACTGCTGTGTGCCCGTCACATTACATGGGACTTATTGAAATGTACCGTACCACCGGAGAAAAAAAATACCTGGATCTGGCACACAAGGCGATTGTACTGCGTGATTCCGTGAAGGAAGGCATGGACGATAATCAGGACAGACTGCCCTTAAAAGAACACGAGAAGATTATAGGACATGCAGTGAGAGCAACATATCTTTATGCAGGTGTGGCAGATCTTTATGCAGAAGAAGGGGACAAAGAATATTTAGATGTTCTTCACAAGGTCTGGAAAAATATGGTTAATACCAAAATTTATCTTACAGGCGGTGTGGGGGCGTTATATAACGGAGCCTCTCCTTACGGTGATTTCTGGAACCATCAGCTGATCCATCAGGCATTCGGATATGAGTATCAGCTTCCGAATGTGACTGCATATAATGAAACCTGTGCATCAATCGGTCTTGTGATGTGGGCATACAGAATGTTTCTTATTGAACCGAAAGCAGAGTACTTTGATGTGATTGAGCGGGCTCTTCTGAATGTAAATCTGGCAGCTGTAAGTCTGGATGGAAAGAAATTTTTCTATGAAAATATGCTGCGCAGAGCAAAGAAGCTGGAATATAAACTGATCTGGCCGCTTACACGTACAGAATATCTTATCAGTTACTGCTGTCCTCCGAATCTTGCACGTATGGTAACGCAGTCCGGAGAGTATGCGTATACCGTATCTGATGACAGTATTTATACCGGTATATACGGAGAATGTGAAGCAGCACTTACCCTTAAGAACGGAGCGGCATTTACTCTGAAGCAAAAAACAGAGTATCCGTATGATGGAAAAATCACATTCGAATTCAAAAATGTCACCTGCGATAAACCAGTTATATTAAATCTGAGAATTCCAAAATGGGCAGAAGCAGGAAGTATAAAAACCGCTCAGGGGGAAAAAATGCTTGATAAAACCATGAGGGAGAGCTATCAGTCGGTTCACATTGAAAAGCTTGCAGGAGCTAAAATTGAGCTTGAATTGAAAATGCCGGTCAGATTTACCATGGCGCATCCTATGGTTGAAGAAGACAGCCAGCTTATTGCAGTAGAAAAAGGTCCTCTGGTATATTGTATGGAAAGCCCCGATGCGAATACAGATACGCTGGATGATATCTGCATCAATATTCACAGCACATTCAAAGAAAGTAAAATGCAGATTAAAAACAGAGAAATCGGAATTCTGGAAACGGAGGCATATCGGATTATTCATGAAGAATATAATCCGAAAGAATTGTATCAGTCTTTTACAGGAGAGAAAAAACAGAGTATACAGGTGCGGCTGATTCCGTATTTTGCATGGGATAACCGTGAATATGGAGAAATGCGTATCTGGATGCCATGGAGAGAATAAAAAATCCCTGAAAAGACTTGACATATGGATTTTCCCCAACCTATAATATACACCGTATATAGAAAAAGCAATGACGGAGACAGTATGTTATACGGAAAGCCTTACAGCAGATGCTTTCAGCGAACGGGGATGGTGCAAGCCCGTGGTGAATAAGTATGGCAGAATATCACTCCCGAGCTTCAGTTCTGAAGAGATTAAGTAAGAGCTGACGGATTTCCTCCGTTACAGGGAACATATATCGGCAGATACAAAGATGTCCGCCATGCAGAGACATGGATAATGGCGTCCCCACAGGATAGAGTTGAGGGAGGCCGGACAACAGGCCCGTATAATGTAACAGGTGGTACAGCGAATCAGACTTCGTCCTTTTACAGGATGGGGTCTTTTTTTATAAGTGCCCGAAACACTGGCACGATCAAGTATCTGTGAGAAAAGAATCAGTTACTGTCCGGTTTATGGGACAGTAATCAGTAATCAGACACAGGAGGGAAAAGTTGTGTATCGTAAAGTTGACACGAATCTGAATTTTGTTGACCGCGAAAAAGAAGTCGAGAAATTCTGGAAAGACAACAAGATTTTTGAAAAAAGTATGGACAGCCGTAAAGAGGGCGAGACATACACATTTTATGACGGACCGCCTACCGCTAACGGTAAGCCGCACATCGGACATGTTCTGACACGAGTTATCAAGGATATGATCCCGAGATACCGTACAATGAAGGGCTACATGGTTCCGAGAAAAGCAGGATGGGATACTCACGGACTTCCGGTTGAGCTTGAGGTTGAGAAGAAGCTTGGTCTTGACGGAAAAGAGCAGATCGAGGAGTACGGAATCGAGCCGTTCATCCAGCAGTGTAAAGAGAGCGTATGGAAATACAAAGGAATGTGGGAGGACTTCTCCTCTACTGTTGGTTTCTGGGCCGACATGGAGCATCCTTATGTAACATACGACAACAATTTCATCGAGTCCGAGTGGTGGGCACTGAAAGAAATCTGGAACAAAGGTCTTCTTTACAAAGGCTTCAAGATCGTTCCTTACTGCCCGCGTTGTGGAACTCCGCTTTCCGCACAGGAGGTTTCCCAGGGCTACAAGACTGTTAAAGAGCGCTCTGCGATCGTGCGTTTCAAGGTTGTTGGTGAGGACGCATACTTCCTGGCATGGACAACAACACCGTGGACACTTCCGTCCAACGTTGCACTTTGTGTAAACCCGGATGAGATCTACTGTAAGGTAAAAGCAGCAGACGGCTATACTTATTATATGGCAGAAGCACTTCTGGACAAGGTTCTCGGCAAGCTTGCAAAGGATGATGAGCCTGCATATGAGATCCTTGAGAAATATAAAGGAACAGATCTTGAGCGTAAGGAATATGAGCCGCTTTTTGCATGCACAGGAGAGGCAGCAGCAAAACAGCGTAAAAAAGCCCATTTCGTAACCTGTGACAACTACGTTACCATGAGCGATGGTACCGGTATCGTTCATATCGCACCTGCATTTGGTGAGGATGACAGCCGTGTCGGACGTGAGTATGACCTTCCGTTCGTACAGTTCGTAGACGGACAGGGTAACATGACAAAAGAAACACCATACGCAGGTGTATTCGTAAAGAAAGCGGACCCGATGGTTCTCACAGATCTTGACAAAGAGGGCAAGCTTTTTGATGCGCCGAAATTCGAGCATGATTATCCGCACTGTTGGAGATGTGACACACCGCTTATCTACTATGCACGTGAGTCCTGGTTTATCAAGATGACAGCAGTAAAGGATGATCTGATCCGCAATAATAATACAATTAACTGGATTCCGGAGAGCATCGGTAAGGGACGTTTCGGTGACTGGCTTGAGAACGTTCAGGACTGGGGTATTTCCAGAAACCGTTACTGGGGAACACCACTGAATATCTGGCAGTGTGAGTGCGGACATATGGAATCCGTAGGAAGCCGCCAGGATCTCTATGAGAAGAGTGGTGACGAGCGTGCGAAGACTATCGAGCTTCACCGCCCATACATTGATGACATCACCATGAAGTGCCCGGACTGCGGAAAGACCATGCACCGTGTACCGGAGGTAATTGACTGCTGGTTCGATTCAGGAGCAATGCCTTTTGCACAGCATCATTATCCATTTGAGAATAAAGACCTGTTTGAGCAGCAGTTCCCGGCAGACTTTATTTCAGAGGCTGTTGACCAGACAAGAGGATGGTTCTACTCCCTTCTTGCTGAGTCCACACTGCTTTTCAACAAGGCTCCGTATAAGAATGTAATCGTTCTGGGACATGTGCAGGATGAGAACGGACAGAAGATGAGTAAGTCCAAGGGAAATGCCGTAGATCCGTTTGACGCACTGAACAAATACGGCGCAGATGCTATCCGCTGGTATTTCTACATCAACAGTGCTCCATGGCTTCCGAACCGTTTCCACGGCAAGGCAGTTGTAGAAGGACAGAGAAAATTCATGAGCACTCTGTGGAACACCTACGCATTCTTCGTACTGTATGCAAACATTGACAATTTTGACGCAACTAAATATACTTTAGATTACGATAAGCTTCCGGTTATGGATAAATGGCTGCTCAGCAAACTGAATACCATGGTGAAGACTGTCGATGAGGATCTTGGTTCCTATAAAATTCCGGAGGCTGCAAGAGCACTTCAGGAATTTGTTGACGATATGAGTAACTGGTATGTAAGAAGAAGCCGTGAGCGTTTCTGGGCAAAGGGCATGGAGCAGGATAAGATCAATGCTTACATGACACTTTACACAGCACTGGTAACTGTTGCCAAGGCTGCAGCTCCGATGATTCCGTTTATGACTGAGGATATCTACCAGAACCTTGTAAGAAGCATTGATGCAGACGCTCCGGAGAGTATCCATCTCTGTGATTACCCGGAGGTAAACGAGGCATGGATCGACAAGGATCTTGAGGCGAACATGGAAGAGCTTCTTGAGATCGTTGTTCTCGGACGTGCATGCAGAAATACTGCAAACATCAAGAACCGTCAGCCGATCGGAACCATGTATGTAAAAGCTGAGAAAGCTATGGATAAATTCTACACAGATATCATCGCAGATGAGCTCAATGTAAAAGAAGTGAAATTCGCAGATGATGTAGAGTCTTTCATTTCCTACAGCTTCAAGCCACAGCTTCGTACAGTAGGACCGAAATACGGCAAGCTTCTGAATGGCATCCGTACCGCACTCTCCGAGATCGACGGAACCGCTGCAATGAAAGAGCTGAGAGACAATGGTGTTCTCGTTCTTGACATTGACGGAAACAAGGTCGAGCTTGCAGAGGAAGACTTATTGATCGAAACAGCCCAGAGCGAGGGCTATGTTACAGAGACAGACGGTGAGACATCCGTTGTCCTTGATACAAACCTGACACCTGAACTGATCCAGGAGGGCTTTGTCCGCGAGATCATCAGCAAGGTTCAGACCATGCGTAAAGAGGCTGGTTTCGAAGTCATGGACAAGATTATTGTCTATGCAAAAGATAACGACAAGATCATGGATATCATGAAAGCAAACCAGGATGAGATCAAACGTGAAGTACTGGCAGAAAACATTGTTCTGGGAGAAGCAGAGGGTTACACCAAAGAATGGAACATCAACAAAGAGGCTGTAACACTGGGAGTATCCAAAGTACAGGAGGAAAACTAATGATTGACAAGCAGTTTGAGAAAGAGGAATTCAAAAAAAGCGTAAAAGAAAACGTAAAATTCCTTTATCGAAAAACACTGGAAGAGGCTACACAGGAGCAGATTTTTCAGGCTGTAAGCTACACTGTGAAGGACGTGATCATTGACAACTGGCTCAAGAGCCAGAAGGCGTATGAAAAACAGGACCCGAAGATTGTATATTATATGTCCATGGAGTTCCTTATGGGCCGTGCCCTTGGAAACAATCTGATCAACCTTGGTGCATACGGCGAGGTTAAGGAGGCTCTTGAGGAGCTTGGACTTGACATTAACTGCATCGAAGACCAGGAGCCGGATCCGGCTCTTGGAAACGGTGGACTTGGAAGACTGGCAGCATGCTTCCTGGATTCTCTTGCAACTCTGAACTACTGTGCATACGGATGCGGAATCCGTTACCGTTATGGTATGTTTAAGCAGGAGATCCGTGACGGTTATCAGGTAGAGGCACCGGATAACTGGCTGAAGAACGGCTATCCTTTCGAGCTCCGTCGTCCGGAGTATGCAAAAGAAGTTCATTTCGGCGGATATGTACGCGTTGAGTGGGATCCGGTGAAGAACGAGAACAAATTTATCCACGAGGGATATCAGGCAGTTAAGGCCGTTCCTTACGATATGCCGATCACAGGTTATAATAACGATGTTGTAAACACACTTCGTATCTGGGATGCAGAGCCGATCGTAGACTTCAACCTTGACTCCTTCGACAAGGGTGATTATCACAACGCAGTAGAGCAGGAGAACCTTGCACGTACTATCGTTGAGGTACTTTACCCGAATGATAACCATATGGCAGGTAAAGAGCTTCGTCTGAAACAGCAGTACTTCTTCGTATCTGCCAGCCTTCAGGCAGCGATTGCCAAATATAAGAAAACACACGATGACATCACAAAGCTTCATGAGAAGGTTGTATTCCAGATGAACGATACTCATCCGACTGTAGCTGTTGCAGAGCTGATGCGTCTTCTTATGGATCAGGAAGGTCTTGGCTGGGATCAGGCATGGGATATCACAACAAAATGCTGTGCTTACACCAACCACACCATCATGTCCGAGGCACTTGAGAAATGGCCGATCGAGCTGTTCTCCAGACTGCTTCCGCGTGTATACCAGATCATCGAGGAGATCAACCGTCGTTTCATTCTTGAGATCCAGCAGAAATATCCTGGAAACTTTGAGAAGGTTAAGAAGATGGCGATCATCTATGACGGACAGGTTAAGATGGCTCACCTTGCGATCGTTGCAGGCTACTCTGTAAACGGTGTTGCACGCCTTCATACAGAAATCCTCAAGAATCAGGAGCTGAAGGATTTCTATGAGATGATGCCTGAGAAGTTTAACAACAAGACAAACGGTATCACACAGAGACGTTTCCTTGCTCATGGAAACCCGCTTCTGGCTGACTGGGTAACAGATAAGATCGGACCGGACTGGATCACAGATCTTTCCCAGCTTTCCAAACTGAAGGTTTATGCAGACGATGAGAAAGCACTTCAGGAGTTCATGACCATTAAGTTCAAGAACAAAGAGCGTCTTGCAAAATATATCCTGGAGCACAATGGTGTTGAGGTTGATCCGCACTCCATCTTCGATATCCAGGTTAAGAGACTTCATGAGTACAAGCGTCAGCTTCTCAACATCCTGCATGTGATCTATCTGTACAACCAGATCAAGGCACATCCGGAGATGGATTTCTATCCGAGAACATTTATCTTTGGTGCAAAAGCTTCCGCAGCTTACGCACGTGCAAAGAAGATCATCAAGCTGATCAACTGTGTGGCAGATGTTGTAAACAATGATGCTTCCATCAACGGCAAGCTGAAGGTTGTATTCATCGAGAACTACCGTGTATCCAACGCTGAGATCATTTTTGCGGCAGCAGATGTTTCCGAGCAGATCTCCACAGCAAGTAAAGAGGCTTCCGGTACAGGTAACATGAAATTCATGCTGAATGGTGCTCCGACACTTGGAACCATGGATGGTGCTAACGTTGAGATTGTACAGGAGGTTGGCGAGGAGAATGCATTTATCTTCGGTATGAGCTCCGACCAGATCATCAACTATGAGAATAACGGCGGTTACGATCCGGACTTCATCTACAACACAGATCCGGAGATCCGTCAGGTACTGATGCAGCTGATCAACGGAACCTTCTCCAGCGATACAGAGATGTTCCGTGACATCTACAATTCACTTCTCGACAAACGCAACATGCCGAGACCTGACCAGTACTTCATCCTTGGCGACTTCCGTTCCTATGCAGAAGCACAGAAACGTGTTGAGGAAGCATACAAAGATGAGAAACGCTGGGCTAAGATGGCACTTCTTAACACAGCATGCAGCGGTAAGTTCACATCCGACAGAACAATTCAGGAGTATGTAGATGATATCTGGCACCTGGATAAGGTCATTGTGAAAGAGAACTAAGAAATATTGGTTTGACAACACCTGGTTTCATTTGTATAATGAAACCAGGTGAATAATTGAATGAGAAAAGCTTCCGGCGAACAGGTGAGATTCCTGTACAGGAAAATGCGTTGTCGTACAGTCGGCGGGCGGGAACTTTTAAAAAAAGATAGTGACTGAAACTGGTCAGTTTACGCATAAAGAACGTCTATCAGGTAACAGAAACCCCATGCGGGGCTTTTTCTGTTACCTTTTTTGTTGCCTTTTTGGCATCATGATCTTTCAATTAAAACAGCGAAAAAGAAAGCTGTCACCGAAAAATTAAAAGGAGGAAAGGTTATGAAACGAAAAAAACTTCTCAGTATTCTTCTTGCAGGTGCCATGATCGGTACAGCTCCGGCTTCAGCCTGGGCAGCTGATTTCACAGATGAAAATATCAGCATGGCAGAAGATGTAACAGAAGGAGAAGCAGCAGAGGAGGACGTTTCGGAGCAGCAGGAAGCAGATGATTCTGAAGATGCTGTAGCAGAAATTGCAGAAAGCGATGAAGAGCAGACAGATGCGGAAGAGCTTTCACAGGCAGAGGATATTGCAGATTCTGATCAGAGCGTAGAGGCTTATGCACAGGAGGACGAGGATCCATTTTCTGATGGAGAGGCTGTAGCAACATTTGATGATGGACATACAAGTGAAGATCTGATACTGGCAGGAACAGGTACAGAGGCAGATCCGTACCTTGTTACATCCACAGCTGACATTCAGGCAGTTGCAGATTATGTAAACAATGGAAAAGGTACCTTTGTAAATCAGTATCTGAAATTTACAGAGGATATCACACTTCCGGAAGGTTGGACTCCGATCGGAACAAAATCATCTAAATTCCAGGGAAATCTGGATGGTGACAACCATCTGCTGACAGTACCGAAAGGTGAGAAATGTCTTTTCGGCTATGTGGCAGATTCTACTTTGAAAAATCTGAATATCTATGGAGAGCAGATCGCGTCCGACGGTGTTGTCTGTAATTATGAGGTTGATTACAGTTCCTACAATCCGATCAAGATCGACAACGTAACTTTAAAGGCAGGAACACAGACTCTGAAATCCGGATTTATCGGAGGATACGCATCCGGAAATAATCAGATCACGATCACCAACAGTACTGTAGAGAAAGGCGTCGTGATTGGATATGATAAAGCGCAGTCCAATATCGGCTCTTTTGGCGGTGACTTCAACGGAACGATTGAGAACTGTGTAAGTTACGCAGACGTTTACGGAACAAAATATGTAGGTGGTATCAGCGGAAACAAAGGTCAGTCTATGGGAAATTACACACTGAAAGACTGTAAGTTCTATGGAACAGTAACTGCAAGCGGTAATTATGCAGGTGGTATTTCCGGCGGCGGATACGGCGGAACCATGTGGGGTGAAGCGAGCGCACCGAATACGCCGGGCGTAACGATTCAGAACTGCTATTCCAACGGAACGATCACAGGAAAAGACTATGTAGGCGGTATCCTTGGTTCCGAGACAGGTATGGTACAGTGCTGGGAGAACGGCACTCAGTATGTACAGAACAATTCCTTTGAGGGAACCGTAAGCGCAACAGACGGAACACGTGTCGGCGGCGTGATCGGTTATATCAAAGGTATTGATAAATATAATGTTATTGAGAATAATGAGTATACATGTAAAGGCGTAAAGGGTATCGGCGCAGTTGATTTTGTTGATACAAGTTACGCAAATCCTGCACCTGTTGAAGGGGTAATCTATTACAGCTCAGAAAACGGAAGACCAAGCGGTATTTCCGGTGCAACCAAGGCACAGCAGAACCGTACAGATGATCCTCTTGGTGTGGATGCAGACAAGCTTGTCAGACTGGTTGCTCCGAAGATTAAGGTTTCCCTTACAATTTTAGGTGATCATGTTCATGACAGCGATGCAGATCATGAGTATCATACATATTATGCAGGAAATCTGGAAACCTGGCTTGAGCAGAGCGAGTATACCGTTGTAGAGGGATCTACAGCAAAAGATGTTATTGACGCAGCACTGCTTGCGAATAACATGACATGCGATAATCCATCCGGAAACTACATCGCGTCTATCACAAAAGATGGTGTTACACTTGGTGAATTTACAAACGGTAAAAACAGCGGTTGGATGGACACGATAAACGGCGTTTATCCAGAGGTTGGAATTGCTGAACAGAAAGTACAGAATAACGACCAGATCGTGCTTCACTATACAGACTGGTATGGAGAAGAGGGCGTTCACACCTGGTCAGAAGCCTGGACATCAGATGAAAATGCACACTGGCATGAGTGCACTGATGGCGGATGGTGTAATATTTCAAGCAACGAAAGAAAGAACGGATACGCAGCACATACCTTTGATGAAGGTAAAGTAACAAAAAAAGCAACTTATACAGAGAAAGGTGCTAAAACATACACCTGTACAGTATGTGGCTATGAAAAGACAGAAGAACTTCCGGTAGTTCCGCATCAGCACAAATGGGATAACGGAAAAGTGACCAAGGCAGCAACCTGCAAGACCACAGGCATTAAAACATATACCTGCAGCGTCTGCGGCAAGACAAAAACAGAAAAGATCCCGGTAACATCCCAGCATAAATGGAACAACGGAAAAGTAACCAAGGCAGCAACCTGCAAGACAACAGGTGTAAAAACATATACCTGCAGCGTCTGCGGAAAGACAAAGACAGAAAAGATCCCGGTAATTGCACATACTTACACCTGGAAAACAACTGCAAAGGCAACTGTATTCAAACCGGCAGTACAGACAAAGGTATGCTCAAAATGCGGATATAAGACAAAATCAACCAGACCTTACGGTAAAAAACTTACTCCGACTCTGAAACTGAATGTAACAAAATTCACACTTAAGGTAAATCAGCTTACAACCAGAGTAAAAGCAACAGGTCTTGCAAATGGTGATTCCGTAAAATCCTGGACATCCAGCAACAAAAATATTGTGACTGTAAACAGCAAGGGCGAGATCAAAGCCGGAAAGAAAACCGGAACAGCCAAAATTACAGTAACATTAAAGAGTGGAAAAAAAGGTTATATTACAGTAACCGTACAGAAAACAGCTGTAAAAACAACTAAGATTTCCGGTGTAAAATCTTCTCTTACTCTGACAAAAGGAAAGAAAACAACACTGAAACCGGTAATCAGTCCGTTTACTTCCACTGAGAAGATCACATACACAACTTCAAATAAAAATGTAGTTACTGTAAACAGCAAAGGTGAGATCACAGCAAAGAAAAAAGGAACAGCAACAATTACTGTTAAGAGTGGTAACAAGAAAGTAACATGTAAGGTAACTGTTAAATAAACAGAAAAATAAGAACAAAAAATGGCTCTGCTTCACAGAAAATAATGATGTGAAGCAGAGCCGTTTTTTATTTAAAGATATTCAACGTTAAAATCAAATTCTTTGCAGTAGTCATCTACTTTAGAACCCTTATAGCATCGGATCGTGCATGCACGGTTGATGATCCAGGAACCGATAAAATCCGGATTATGGTAAATCTCCAGATACTTCATACGGTTACAGCCGTGAAAGACCCATTTGCCGATATAGCGGATACCTGTAGGAAGACAGACATGAGTAAGATTCTTACATTTGAAAAAGGCACTTTCCTCCAGTACTTCCAGAGACTGAGGAAGCTTCAGATGATCGATTGCACAGAAGTAAAAAGCTTCTTTGCCGATCTGCTTCAGTCCCTCCGGGAAATTTACAGAGGAGAGATTTTTGCATTTGTAAAAAGCGCGAGCCTCAATTTCTGTAAGCGCGGGAGGAAGATCCAGTGATTCCAGAGAGGTACACTGCGAAAAAGCTTCGGAACGAATACGGGAAATCTGGGAATTATCCGGAAAAATTATGCATCCAAGCTTACGGTTTTCCTGAAAGGCAGCTTTTGGGATTGAGGAAAGTGATTGGGAAAGAGTGACTTTTTCCAGGGAATTGCACTGAGAAAAAACGTTGGAACCTAAAGTCTCCACCTGTGTGGGAAGATCGACCTCTGTCAGAAGAGAACAGCCCTGAAAGGTTCTGGCTCCGATATTCTTCAGTGTATCCGGAAAACAGACGGAAGAAATCTTGGTTTTCTTCTGAAATGCTTCGGAAGCGATATATTCAACAGGCGCAGGAATCTTTACATTTTGGGAAAGATAGTTCCTGGCATTGGTTTTGGAAATAACGCGGTTGGATCTGTAATAAGTACCTGACATAAAAAGACTCCTTTGACATAAAAAAGACACCGCATCACAGGCAGATACGATATCCAAAAAAGACTTCTTTGTTTATCACACGTGTAATGGTAGGCAATATTTCCAAGCAAGTCTCCTGACTTATACAGTTACACTTATTTCCTTTTCATACGATATAGTATAATCGTTAATAAATACTTGAAAATGTCTAAATTTATTATTTGGGTGTCTGATTATTATAGCACAGAAAAGAATTATATACAATTGTTTTTGACGCTTTTTATTTGACAGATAACAGGAAATGAACTATACTTTTAGTATAAATTTCATACAGGGAGAAATACAGGCAAACAGGCGTAATTCCTGTACATATAAGTGCGATGTCGTATAGTCGGCAGGCCGTTTTTCTTTATGTGTAAGGTAGAAGCATTTGTTTGCGCATAGGAACGTCTATCAGGTAACGGATTCCCTTTAAAGAGGGATTATTTTCCGTTACCTTTTTTGTTGCTCTTTTGTGCAGAAAAAAGGAGGAAAAATGGAAAGTAAAAAGAAAAAGACGCTGTTTAATGTGATTATGGTAGTGCTGATCCTGGTTATTGCCGGATGCGGAGTTATGGCAGTAGGAAACCTGAAAGGGTGGTTTGATAAAGGCACAGACAGCGTTCTGATGACAAAAGATGTAAAAGGTGTAGCGAATATCGAAAGAAACGGAGTCGGCTACGGACTTGAAAAAAATGTTTCGCTGAGAGACGGAGATACGATTGAAACCAAAAACGGAACCACGGCAGAGCTTTCAGCCGGTGAAAAAAATATTCTTTCGCTGAATGCCAATACAAAGCTTACTGCAGAATCCGTAGAAAAAAATAATCTCAGATTTTCAGTTGAACAGGGAGAGATTTTTTCGGATTTTACAGATTCTGTCGGAAAGACAGAACTTACCTTTGATGAAAATAAGATTACTTTTGAAAAGGGCGTTTTTTCTGTCAGTGCACAGTCTGGCAGCGGCGCTATTTATGTTTTTAAAGATGAGCTGGAACTGGATGAGGCAGATGGAAGTACTGCTACTGTAAAGGCCGGTGAAAGTGCCCAGATAACCAAAGACGAAGATGGAAACTGGAAAGTCGAAACCAGTAAAATTTCGGCAGGATCATTAAACGAATACATGATTCAGCAGCTGATGGGATGCCAGGACAAAGAGGAACTGTGTTTCACAGCAGATGAACTTCAGAAAGTACTGGATGACAGAGCCGCAGAGAAAAAAGCAGCTCTGGAAAAAAGTCTGTCCTCTGCAAACAAGATCCCCAAAACTTCTGGAAAATCGGAAAATAAAGCAAGCAGTAATAAAAATAACAGTAATAAAAATAGTGATAAATCTGGTAATCAGAGCACAGATGCAGGCACAGCCAATGAAAGTGTAGGGGAAAGCTCCGTAGAGGAATACACACCAGATGCATCTGAGAACACTACAGACAGTTCGACAGAAAATGGAGAAGATATATCTGCTGCGGATACGGACGAAAGTGCAGATGCAGGCTCAGACACCAATGCGGATGCAGATGCCAATACAAATGATGATGTAAATACGGATAACACAGCAGATGATGATTACAATAATGATACAGATACCGACTCTTCAGATATCCGGCAGTGTACGATCACGATTCGCTGCGATACCATTCTTGATAATATGGATGATCTTACTTCCGGAAAAGAGGCATACGTACCGTCAAACGGAATTATCCTGGATACCAGCACAGTAGAGTTCTCAGAAGGAGAAACTGTTTTTGATGTACTTCAGAGAGTCTGCGATTATGCAGGAATCCAGCTGGAATATTCCTGGACACCAATGTATGACAGTTATTATATTCAGGGAATTAATAATCTTTATGAATTTGACTGTGGTGCACAGTCAGGCTGGATGTTTAAAGTAAATGGATGGTTCCCTAATTACGGATGCTCCAAATATACACTGGAAGACGGAGATGATATTGTATGGTGCTTCACCTGTAACGGTCTTGGTGCTGATGTTGGCGCAGACTATAACGGTGAATGACAGCAAAGGGAGTAAAAGATATGCAGAGAAAAAGATTTCTGGCACTGATGTTGACGGCTACCCTTTTTGGACAGTCTGTGACAGTTATGCCGGTTATGGCATCCAGTGAGAATACGGAAGAGATTGAAGATTTTGCTTCCGGACTGGAACCGGAAGAGAATGAGATACCTGTGATTTCAGAAGACCTTCCGGAAGAAACAGTTACTTATTATCTTAATGAAGAGGCAGAACCTTTAAAGATCAGGACAGAAAATGAAGAATATCTGAAATACCTGTGGCTGAAAAGTGAAGATAATGAGAACTTTCAGGAAATAAAAAAATCAGACACAGAGAAAACCGATCAGGAAGAGAAGCAGGAGGATCAGGAAAACCAGTCAGAGAAAACAGAAGAATACGAAACAGAAGCGGAATATGCACCTCCTACAGATATAGCAGGAACCTTTTATTATAAGGTCAGAGTCTGGAATGCAGATGAAACAGATGAGAATGCGTATATAGAAAGCAGGACAGTCTGCATACAGGTGCTGGAGGAAGAACCGGGTGATAATGATAGTACCGACTCTGCGGACGGGCAGGAAGAACAGCTGGAAAGTCCGGACGAAAGTGAAAGTGCTGCAGAAAATAAAGAGACATCAGAAGCTGAAAATCCCAGTACAGTTGAAGATTATACGGAAGATGCCGCCAATGAAGATACGGACGCTGATGCAACAGAGGAACTGGCTGCACCTGAAAGTGACAGCGCAGGCAATGACGTAAATATTGATGAGGATAATGCGGAAAATAACAGTGCAGATGATGAAAACGAAGAAACAGCAGAGTCACTGGATTATGTTAATCATCTCCCGGTACGCCAGGAAAACATTCCGGAAAATGAAACATATGAAACAGAAGGATACTGGAATGTATTACTTGATGAAATCTTCCGGGATCCGGATGGCGATCAGATGACTTATTATGAAAGAGGCGAAAGAGATGAGGAGTGGACTCAGATCGATGGAAATTCCTATCTCTGTCATCTGAAAGAAAACCAGGAGACTTATATTTTCACGGCGAAGGATCAGGAAGGTTATGGTGAAATTTATGCGATAACGCTCACTAAGAAAAATGATTCGCAGGAAGAACAGACAGAAACATATGCGATGGATTCCGAGGAGGATTTTTCTGCCGGAGAAGCTGAAGTGGCTTCTTCACAAAAAGTAAATTTTGCAGCTACGTATAAAGCAACTGGTGAATATCTGGCTTCCATGGCGGAAAAAAGTGCTCCGGAAAATGCAAGTATTTACGGTGAATGGATGATCATAGGGCTTAAAAGAAGCGGGCAGCCTGTAGATTCATCCGTTTACAATCGTTATCTTTCAAATGTGGTAAACACAGTTAAAGAAAAACAGGGTATACTTCATGCAAAAAAATACAGTGAATATTCCAGAACGATTCTCGGCCTGACTGCTATCGGAGAAGATGTTACTGATGTAGGCGGTTATAATCTTCTGCAGCCATTATCGGATTTTGATCAGACAATATGGCAGGGAGTAAATGGAACTATATGGGCTTTAATTGCTTTTGACAGTCATGATTATGAGATTCCGGAAGCTGAGGAAGGAAAGAATCAGACCACAAGGGAAAAACTGATTGATGACATTTTGAAAAATGAAGTATCCGGCGGAGGATGGAGTATTTTCGGCGGAGCAGACAGCGACATGACAGGAATGGCACTGCAGGCACTGGCTCCATATTATAACAGCAATTCATCTGTAAAGGCAGCTGTGGACAGAGCTGTTTCGAAGCTTTCTTCCATGCAGCTTTCAGACGGAACTTTTGGAACCATGGGACACAGCACATCAGAGAGCTGTTCTCAGGTTGTGGCAGGCTTGTCTGCAATGGGAATTGACTGTGATAAAGATTCGCGTTTTATTAAAAACGGCAATTCTCTTTTACAGGGACTTTTAAGCTATTATACCGGTGAGGGCGGATTCCGGCATGTAATGAGCAGTGGATACGATCAGATGGCTACAGAGCAGGCGTATTATGCAATGACTGCATACAGCCGTATGAAGAACGGACAGAACTCACTTTATGATATGACTGATATAGCGATAAAGTCAGACAGGGAAAAAGCTTCTGAGGTGATTAAGCTGATTGAAGCTTTACCGGAAGAGATTACAATGAATAATTTTCAGCAGGTGATTACTGCTTATGCTGCCTATAACGGACTGAATTCAGCACAGAAATCAGTTATTACGAAAGAAGATCAGGAAAAACTTCTGAAAGCTTATAAGGCAGCTCAGGAAGTAGAAATAAAAAATGTAGAAAAGCTGATTGCCGGAATTGGAAAGGTAACACTTAAAAGTGAGGAAAAGATCACAGATGCCAAAATCGCTTATAACTCACTGCCTGAGGACAAGAAAAAAAAGGTGAGCAATTATTCAGTACTGGTTGCTGCGGAAAAAGAATTACAGAAACTGAAAAAAGAGTCAGAACCGACTTCAACGCCAGGCAAACCGTCAAAACCGGAAAAGACACCGACGCCAGATTCAAAACCAACGGCAGATCCGACGGAAAAACCGTCAAAACCGTCAGGAAAACCGGGACAGTCTGTAAATATGGTGACACCAACGCCAACGCAGCCGCCGAAATCAGAAAAGACACCGGAACCAACTCCGGGTCAGTCACAAAAACCGGCGAAGACACCGGCACCAACTCCGGGACAGGCATCAAAACCAACAAAGACGCCAACACCGTCTCCGACTTCCGGAGCGAATCCGTCCAGAACAAAATCGGCAGGCGGATCAACGAAGTCAGTATCTTCAGGAGGCAAAATAAGCAGCAAAAAATCTTCTTCAGCTGCCGGAAATACGAAAACAGCAGATGGAAAAAGCAAAAGCAGTAGAGAAAAAGAAAATACAAAAAACAAAAAAACTGCTTCCAAAACTTCAACATCGGAAGTGAAAGCAACCAAGACAACTGCTTCAGAAAAAGTTGTCAGCGAAATGAAAGCTTTTTTTGATAAAAAGAGAAAAAATCCATATCCGTCGAAGGTCGATGATTATACAGAGAAACAGATTAAAGAGCTTGGAAAAACATGGAAAAACTACGAAAAACTTTCGGCAGGAGAGAAAAAAGCAGTTCAGAAAGATCAGACGTATAAAGCTTTCCGGAAACTTCTGACTTCTCTTGGAGAAAAGTATCATTTTGATCAGGCAACAGGAACCAATCTGGCTGATAATAAGGAAGATGCACTTCCATGGTATGTTCAGATGGTAGTAAACCCAAAGATTGCTGATGAAAATGAAATAAAAACAATTCAGAAGGTTCTGGGCGAGGAGTCAGAAGTGCTTTCTCTTAACGAGATTCAGTTCGTAGATACTCTTACCGGCGACAGCTGGAAACCGAAGGATATTCTGAATGTGCAGCTTCCCATGGCAGATCTGGGAGATTACAAGAGCTGTATGATTGTACATATCACAGACAAAGGAAAAGTAGAATTCCTGAAAGGAAAAGTATCAGACAGCTATATTACATTTGATGCGGCAGAATTTTCCGCTTACGGAATCGTAGGTTTTATGGGAGATTCGAATGAGATACTTTCTGATCAGGAGAAGAAAAAACCTGTGTGGCCATGGATCGTGGGTGGCGGAGCAGCGTTACTTCTGGTAGTGATCCTGGGAGGTGTGCAGCTTGCTGACAGCCGTAAGGCAAAAGCTGCTTCCGGAAAAAAGAAGGATAAGAGTGAAAAATAAAAATGAATGAAAAAAGAGATACCTTTTCCACCTTTCATCCGGTGATTAATTTTACCTTTTATATCGGGGCATTTATTCTGGGAATGATGTTGATTCATCCGGTATTTCTGGCAGTATCGGCCGTTACGGCCGCGTCCTTTTATATCACTGTAAAAGGCAGGAAGGCAAAGAGCTTTCTGCTGGGAATGATCCCGCTTTTTCTTATGCTGTCATTTATAAATCCTTTATTTAACACTTACGGAGACAGAATTCTGTTTACCTGGTGGAACGGGCGACCCTATACACTGGAAGCTCTTGCATACGGAACCTGTCTTGCTGCTATGGTGGTGACTATTCTCTTATGGTTTGCCTCCTACAGCTTTGTAATGACAAGTGACAAGTTTCTGTATCTGTTTGGAAAAGCAGCGCCGTCGGTTTCGCTGGTGCTGACGATGATCCTGCGTCTTCTTCCCAACTATGAAAAAAAGATCGCGCAGATCGGCAATGCAAGGAAGAGCATCGGAATGTCCGCAGATAATGGAAATGCAAAAGAGAAAGCGGAGCATGGTCTGACCATCGTATCAGCGATGACTTCATGGGCACTGGAGGGTGGCATCATCATGGCAGACAGTATGCGGAGCCGTGGTTTCGGAACAGGAAAAAGAACGACGTTTTCTCTGTACCGTTTTGAAAAAAGAGATAAGATTCTGTTGGCGATCATGGCTGGTTTTCTTGCCATCGTGATCTTCTGCTGTATCATGGGCGGCAGCAGTGCACAGTACACACCGGAAATTCTGGTGGCAATGAGCCCATATACAGTTGTAGGAGCAGTTGCCTATGGAGCGTTTCTGGCTCTTCCTACAGCAGTTAATATTACGGAGGAAATCATATGGCACATTTTGAGATCAAAGATCTGAGTTTCTATTATCCTACAGAAAAAAAGAAACCGGCTCTTTCACATATCAATTTAAAGATTGAGAGAGGTCAGTATGTCACAGTCTGCGGAAAAAGCGGCAGTGGCAAGACGACACTCTTAAGACACCTGAAAAGCGTACTTGCCCCTCACGGAAAAACAGAGGGTGAGATATTTTTTGAGGGAAAACCTCTGAAAGACGCGGATCTTCGTACCCAGTCATCCAGGATCGGGTATGTTATGCAGAACCCGGATAACCAGATTGTCACAGATAAGGTGTGGCATGAACTGGCATTTGGACTGGAGAGTCTTGGCATGGATCAGAAAACGATTCGTCTCAGGGTGGCGGAAATGGCGAGTTATTTTGGCATTCAGAGCTGGTTCCACAAAAATGTGACCGAGCTTTCCGGAGGTCAGAAGCAGCTTCTGAATCTGGCATCGATCATGGCGATGCAGCCAAGCGTACTGATTCTGGATGAGCCTACCAGCCAGCTGGATCCTATTGCTGCTACGGATTTTCTGAATACAGTACGAAAGATCAACCGGGAGCTGCGGACAACGATCATCATTACAGAGCACAGACTGGAAGACATTTTTTATGCATCCGATAAAGTTGTGGTGGTGGAAGACGGAAAGATCATCGCAGACGACGAACCGAGGAAGATCGGCGATTTCCTGAAGAACGGAAACAATGATATGTTTGCGGCTATGCCCACGCCGGTGCAGATCTATTACGGGGTAAAAAAATTCCAGGAAGAGAAGAAAGCCGATCCGGAGAAAGAAACTGTAAAGTGTCCACTTACAGTCCGCGAAGGCGGTGACTGGTTAAGTCACATGTTTGAAGACAAAACTCCGGATATCACCAGGGTCGAGGATAAGATCACTACAGATCCGGATGAAGTAAAAGATCCGGCAGTTCTGGTAAAAGAGGTCTGGTTCCGCTATGAAAAAGATACCCCGGATGTATTGAAAGGAATTACCTTCCAGGTACCGCAGAATTCATTATTTGCCATTGTTGGCGGAAACGGAGCAGGAAAGTCGACGACGCTGAAAGCGATCAGCAATATCTGCAGGCCTTATCGCGGAAAAGTTTTTATCCAGGGAAAACCTGTGAAGAAATATAAGTCAGGAGAACTTTTTGACCATCTGCTGGCAATGCTTCCCCAGGATCCGCAGAGCCTTTTTGTGAAGAAGACAGTGCGTGAGGATCTGGAAGAAATGGTTCACGGAAAGGATGAAGAGAAAAAGAGCAGAATCGAAAAAGTGGCAGAAACCTGTCACATTGCACATCTTCTGGAACATCATCCTTATGACCTCTCCGGAGGAGAACAGCAGAGAGCAGCACTGGCAAAAGTGCTTCTTACAGAACCTAAAATCCTTCTGTTGGATGAGCCAACCAAAGGAATTGATAATTTCTTCAAACTGGAATTTGCAGAGATCCTGAAGGATCTCAAAAAACAGGGAGTAACGATTATCATGGTTTCTCATGATGTGGAATTCTGTGCAAAATACGCAGATCTGGTAAGCATGTTTTTTGATGGCAGCATCATCACGACAAATACACCAAACCGTTTCTTTTCGCAGAACAGTTTCTATACAACGGCAGCAAACAGAATGAGCCGCCATATATTTGAAAACGCTATTACAAATGAGGATGTGATCGAATTATGCAGACAGAATCTGTAAAATACTGGACTTTAAAAAGAATTTTAAGCTATGTGCTGATCCTGATTCTGATGCCTGTGACCCTGATGGTGTCCTGGCGTTTCGGAGATCGAAAATATTATCTGTGCAGCCTGATACTGATCGTTTATTCTATCATTCCGTTTCTGCTCAGTTACGAAAAAAGAAAACCACAGGCAAGAGAGCTGGTAACGATCGCAGTAATGTGTGCGATCGCGGTGGCTTCCAGAGCTGCATTTATCATGCTTCCGCATTTTAAGCCGATGCTTGGAATCATTATGATCACAGGAATGGCATTTGGCGCGGAAGCGGGATTTCTTACAGGAGCGCTTGCTGCTTTTGTGAGTAATTTTATCTTCGGACAGGGTCCCTGGACACCGTGGCAGATGTTCGCCTATGGAATTGGCGGACTGCTTGCAGGACTTCTGGCGAGAAAAGGGATCATGTCAGAGAAAAAGAGAATCCGCACTGCTGTGATCGGCTTTCTGATCATTCTGTGCATTGTGGGACCGCTTCTTGACACCTGTTCTGTTTTTACCATGGTGACAAACTTTACCAGGGCTTCGGTGGCTGCAATCTATATGTCGGGGCTTCCGGTGAATATTGTTCATGGAATTGCCACGGCGCTGACACTTCTGATCCTTTGTAAACCTATGATGGAAAAACTTGAGAGAATCCGGATCAAATACGGAATGATGGGTGAGGAAGATGAGATTTGACAGTTATCATCCGGTGATAAACCTGATCTATTTTGCGGCAGCGATCGTATGTACCATATGGTTTCATCATCCGGTATTCCTGGGAATATCTTATGTCTGTGCATTTGTATATTCCGTGAAGCTTAACGGGAAAAGAGCGGTGATCTTCAATTTGTGTCTGATTCCGCTGATTTTTCTGTATACGGCCTGGTACTCCTATTACAATCATTTTGGTGTGACAAATCTCCGTCAGAATTTTATCGGAAATCAGATCACACTGGAATCGGTCGTATACGGAATTGTCAGGGGAACCACAGTGGCAGCGGTGATCATGTTTTTCTCCTGCGTATTTGCGGTGGTTTCATCGGATAAAGTGGTGTACCTGTTTGGAAGAATATCACCAAGGTTGTCATTGTTTCTTTCGATTCTTCTGCGTAGTGTGCCGAGAATCAAGGAGAGAGGACGGAAGATCGAAATATCTCGAGAAGGAATCGGAAAAGGTGTGCGACAGGGAAATATCATTCAGCGGTTTTTGCATGGTCTCGGTCTGATTTCAATTGTGATTACCTGGACCCTGGAAGATTTTGTAGACAGCAGTGTTTCCATGAAAAGCCGGGGGTATTCACTGAAAGGAAGAACTGCTTTTTCCATATATCGTTTTGATAACAGAGACAGAAGTTTTGTTGTGATGATTTTCCTATGTCTGACTTTTGTGGCATCAGCTATTCTTCTGGATCAGACGGAAATTTACTATAATCCGGAGATCATTATGAATCCGGTTACGCCCATGTCTTTTGTATTTTATGCGGCTTACGCAGTGTTGCTGCTTTTGCCTATGGGCTTACAGATCGTGGGTGAGATCCGTTATAAGAGAAAGAAATAAAAAGTGTGAGCATTATTGTGAAGACCGGATTTACTGACAGTTTTCACAAGATGTAAATAAATGGCACAGAAATCTGTACCGAGAAAAAGAAAGAGAGGTAAAAAGATGCTTAGAAAAGAACTGCAGAAAAAAATGCAGGCAGTTGCAATGGCAGCTGTTGTGACACTTACTACCGTAGGTGCACCGGCTACTACCTTTGCCGGGGAACTTCCGGAAGAAGTGACTGCTGAAGACTTCTCTGATGCTGGGGAAGCAGTGACGGAGGAGGTCACAGGAGATGATTTTTCGGACGGAGAAGCCGTTGCAGAACAGAGTAGTGCAGACGAAAACGGAGTAGTTGAGGATGTTCCGGCTGTACAGGCTGAGGAGAGCAGCGAAGGAAGCACAGAGGACGAGCAGGCAAAAGCCCAGGCTTATCTGAAAGAAAACTTTATTGACGGAAGCAATAAGATCATAACCAGTGGCGGTACAGGCGTTACAAAAAGTGAGGATGGTCTTACTTACAATGTTGCCCTTACGATCCCGACCAGCGGATATGCTATCAGAAGTATGAGATTAAAATATGTGAATACTGTTTATAAAACAGGATGGTACATTGATAAGGATAATCCGTATGTTGGCTATAAAGCTCCGGCGACAAACGGTAGCAGAAGTATCACAAGACCTACCGCAGAGCAGGGTCCATACACCTTCACAGCAACCCTGAAACTTTTCGCCCTTGATACAGACACAACAGCGATCAACGACGGAACTGCAACAGCGCTTGCAACACAGGACTTCACCATCGTTCTGGCTCCGGAAAAGAAGAACTATACCGTAAATATCAAACCGGTAAACGCAAAAACAGGGGAAGCCATTGAAGGCGCAACCGTAGATATTCAGAAAGACTGGAGTTCCCTTACTCCGGCAGACGATGGAAGCTATACACTGGTAGAAGGTTCCGAGTATACACTGACAGTAACCGCAGACGGATACGATAAATATACACAGACGATCCTTCCATCTGCAAGCGGAGATATAGAAGTAAAGCTTTCTCCGATCGTATACAGAAATACAACCTTCGCAGTGACAGGAAATGACGGAGCAACCATCACAGACGCGGATATCACAGTAAAAGAAGGCTGGTATACAACTCTCAGACCGCAGGAAGACGGAAGCTACAAGCTCCAGGCAGGCAAAGAGTACAAATATACCATCACAAAAGACGGATATAAAGAAGCATCCGGAAGCTTCACCGTACCGGATGAGGCAGGCGATTATACCTTCCCTGTCACCCTTCAGTCCAATATCGATCCTGCAGATCAGGCAGCGGTAGACGCAGTAAAGAAAGCCTTTGACGCAGAATTCGGAACCTTACGTCCTGTTTACGGAACCGATTCTAACATTGCGGACATGGTACTGGCAAAAGTCAAAAAGTACAATCTGGATGTAGATGTATCCAATGTAAAGGTTTCTCTTGCAACATCTGAGGATACGGATTATATCGGCACTGACGGAACCATTCATTATGTAAAGAGTGATCTGAACAGCATGGGTGTGTATTCCAAGAGCCTGGACTGCACCTTTAAGTTTACCTGCAACAACGCGTCTGCAGTATCTGAGAGCCGCAGAGTAACTGTCAGCTGGGATCAGGAATATTTCAGAGGCAAAATGCAGGCAGAGGCTGACCAGCTTACCTGGGACAGCATTAAAGGAAATAATGCGTCACAGGAGGAAGTAACTTCTGATCTGACACTTCCGGGCTGCATGGGTACCAGCATGCGTAATATATGGTCTACCGTAACATGGGAATCTTCCGATCCGGAAGTGATCTCCATCCAGAATCCGTCCATCGATTCCCCAATCTATCCGAGAACCGGAAAGATCAACCCGAAAACAGAGGACACAGAGGTTACTCTGACAGCTACCTTTAAGGCAAACGATACACTCCTTAATGAGTATATTGAAAAAGCTGACAGTTTCGGAACCATTACAAAAACTTTCGAAGTAACTGTAAAGGGAAGCGGAAGCCAGGCACCGACTGAGGAAGAATTAAAAGCGATCCTGGATAAATATTATACAGCAGATCAGCTGAAAGATTTTACAACGCAGACACAGCTTGATACAGCGAACTGCACCGGTGACATTCAGCTTCCTCGTTACACAAGGATCAAAGATGAAAACGGTGAGTATGTATTTAACAATAAAGAGATCACGGTAACTTCCAGTGATGCTAACCTGATGAAGATCAATGGATACAGAGCAGCGGTGGATCTGTTTGCATATGATAAAGATACAACAGCAAATCTTATCGTTACCTTCACAAGAGAAGGCGTAACTGCCACAAAAGAGATCCCGATCACAGTTTCCGTAAAAGATATCAACGAAAAACTGGACGCAGAAATTGCTATGATGGATTACGCAAAAGCCCATTATTTCGATGGTATCAAAGGGGACAACGCTGACGCGGACAGCATTACCACAAACCTTCACGCATTCCAGGAAATGTATCTGGATAACGAAGGAAAAGCTGTATGGGTATATACCGCAGATGACAAAACAGGCGCAGGTATCATCACAGATGATTATTTTGATGATCCGTGGATCATGGAAGGACAGGGATATAATCACTTTAAATCTTCCAATAACGCAGTGATCCAGCATGAAAACCTTGTTGTGAACAGACCGGAGAGCAATACACAGATTACCATCAGTTCTCTTCTTTCCAGTGAGAAATACGGCCAGTTTGCAAAAGATCATCCGGATAACGCAAAACTTCAGAAACTTTACAAACAGGAAGCATCTGTCACAGTAACCGTAAAAGGAACAAAAGCAGAAAGTGAAGCTCTGAAAGCCAAGATCCAGGAAGCAAATACACTTCTTGAGAGCATCACAGAGGGAACAGAAGCAGGACAGTATCCGGAAGGAACAAAGAATGTTCTGGCAGAAGCAATCAAAGCTGCACAGGCAGTTTCCGATAACGCAGAGGCAACGGAAGCACAGCAGACAGAAGCAATCACAGCTCTTACCAAGGCTATGAAAGATTGTCAGGATTCCAGAATTCCGCAGAGCGCTGATGTAACAGTTATCGCTGCAACTGAAGCAAATACATCCGGAAAAACACAGGCTCTTACAGTAAAGGCTACAGATGCAGCGCTTTACGGATATACAAAACCGGAATCCGTACAGGCAGAGGTAACTGTTCTTGATGCACTTGCAGACCTTCATGCAGCAATGTACGGAGATGCATTTAAGGCAGCACCGGAAGATTACCTGGTAGTCAGTGAGCAGGGCTGGATCAATAAAGTATTCGGTGTTACTACCGCCAGTGTAGGCTTCTTTGTAAACAACAAAATGCCGATTTCTGCAGATACCGGATATGGAAGCACATGCAATGAGGCAGTTCTGCAGAGTGGAGACATCTTAAATGTAGTTTTATATCATGATACAACAGGATGGAGTGACAAATATCTGTATTTTGACGGTATTGCTTCCGATATCATGGCTAAGAAAGATTTTACCCTGAATGTAAAAGGATTTACAGCAGCATGGGGTGATGAGTCAGTTGCACAGAAAGACATCACAGTAGAATTACGTGACAGCGAAGGAAAGGCAGCAGCAACAGGAACAACTGATGAGAACGGAAATGTAACACTTAATGTACCGGCAGAAGGAACTTATACAGCTGTTATCACAAAAACACCTTATGAGTACTATATTCCTGTAGATGCCCAGATAGTTGCAAAAGCACATGAGCACAGCTACACTACATGGAAAAAAGTAAGCGACGCAACGGTATTCGCTCCTGAGAAACAGGAAAGCACCTGTGATTTCTGCGGAGAGAAAACAACAAAGGATGTCGGAAAGAAACTGGATCCAACTGTTAAGCTTTCAAAGACAACAGTTGCACTGACATTAAAACAGTCTGAAACAGTAAAAGTAAGCGGACTTGCAAAGGGTGATTCAGTTAAGGGCTGGACATCCTCTGACAAGAGTATTGCAACCGTAGATAAAAACGGAAAGATCACGGCAACAACAAAAGAAGGCAAAGCAACAATTACAGTAACACTGGCAAGTGGAAAGAAAGCGCAGATTGCAGTAACTGTAAAAGAGACCAAGCATGTTTACACCAAGTGGACCAAAGTAAGCTCAGCAACTGTATTTGCCCCTGAGAAACGGCAGAGTACCTGCAATCTGTGTGGCAGAAAAATAACCAGAGAATTTGGTACAAAACTGACACCAACAGTCAAGCTTACCAAGACCACACTTACTCTGAAAACAAAACAGTCTGTAACAGTAAAAGCAAGCGGACTTGCAAGAGGAGACTCAGTTAAGAAATGGACATCCTCCAACAAGAGCATTGCAACCGTAGACAAAAACGGAAAGATTACAGCAACAGCAAAAGAAGGTAAGGCAACGATTACAGTGACACTGGCAAGTGGAAAGACGGCAAAAGTAGCAGTTACTGTAAAACTTATCAGAACAACCAAGCTTACAAATGTGCCGAAGACACTGAGCATTACAGCCGGAAAGAAATATACATTAAAACCGGCTGTAACACCATCCAATTCTCAGGAGAAGGTAACTTATAAGAGCAGTAATACAAAAATTGCCACAGTAAGCAGCCAGGGTGTTGTTACAGCTGTGAAAGCAGGAAGTGCAACAATTACAGTACAGTCCGGAAAACAGAAAGCAACTGTAAAAGTAACTGTAAAGAAAGCACCGGCATTAAAAGCAATCAGAAATGTTCCGGGCAGTAAAACAATCGCAAATGGTAAAACTTATACATTAAAACCACAGCTTTATCCTTCAGGAGCAATTGCAAAAATTACTTATACAACCAGCAATAAGAATGTTGCAACAGTAGACTCAAAGGGAAAGATTACCGCAAAGAAAAAAGGAACAGCAGTGATCACCGTAAAAGCCGGAAAATTTACTGCCAAATGCAAAGTTACTGTAAAGTAAACAAATTATAAAATTAAAATCGCAGAAATGTGAAGTAAAAACCCCGGAGTACAGCAGAGTGCTGTTCCGGGGTTTTTTAATGCTGATAAGATATGGTATAATGGGAACCGTTAATATAAAACAAAGGGAGGATATGCGAAGATGAAGCCGGAAAAACTAATAGAAGTTCTTTCCCTCGCAGAACGCTTAAAAGATGCCGTCCGCCACTGCTATACATCCGGCGGCAGGCGTGAGAGTGTTGCGGAGCATTCCTGGCGGATCACGCTGATGGCGTATCTGGTCAGTGATGAATTTCCGGAGGCGGATCTTCTGAAGCTTATGAAAATGTGCCTGATTCATGATCTGGGAGAAGCTTTTACCGGGGATATCCCGACGTTCGAAAAGACAAAGGCAGATTCTGAGAAAGAGGCGGATGTGCTGGGAGAATGGGTAGAATCTTTGCCGGAACCGTTTTGCAAAGAGATGGCGGAGCTTTATGAGGAAATGGAAGAGCAGCAGACTCTGGAGGCCAGGATCTATAAAGCTCTGGACAAGCTGGAAGCCCTGATCCAGCACAATGAATCCGATATTAAAACCTGGATTCCGCTGGAGTATGATCTGCAGATGACTTATGGAAATGAGCAGGTAAAATTCTCAGAATATCTGACAGAGCTGCGTGAACAGGTAAGAGAGGACAGTGTGAAGAAGATCAGGGATGCCCGGAGATGAAATTTCTGTTCATGACGCAGCAATTGATGCTATGAGCTTCTGCCTTTTGATACATTGATTTTTTGAATTGGTATAGAAATAGAGGTTGTCGAAATGATGACCTCTTTTTGTTATACTTTTTTTGAAAATAAATGGTGAAGTGAAACTTTTTATGTTTTTGCAGGATATATAAGAGTGTAAAGATTAAAAGCTTTTAATTGAACACAAATGGCGAAATAAATGATTATTTTCGCCGGATATCAGAAAAGAAAGCAGGTTGAAAATGGCAGATGAAGAGGTACTTTTGCAGCGCCTTAGAAACAGAGAAGAGAATTCTATAGATGAAGCGATCGAGATTTATACTCCTTATCTGAGTACTGTTTTGTACAATATGGCCGGGAGCGGACTTCCAAAAGAGGATGTTGAGGAAATCATATCAGATGTATTTGTTACACTCTGGAGAAATGCGGAATACATAGATCTGAAAAAAGGTACATTGCGGTCATATATTGCAGCAGTGGCGCGTAATTTTGGGCTGAAACGGCTGAACAGAAAAAAGGATCACACATCCATTGAGGATGTTGAAATACCGGATGAAAGGAATCTGGCAGAAGAGACATCAAAAACAGATCTGGTGTGGAATGCCGTTATGAGCTTAGGCGAGCCGGATAATGAAATTTTTGTAAGACGGTATAAATTTGATGAAAAGATCAGAGACATCTCAAATGCAATGGGACTTAATATTTCTACAGTCAAGACCAGGCTTTCGAGAGGTAAAAGAAAACTCAGAAAAATTTTATCAGAAGCGGAGGAAAGATTATGAGGAAACAGGATTTGCTCAGAGACTTAAAGATAAATGAACAGACAGATATTTCCGGCAGTGCGCTTGACATTGACACAGAAAATATCAGGCGAAGCGTGCATGCAAAGCTTGACTTCGCAGATAGTGAAAGGAAGCAGATGACTATGAGATCTAAAAAGAAACTGATACCTTTATTAATAGCTGCGACGCTGACGATCGGAGTAACTGCTTTTGCGGCAACAGGAACGATTTCAAGCTGGATAGGTTCATCTTTATCCAGACCGGATTACAGAACACTTCCAACGGAAGCGCAGGTCAGAAAAGATATCGGTTATGAGCCTGTACTGATAGACACATTTCAAAATGGATATCGCTTCAAAGATGGAAATATCGTGAAAAACAGACTGCAGGATGATAACAATAATGTGGTGGAAAAATTCAGATCCGTTTCTTTTACTTATCAGAAAGATAATGACGAGGTTATTTTTTCACAGGAAAAATTTAATTCGGAAGTTGCTCCGTTCGGTGAAAATATTGCAGATGTAAATGGTACAAAAATATACTATACACATTATATAAACAAAACTGTACCTGCAGATTATGAACTGACAGAAGAGGATAAGGCGGCAGAAGCCAGCGGAAAACTTGTGTTCAGCTGTGGTTCTTCCAAAGTGGAAGTGCTGAAGGTTCAGAGTGTCACCTGGAAAAAAGATGGCATACAGTATCAGCTTCTGCAGTTAGATGGTAAGTTGTCTGCTGATGAGCTGGTTGACATGGCAGGGGAAGTTATTGAAAAATAGATGGAAGAAAATAACCTTTACACGGATCATTTTATAAGTTACAATAATTCTACATGAATTTTCAGAAAAATTAAATAATGATTAATTATAGACATAACGCCTCAAAACATTTACACATCTACTTCGATGCAGCAATTGACTGAGGCGTTTTGTTTATAATTATAGCATTTTAAGAAATGGGGGAATCTTATGAAACAAAAGAAAATAGCGGTGCTTCTGGCAATGGCACTTACGTTTTCGCAGAGTACAGGCGTAGTAATGCCGGTGACAGCAGAAGAACTCACAGAGGATGCCGGACTGGTAGAGAGTCAGAGTGAGAACAATGAAGAGACAGAGATGGCAGAGACAACAGAAGCAGATATGACAGAAGGTGAGGAAAACAGCGGAAATGAAACGGCAGAACTTCCGGATGAAGCAGAAGATATTCAGGAAGAAGACCTGACCGGAAAAGAAGCCGGGGAAGTGGTGGAAGCAGAAGAACCGGAAGAAGATGACACTGTTTCAGAGATTTTTTCGGACGAAGAAGGTGAGAGTTTCAGTGATGGTTCGGGAGCTTCGGAAGCGGCAGGTACAATTGCAGAAGAGTATCAGTTTCACTATGATTATGTGGACAGAGCACAAAGTGATCCGATGCTGCCAAACAGTCAGATAACGATCAACACCTGGATGATGCACAAAACAGCGAATGGTTCATGGCAGGATGATCCCTCGGCTGAATATAAGATGGAGATTTTGCCACCGTACGATTCCGACTTGAATTATGTTGGGAAAGCGGATATATCATTGGATGGTAATAACATTGTCATAAAATCTCATAATATAACGGGTCCTATTTCATTTAAAGTAAAGGTTACGAAGGACGGAACAGATCTTGGCATGTATGATTTATCAGCCAATATCAGTGAATACATGATCCTGCCGGAGAATCTCAGAGATGCTGGCGGGGATGAGCTTAACCCGGAGGTCGGAGAACAGATTGACATTGAAAAAGATCTGAAGCCACAGCTTGTCCGTTATAAAGATGGAAAGGGCGACCCGATTCCGGTAACCGGAAATAATTATAAGATTGTAATAGAATCATGGACAATTAGTAACATGGATGAAATTGTATGGGATTATGATACCAGTGCATGGAAATGGATTGATGTTCCGGGCCAGGAGCTTCCCATCCTTGAAAGAACAGCAGAGAATGACTCATGGTTTACACTGGCAGCAAAAGAAAAAAATGCAGACGGAAACTGGATCACGATCGCCAGCCGTCGGTATAGAGTTGGAAGCTTACAGACCGATGATAAAGCGCATAACGATAACAGTGAGGAAAAAAGTACTTATAATCTGCAGTGTGGATTTGAGGGCACGACCGGAAATGGAGCAATGCTGCCGAACAGTCAGATGACGGTTATAACAAGGCTGGTTAATAAAATGAATTATGAGGAGATAGGTGATTACAGACTGGAAATTCTAAGCCAGTCAAAGAAGGGAGATGTTTCTGTTTCCCAGGATGGAAAAAACCTTCTGATCAAATCCGGCAAAAGGACCGGCATGGGATGCTGCTATGTATCGGTACAACTTCCGGATGGAAATGGCGGATATCAGGAAGCCTTCCGGAGGGATATCGGGTTTGAAGTCAGTGAATATGTGATCCTGCCAGAAGATATCACGGATGCAAGTGGAAATGTGATCAATCCTGAAATAGGGCAGCAGATCGATATTGTAAAAGATATGAAACCACAGCTTGTCCGTTATAAAAACGGAAAAGGCGATCCAATTCCGGTAACTGGAAATAATTATAAGATCGTGATATCTTCAAACACAGATCAGAGTACGGGCGAAACACGATGGGATTATGACAATGTAAACTGGAAATGGATCAGTGTTCCGGGCCAGGAGCTTCCAATCCTGGAAAGAGCATCTGCTTATGGTACATGGTTTAGTTTGACCGCCATGGAAAAGGACGCGGATGGAAAATGGAGCCAGATCGCCAGACGTCAGTATAATCTGGATATTTTGCCGGAATATAAAGACGATAATATTTACGAAAAGGATCATAACGATAACAGTGAAGAACAGAGCTCTTATGCTTTGGGGACCTCTTTGGAAAACGGTACTGGAGATAGTTCGATGTTGCCAAACAGCCAGATGACGATCAAAACGGATTTGGTAGATAAAACAAAGAATTATCAGAGTGTAAAAAATTATAAGCTGAAGATTATAGAAACGTCGAAGCTGGGCGAAATATCTGTTTCCCAGGATGGGAAAAATCTTCTGATCAAATCCGGTGACTTCAGTGGTGGTGGCTGTTGTTATGTGTCAGTACAGATTCCGAACGGAAAAGGAGGCTATAAAGAAGCATTCCGAAAGGATATCTGGTTTACAGTCAGTGAATATGTGCTCCTGCCAAAGACTCTGAAAGATAAATCAGGAAAAACGATCAATCCGGCTGTTGGCAAAAGTGTCGATCTTTCAAATTTGGGAATAAAGATCGTGCAGTACAAGAAAGGAAAGGGTAACCCGATTAATGTAACAAGCTCCAATATGAAAGTGACAATAAACTCATGGAAAGATGAAAGTACCGGAAAGACAGAGTATGATTATGACAGTAATACATGGACTCTGAAAAAGGTAGCAGGTAAAGATCTTCCAATCCTCACCAGAAAAAAAGTTGATTCGACATGGGTTGCATTGACACTTATGAAGAAAACCGGAGATGGAAACTGGAATCAGGTTATTCGTAAAACATATAATATCGATATTGCAGAGCATACTCACGCTTGGACGACAGAAACCATTATAAAAAAAGCTACATGTACAGTAAAAGGAAGTCAGATCAAGAGATGTACGATCTGTGGTGAAGAAAAAAAGGTAAGTATTTCGGCTAAAGGACATACAAAAATAAAAGATGCTGCAGTTGCGGCAACCGTATTTAAGACAGGAAAGACAGAAGGAAGCCATTGTAAGGTATGTGGAACTGTGATTCAAAAGCAGAAGAGCACAGCAAAGCTGAAACCGGCCATTAGTCTGACTGCATCTTCTCTGAAACTGAAAAAAGGTCAGTCCACGTCTGCTTTTAAAGCAACAGGTTTTGCAAAAGGGGATTATGTGACAAAGGTTACCTCAAAGAATTCTGCGATCGTGAAAGTATCATCCGTAAAAAGTAATGGAACATTCAAGCTGACAGCAGGAAAAAAGACAGGCACAACTACAGTCACAGTTACCTTGAAGAGTAAGACAACAAAATCTTTCAAGGTTACTGTAAAGAACACCTTGGTAAAAACTACCAAGCTTTCCGGAGTTCCAAAAAACAAGACAATTTCCAAAGGAAAAACCTTTACTATCAAAGCAGTAGCAGCACCAAAGAATACAGATGAGAACATTATTTATAGATCATCTAGCACAAAGGTTGCAACTGTAACCTCAAAAGGCGTAGTCAAAGGTGTGAACAAAGGGACTGCAACGATCACAGTACAAAGCGGTTCGAAAAAGATGAGCTGTAAAGTAACAGTGAAATAAGTTTTACAAACAAAAAAATGACCTCCGCAAGTTTGACATGCGGAGGTCGCTTTTTGTTTAAAATTATTTACCGAAGTATCTCTTAAGAAGACCTGCGAATGCTTTTCCGTGGCGGGCCTCATCTCTTGCCATTTCATGAACAGTGTGAATCACTTCGCCTTCGGCTCGTGATCCTGAAAACCGTTACAGGTGTTGAAAATTCAGGTTTTTTAGGATTTTTATATTAGCACACTGTGTAATTCTTTCACGATGCTTCTTTAATAGTTTGCACACTGATCTACACTATTGGGGGTCAGAAAAATGGCAAAACAGAATGATGTAGGTGTATTTCAGCTCGATAATGGAAAATGGGCATTTCGTTATACGTTTACGAAAAATGGAAAACGTAGTTCTAGGAGAAGTTGTAAAGATGAATTTGGAAATCCGTTAAATACCAAGAGAGCAGCGATTAAAGCAAGGAAGAGTGCAGTAGAAGCGGAAACCTTAAATCAACCATTAAAACCAATAATACATAAAACAGTTGCGGAAGTATTCAAAGAATATAGAGAAAAGGGCTGTTCTGGTAAGGCATACCAGACAATCAAAAAACAGGATTCTTTGTGGAAAAATCATATCAGAGATAAGTTTGGTAAAAAATATGTTGATAGTATCACAGTAGCAGAAGTTAATGATTATTTAACTCAATTGTATTATGTGGACGGCTACGCATACAAATATACGGAAAGTTTTTTGAAGATGTTTTATCTGATTTTTGGACAAGCATATTCTCGTAACTATTTGAGCATTGATACATATAGTAAACTTTGCATTAATAAAGATACGAAAATTAAAATGCCAAATTTGAAAACAGATGAAGATACCGAAATTGTGACATTCAACAGAGAAGAAATCGCTCTTTTAGATGAATATTTCAAGGGAACAAACGCGGAAACAGCATATTTACTTGGAAAGTATTGTGGGCTTCGAATCAGTGAGTGTTATGGGTTGAAATGGGATAATGTGAATTTTAGGGATAATTCTATTAGCATTGACAGACAGATGCAGTATCAGAACGGGTTAATTAAGTTAGTGTCATTAAAAACAAGAAATGCCAAAAGAACAGTGTACATGAATAAAGAGTTAAAAAATCATCTGAAAAAGAAGTGGCAGCAGGCAAAATCGGATGCAATTACCTTTGCCGCAGTAAGAGAACAGAAACAACGTTTTATAGATGACCTTGACGACAGTAAAATTTCTTCTACGGAACTCGTGAATTGCCTGCCTAATGGAACAATTCAGACAGTAAACTCTTTTAAATACCCGTCAAGGGAGATAAAAAGCAAATTAGGCATTCAGTTTAAATATCATTATCTGAGACATACTTTTGGAACAAGGATGGCTGAAATGAACACGCCGCAGCATTTACTTTGTTCTATCATGGGACATGGAAATATTCATGTAACGCAGCAATATTATATAGCAGTATCTAAAAGAGGAATTGAAATTTTACAAAATAATCTAAATCAACTTTAAGTATCAACTTTTAAGAAGAAAACCGTCAGAAGCATTAACTTTTTGACGGTTTTCTATATCCTTTATTCATTTTTATAACGATCTGAAATATCAGAGAGGAATTTTTTCATATCTTCCACTACATCAGATGGAGCAATGATTGTTGCTTTTTTGCGGAAACCGCAGACCCACGCAAGAAACTGATCGCTGATTTCTACGGTGGCAGCTACTATAAAATGAGAATCGTCATCTGCGGTATAAATAGCGTCTTTTGTTCCAAAACGTTCGATTGCTGTGTCCAAAAGAGGATTTATAAAACGTATGCGGACACGGCGTTTTTTGCCACAAAACATAGAAAAAACTCTTTGTGTATAGCTGTTCATATCTATTAATAAGTATTCATCTTCGCCCTCTCTTGGCTGTTCTTCCAGAACTTTAACATTTTTCATGCGGTCTACACGAAATGTTCTCATAGCTTTCGCATAATCACTGTATGCCAAAAGGTAATAGTTTCCATCATTTATAAGTAGTTTAAAGGGACTTACAACATAAGCTGCTCCCTTGCGGCGTTCAACTTGTGAATGAACATCACTGATTTGATATTTCATGTATTGAAAACTGATTTTTGATGGTGTTCGTGGCTGTGCGTCCCAACGGCGTGACATAGCATAATTGATATTAGCGATATTATTCAAAATTCCTTTTCTGTTGGTCTTTACACGATCACAGAGAAATACTTCTTCTTGAAGCTGTTCTGCTGCAAAATTACTTCCTAGTGAACCAATTTTTTCCACAAGCTCTTTTGCTTTATTTTGAGAAATAAATTTTGTAGCGTAAACACATTCTGCAAGTAATTTCAGATCATCAAGTTCAAAATCACGTGAAAGAAGTCGATAATAAGAGCCGCCTTGTGAGGGGCATTCAATATCCATACCAAACTCGTCACGTAAAACAAGAATATCTCTGAGGACAGAACGGCGTTCCGCAAGAATATCATGCTCAGTTTCCAGATAATCTATAATATCTTTGATGGTTGTTGGATGGTTTTCATCTGTGTTTTTTAAGAAATATTCAGCTATATAGAGTGTTTTCAGCTTTTGCTTTTCTGATTTCGGCATAATTACAACCCCAAACATTTTTCTTTTATTTTACCATTCCAAGAGAAACAGGGAAACAAGTTTTATATTTTTTCCCTAAGGTTTAGCGACTATAATAAAAATAGAATCCTCTGCTAAACCTTAAGGAAAAAATATAGTTGTTCCAAGAGCAAAGAAAAAGAGTGGAATCCCACTCTCATTCAATCTCGATGTTTTCAACGCCATATTTCAGAATAATATTGATTAATTCATTTCTGGAATAGTTGGTTTCTGCGGCAAGTTGGTCTAATGCTGAAAGAGTGTCCTCTTTAATACGAACGGTAATAACTTTACTACCGTCTTCCCCTCGTTTTTTGAGCTTTAAAGGCTTATTCATCATGTCAATCCACCTCTCATTTTGTAACCATTATAGATTGACGTTATGTTTTTAAATATGCTACAATCAGATATATAAATGTAATACAACTAGATTGCAAAAAAAGAAAGGTGTGGGGTAAAATGCAAAGGAAGGTAACATTTACAGAAAGTAACAGAGACCAAAAGATAGTTCAAGGAATCCTTGAATATAAGGAAAAGCAAGGATTGACTACATTCATTGATGCGGTGCGAAATATATGTGAAATCGGTTTGGACTACAAGAGATTACAGGAGAAATAGAGGAAAAATATCATGGAAGAAAATAAAAAAATGTCGAAGCCTACAAAGGTAATCTTGGGGATTCTTATTGCCATTGTTTGTATTTGTATAGCTTTCTTTGCTATGTCAAATATTAAAAAAAATAAAGTAAAGAAAGAATATAAGGATTTATTAGAAAATGGCATGGATAATATTTCTCAGGACTATAATTTATCAAAAGTAAATGTTCAGGTAACAGGCATTGAAAAGAGAAATTTGGAATACGATTTCGATGCTATTATTGATTGTGAAGGTGATAATAATGCACTAATATTTGATGATGGTAATAATGAAGAATATGATTATGACCAAGTAAAGGATTTTAAGGAGGCTATTAAACGTGTCGTCTATTATGCTAATTATGATTTAACGACTACCATCAAAGGTGATGGCGAGTCCAATTGGGATCTAAATACTGCGGTGACTTTTAATGGAGAGACTATAAAAATGGCATATAATGATAAGGTGTCCAGTAGTTCATCTAAAAATTCATTAAGATGTAAGTATTGCGGTCGTTCATTTACTGATGATGAAAATAAAAAAAGCATTCGACATACAAATATGTGTTTAAATTGTTACGATAACTATCAATTTGGAGCAGCAGCTCAGTCGGCAGCAGAACAGTATAGACAAAATAATTAGCGTAATGGAGATAAAGATGGGATTTATAGATGATATTGTTAAAGTTTTTAAAGCCTTATATCCTTCGCTTGGAGAAAAGAATGAACAACTACGGAAACAATTAAGGAAAATAGAAATTATCAGTATAGTAAGTGTAGTATTAATTGAGTGTATAGTTATAAGATTATTCTTTTTCTGGATGCCTGGGCTAATTTATAGTGTTAGAGACATGTGGAGACTTGCTCCGGGTGCCGTTCTTATCTTAGGAATATGCTTGCTTGCTATAGATGTTTTTGGTATTGTCCCGCCTATTGTAGTTGCGATTTATAAATCAAAGACACGTGATTTGAGACAGAAAAAAACTTTTTATCAGAAATGTATTAATAATGGACTGAAAGAATGTAATACTGAAATGGAGAAAGAAAAAGCTACATTGATAGCCAAACAAATTGGTATCAAAAAAATCTCAGAAATTTCAAAGTATTTTTATGAAGCTAAAAAAACAGTAGAGTCAAATAGCTTAGAGAAAGCCGAAACTGTACAGAAGAACAAACTGGAAGAACAAAAAAAGCAAGAAGAAACATTATGTAATCAATTAAATAAATATTCTTCTTACTATGGACGAGAGAAACGTATAGCTATGCTGAAAGATGAAAGACGCGAAGTATTAGCAAGGATAAAAGAAAAGCAAAATCTTGTTAATGGAGTGAATAACGTTTTCTTTGAAAAAGAACATGACCCTTACCTGCATGGTGGAATTGCTTCTGGAATTGCAGGAACAGGGGCGGGAGTTGTCAGAGCTTTGGAAGTTCAACAAAAAAATGCTGATATTCGCGAAAGAAATGCCCAAAACACAAAATTATTAGGCCCTTCGCTTTATAAGATGAAAGAAGAAATAAGCCATGATAAAACGTATGCAGGACGATTATTAGAGTCGGTCAATGATGTTGAAATAAAATTGGTGTTAGAAGAACCACCTGCTGCTTGCTTTGAAAAATTAACATTTAAAAATACCAGAGTTGAAATATTGGAATGTGGTAGTTGCGTTGTGACGGTTGATGTAGAAATGTTAGAACCTATGCGTATTTTAGAAAATTTGAATGGTATTATAGATGGTACAGTTATTGCAGAAATTTATGATTCAAATAAATGTATAGGTAAAGCAAATATGGTTCTTCCTAAATATGGAATAAAATACGGCGATAAAATTGAGTTAAAGGGTATGGCATTATTTTGTGGAGAAACAGATAAAAATTATACTGTTAAATTCTGCCCGTCAGAGAATCTTTGGGCTATGGAGAAATAATACAATCAGGAGTGGATTTGCGTCCACTCCTTTCTCATGCTTATAATAGCTTTGCGTGTCCCTCAATGGCTTCTTCTATCCGCTGTGGCTCGATTCCTATATAACGCTGTGTAATGGAAGCAGAACTATGTTGCAGCAGGCGTTGGACTAAGGTAATATCATAACCGTTATTTTTATAAATTTCCGTTGCATACCATTTTCTGAAAGAGTGGGTTCCGATTCCCTCAAATCCAAGGTAATCGCAGACAAGAGCAAGTTGTTTACTGATTGCACGTTCGGTCAAATCAAAAATCTTTTCATTTTTTCCAATCCCATTTCTCAGACAATAATTTTCAATGTACTGCTGAATGATAAGCGGAACGGTGAAAACTCGTTTCTTTTTTGTTTTCTGTTCCGTTATCTCCAATCTGTATCTGTCCCCGTCCCTCACAATATCGGAAAGCCGCAGACTCAGAATATCAGATATTCTAAGTCCGAGGTTTCCTTCCAAGACAAGGGCGGTTGCAATTCGTTCATTAGGACGACAGCCGCAAAATCCTTCCCTCATGGTCTGAATGATTTCCTTGTACTGTTCTGTGGTAAGGGCTTTCGTTCGCTTATTCATTTTTTATCAGTTCCCTTCATCTTTTCCAGTTCTTCAATACAACTATTGATACGATTATTTACATCTTCCAAAAGTAAACTAACTGTGTTTCCTTCTGGAAAGAAGTGTTCATTGTCAAGTGCGATACAAGCAACATCAAGAAAGCTGCTGCATCTGTTCAATGTGTCTTGGATTTTACAGAATTTCATTTGCGGTTCCCCCTTAATAGTTCTTATTTTGTGAGTGAATAGTTCCATATTTCCTACAACTTTTTGGAAAGCCGCGGAAATAATGGATTTTATAGTTCTTATAATTTGTATTTTAAGAACTTTCCTCTCTTGGCTCATTTTTTGAACCAAGAGAGAAGAATTTCATGCACTGATTGAAAAACGTCTTGAGCGTGTCTGACGAAGAAACGCGGTATAAAGATTTTCGTAAACCTTCTTGAATTCCTTGGAGTTGAACTTGGAAGTAAGAACTTCTGTCCATCTGACTGTGTAGCGGTCTGTGGAAAGGCTTTCTACTTTTCTCTCTGCCATCTCATTTTTAAGGTTGTCTTTCAGTCCGTCTACAATTCCTTTTACTTCATCCAAAAGTGCTTCATACTCCATGATTTCCTCTACTGTTGAGTTGATTTTTTCGTTTGTCATAATTTGTTATCCCCTTTTCTTTTGGTATTGGTGAGAGGTTCAAGTGGTGGTTGGCTATTTAAGTATCTAGCGTTCTACTCAGTGCATCCCAATCTCCCTTATCCATTTCCACTCTGACCTTGTATTCTTGGTTTCGGCTTTCGCTTACTTTCGTCTATCCTTGACTTGTTCCTCTCTCTTAACTTGTCTTTATTATACCACTAATATCTAGTGGAATCTATTGGCAAAACCACTAAATATTAGTGTGTTTAACCACTGGTATTTAGTGTATAATTACCACTAGCAATTAGTGGAATATTGTGATAAAATATTGATAACATGGAGGAGGTGGATTCTGATGATACAATACAAATTTAATGTAATGGAAAAACTGAAAGAGATTGGTTATAATTCCAAAAGACTAAGAGATGAAAAACTTTTAGGAGAATCTTACATGACGCAATTAAGAAGGGGAAACCTTGTGTCTTGGAAGACCATAGACACACTTTGCAGGCTCTTAAACTGTCAAGTAGGGGATTTGGTCGAATACGTGGCAGAAGACACGCCAGAAACCGCAGAATAGCCCTTTTAGCATATTCCAATAGAAAAGAGGGAGTGTGCGCGGTCAGTCCTTTAAAGAGACCAGAAGGGCAGCAGGTAAGCGTCAGAGGGGGCAGGTATTCAGGATTCTTCTGGAAAAATTCGATTTTCCGATTATACGAGGGCAGAACTCCCACTAAGAGGTGCTTTCATTTCAGAAAACGGATGTAAGGGAAATACTAGAAAATAAACGCAAAAAAAGGCAAGTCCATTTATGAGGTCTTATAATCTCATAAATGGACTTGCCGCAATTTATTTATTAAATCCTGCCAGAAGTTCATCAAGTGCCTTCTCGACAGTTTTTTCAAGTTCTGCTTTGATAGAACGTTCAAGTTCCTGCTGCTCTCGTTTCGCCATTTTCTCCTGCCGTATTTTACGGAACTTCCTTCTTTGGACTTTATCAAAAGCACGACAGATTTGATTAACGTCATATCCGTCGAGATACATTGTATCGTAATAATCTGGAATACCGTCCCTTCTGTCTAGTTCATCTTGAAGTGTTTCATGTTCATACATCATAATGTGTCCTTTCTTTTCCTGCTGCTGCGGAAATTTTTATTCTTTACTATATATAAAAATTAATGAGGAACGGTTATCCTATTATGGTTAAGGAGCAGGAACGAACTATCATTAAAAATTTTTCCTTAGAGGTTTAGCAGAGTATAAGAGTATAATTGAGATAAACCTTTAAGGAAAAAATCAGGAGATAAATTTTATTGTCGCCGCAGCCTTGTTCTCAGTTGTTTATAATATAAGATTTTGAACAATTTCCTCTGTGAGAGAAAAGATTTCGTGGTAGTCTTCATCATACCAGGCATTAAAAACAAATGGCTTAACATTGTAATAACAACAATTAAATTCATTCCATAATTTTGAAAAAGTATATTTCCATCGAGTAGGAGAGATTTTATTTGTATTGGATTTTTCTTGATAGGCTCGATCAGCTTCTTCAAGATATTGGCTTCTCTTAATTTTAAATTTTTCATATTCAGCCATTTTTTCCTTGTCACCAGAAACTCTCTCTTGGCATTTTATGTCGTATTTATTTTCGTAAGTACGCCATACTTGGCGATCACCAAAATCTTTTAAAAGTATACCTCTTTGGATAAGTTTACTTGCCCAGTTCCTCATAGTGCTATCTGCTATGGAAATACCATAGTCTGTATAAAGAATTGATGCCCTTGTATTCCATGGTGATGTTTGAAATGTATAATCAGTATTTAGCAGATACATTACAATAGCAAATGCTTTTAAATTTGTTTGTTTATCAAGAGATAATTTTCTGATTAAGAGTTCTCGCAATTTTTCTTCTACAGTTGAAGGAACTTGTTTAATTTCTACTCTTTTTGAAGAATAGTGGTATTTATATCCCCAATTATTAAGTCGTGTTTGAACCTTATTAGCAAAATTTTTATCATTTGGGGCGAGTTCCATGATTTCTGCTATTTCAGATCTTGAATAAAAACGCTTTTGTAATTTCTCAACAGTCATTTTGGACTTTGATATTTTTTCTAAAACCTTTAGCAGACTAGCATATTTTATAGTCGCTAAACCTTAAGGAAAAAATATTGGTTATCCTTTCTCAAGTATTGTATAATCATGCACCGACCTTTTTATTTCCTGTTGAAGAAGCGGGAAAGTCTGCAACCTTTTTTTCTGCTGCCGCAGTTTCTTCTTCTGTTACTGAAATACGAATGATTCTGGCTTTTGGTTTTCCTTCATTTTTCTCATAAACAAGTTTTCCATTTCTTAACTTTGGAATGTTTCTATAATTTGGAAATTGTTCCATAAACCAGTCGCGAACAAATTTGTATGGACTGGATTGTCCTTTGGACTGAATTTCAATAGTATCCATTACCGCGTTCATCTCTTCCGCATTATCTAAGACACTGATGTATTCGCGCATCTTTTTATAGGTAAGATTTTTAAATTTGGAAGGTGCTTTTTTCTCTCTGCCAGACTTGATAATAATAGTCATTGCAGGAAAGTCTGCAAGAACATCTTTAAGAAGTTTATATTCAGGTGTGCCGTATTCTTCAGATGCTTTTTTGAATGTATAGTTTACTGTGATTGTGTTATTTGTGAAATTGATTTTGTAACCCTTAATTGTTGTGTTTTCTCTGTTATTCATAATATCTTACCTCTTTTTTCTGTTTCCTTTTGGAATTATTGATTTATGCTACAAACTCGCTATATTTTTCGTTCTCTTCTTGCTCTTTTTTGCTTTTTTCTTCCTCTTCCAGTTTCTTGAAGAATTCTTTGTAGGTGCTATAATCTTTAAATTTTTCAAGGAACCAAGCAAGTACGGCTTTGTAAGGATTTGCCTGAACTTTTGCCATGAGTTTCTGACGTTCAAATTCTTTCATATAATCAATTGCGTTATCATTTTCATCTTTTTCTACTGGCTGAACTTTGATAAAAAGTTCCATATTTTTATAAGTAAGATTTTTGTAAGTTTTCTTTTCTGGATTCTTTTTAATAGTCTTTGTTACCATTTTTGCATTAGGAAAATCTTTGCGGTATTCTTTCCACAGTTTATATTCATCTGTCCCGAAAATTACTGCATTTTTTGCGAATGCTTTTGTTACCTGTGCTTCTGTTTCACTCATCATTTTAATTACCATTTTTGCCATTGTTTTGATCTCCTTTGTATTTTATTTTTCTTTGTTTCCCTTGCTCTTTATGTATTTAGTATATCATGTAACAAAATAATACTTGTACTATAAATAGATGAAGTGATATAATGTACATAGAATAGTTCACGATACTTTTGGACTAATTTTTGGTAGAATTCATATTAGATTTTTAGAAGAAAGAGGGGCAGCAGGAAAAGGAAATTCAAGAATGAAAGAACTTGACAAAAAGATGATGATTTTTGCTTGGAAGTTGCCAAAAGTTGATGGAAGTATTTAATTAAAAATAAAATAGATCAGTTTGCACATTATTAGAGTTACACATTTCATTTATTTTGAAGTGTAGAAGAAAGAAAAATTTGCACATCATTTGCACATCTGTATCAACACGGTAAAAAGAAGATTTGAGTAGTGTTTGCACATTATTGAACTTGCACATTTGGGGTGTTGGGAGAGCAGGAGAGAGAAGCGGTTGCAGAAATATTTACACATTTTTATCAAGAACATCAAAAAAGGAAGGAACCACTTCTGTGATTCCCTCCTTAAAAATCCTTATTTTATGCGGATTTCTTATTTGCCGAAGTATCTCTTAAGCAGACCTGCGAATGCTTTTCCGTGTCTTGCCTCGTCTTTAGCCATCTCATGTACTGTGTCATGGATTGCATCAAGATCAGCTGCTTTCGCACGTTTGGCAAGATCGAATTTACCTGCTGTAGCGCCGTTCTCAGCGTCAACACGCATCTGAAGGTTCTTCTCTGTGCTGTCTGTTACGACCTCGCCGAGGAGCTCTGCGAATTTAGCTGCATGCTCTGCTTCCTCGTAAGCAGCTTTTTCATAGTACATACCAACTTCCGGATATCCTTCTCTGTGAGCAACTCTTGCCATTGCAAGATACATACCAACCTCAGAGCACTCGCCCTCGAAGTTTGCTCTCAGGTCTGCAAGGATGTCCTCGCTTACACCTTTAGCGATTCCTACAACATGCTCAGCTGCCCATGTGAGCTCGCCTTCCTGTTTCGTGAATTTAGAAGCTGGTGCTTTACATACTGGACAGGCTTCCGGTGCCTGCTCGCCTTCGTAAACATATCCACATACATTACATACCCATTTTGCCATAGTGATGATCTCCTTTTCTTATAAAAATTTATTTTGATTTTTTGTTTCTTCTAAATTAATAATAGTAATTATTACTGTTTTATAATAACATGTGATCTTTATTTTGTCAAGACTGTTTTTCCTCTTTTTTGAGGCATTCTTTGCAGATTCCGTAGAAGCTTGCGTCTACATCAAAGACCTTGCCATGGACGAATTCTGCAGCGACCTGTTCCAGGATTCCGTTGAGGCTGTCTGACTGCATATCGATCACCCGGTTGCACTTCGTACACATGAAATGTGAGTGCGGTGCGACCCTTCCATCATAGCGGTCCGCGCTTCCGAAATTGGTCAGCTTCCGGATCTCGCCGATGTCACTGAGAAGAGAAAGATTACGGTAGACAGTTCCGAGACTGATGTTAGGATAGATCTGTCGAAGATTCTCGTATACTGTATCTGCCGTTGGATGATCTGTTCTGGATCTCAGAAATTCCTTGATGGATTCTCTCTGACGGCTGTATTTAAGTGCTGCCATAATGATTCCTCCCTGTTAGTAATAGTAATTATTACTGATATTAATATAACCGACAGAAGAGGATTTGTCAATGAGTTTTGTGAAAAAAATATATACTAATTTTATTAGGATATTTTGTACAGATTGCGATATTTTATTTATAGGAAATGATACAGGGATTTTGTAAATGATAGCAATTTATCAATAAAAAAGCTTATTGAAAAAATTTTAAAAATAAGTTGACAGAGACTAACTCAAGTGATATGATTGCGGTAGTTAGAGAGATCTAACTAATGTATAAAAGGAGAATGCAAATGACTTGTGCAAAATTTGAATCTGTCATAGGTTATCATTGTTCCCCTGTATTAATGGGAATGAAACCGGCGAATCTTGTATCCTTTTCCAAGGAAAAAATGCCGGAGCTGCCGGAGATCGTTTCGGATTATAAAGAGGGTCTTGAGCGGGAAGGTATTCATATGGAGATCATCTGTGGATGCAGAAAGCATTATCTTCTTCTGGTATACCGGCAGGATATGTTGCAGGAATATCTTGAACAGGAAGAAGCCAGGAAACTTTTACTCCAGGATGGGTATGATATAAATGGGACTTTGGATGAGATGATCGCTCATCTGAAGGAGCGTTTTTTTCATAAAACGGAATTTCCGCATGAGATCGGATTATTTCTCGGGTATCCTATTGAGGATGTTAAGGGCTTTCGCAGGTTTGGAGGCAGTGACTGTAAGCTTTGTGGTTACTGGAAGGTTTATGATGACGTGGAGCAGGCGCGAGTGATTTTTGCAAGCTATGACCGTTGTCGGGAATTTACTGCGGCGCAGATCCGTCAGGGTTATTCGATTTTGCAGGTAATTGGCATGAGGCATCTCTGTACATCTCAGATGTATGTATAAATAAAGTTAAAAACAGGAGGTTTTTAAGATGAGCAAGGTAGGAATTATTTACTGGTCTTCTACAGGTAATACAGAGGCAATGGCACAGGCTATTGAGGAAGGTGCAAAAGCAGCTGGTGCTGATGTTGAGATCATGGAAGTTGCAGATGCAGATGTAGATAAAGCTCTCTCTTATGATGTTCTGGCACTGGGGTGCCCGGCAATGGGAGATGAGGAGCTTGAGGATGGCGAGTTTGAACCGTTTTTCTCTGATCTGGAAGGCAAGCTTTCCGGTAAGAAGGTTGCGCTTTTTGGTTCCTATGACTGGGGCGATGGTGACTGGATGAGAACATGGTGCGGCAGAGCGAAAGATGCTGGTGCAGAGCTTGTTGAGGATGAGGGACTTATTGTAAATAATACTCCTGATGATGAGGGGCTTGCTGCCTGCCGTGAGCTGGGCGGAAAACTGGCGTAGGATTTCTGGATATAATTAAAAACTGAATTGGGCATTGGATTTTTTGTGGAAGCTGCCTGGATGAAAGGATGTGGGTCTTTTTGTCTGGGTGGCTTTTTTTATATGGGGAATGGGCGTCGGCGCGGTGCTGGATGCTTTGAGGGTGTCGAATAATGAGATAATTTTTGGATGAAATTTGATTGGATATTTTGGGACTATGTGGTAAAGTTATCATATCTTATAAGATGTTTGTCTGTATGGACTTCTTTTTGCTTCGATTTCCGGAGCGTTTTTCCATTTGGGTGTTTGAGATTATAGAGAATCCGGTTTATGGGATTTTTATGTTTTTGTGTGTGGTATAATGTAGATACCAGAGGAGTATGAATGACTAATAATACAATATTTGACGATGTTTTCCGTACAATGATGGAAAAGATGACATATCTGGTGATTCCGCTTATCAATGAAGTGTTTCATACGTCGTATCCGGATGATGTGAAGATTATACAGCTTCGCAATGAGCATCAACTGGAGGATGGAGAGATTATTACGGATGCCAGTTTGCTGATTGAAGGTAAGGTTTATCATATTGAATGTCAGAGTACAGATGATACAAGTATGGCGATTCGGATGGTGGAGTATGATTTTGCTGTTGCATTGGAAAGAGCAGTGAAATTTGGACGAAAATATCGTGTGGAATTTCCCAAGTCGTGTGTGCTATACTTAAGATGTGGAAGAAATACTCCGGATTTTCTGGAAGTGGAGATGGTACTTCCAGATGGAAAGTTGTGCGAGTATAAGGTTCCGGTAATTAAAATGAATAAGTATACGAAAGACAATATTTTTGAGAGAAAACTTCTGATGCTGCTTCCATTTTATATTATGAAATATGAGCAGATGGCTGATAACATAGAGCGGGATTCGGTGAAATTGCAGGAGATGTTAAAAGAATTCGAAGACATCCGGAAAAAACTGGAAGAGGAGATTTCAAATTCCGGAAGAGCAGAATTGTATATGGATCTGGATAAACTGATCATCAGAATAGCAGACTATATTTTCAGGAATAAAGAAAAAATCAGGAAAGGAATAGGTGAGGTTATGGGTGGAAAGGTTTTGCAGCTGGAATCAGAGAGATTGCGTGCGGAAGGCGAAGCGCGCGGGGAAGCGCGAGGGGAAGCACGCGGAGAAGCCAGAGGTAAAGCTATGGGTGAAGTTCGCCTGAGCACATTGATTAACAGGCTGATTCTGGATAATCGAACAGATGAAATACAGAGAGTGGTGACAGATGCTGACAGGAGAAATGAATTGTATAAGGAGTATGATTTATAAGTAAAAATTTTGGTAATAAATGATGTGGGAAGCTGCCTGGATGAAAGGATGTGGGTCTTTTTGTCTGGGTGTCTTTTTTTATATGGGGATGCCCGGGAGAATGAGTGAGGTTTGAAGAAATATAGAAGAAATGAATATTCAGACGGAAGAAACTGTGTTGATTTTAATATTTAAGTAGCCTAAAATAGATGAAGATGAGTAATTAATTTATGGATGAGGAGGTGTCGAGGGATGACGCGGGAAGAGGCAGAAAAGTATTTGTATTATGCGATGACGATCGGGGAGCAGCTTCTTAGCTGTGGTGCGGAAGTTGGGCGTGTGGAGGATACGATTCGGCGTATCTGTATGGCGTATGGTGCTTCCAGGGCGGATGTTTTTTCGATTACTTCCAGTATTGTGACTACGATCTATGGGGAAGATTTCGGGATCTGTACGCAGACGAGGCGTGTGCCGGGGATGGCGAACGATCTGGGGCGACTGGATGATTTAAACCAGCTTTCCAGGTATATTTGTGAGTACCGGCCGAAACCGGAGGAGATCAAAAGGCGACTCGAGGTGATTCGGAATAAGCAGGGGTATTCTTTTAAGACGCAGATTCTGATCTATGCGGTAATCTCAGGTTCGTTTTCCGTATTTTTCGGAGGCGATTTCAAGGATATGATCGCTTCGGCGCTGATCGGTATTGCGTTGAAGCTGTTTGAGGCTTTTGTGAAACGTGGGGCGCTGAATTCGCTGCTTACGGTGCTTCTGTGTTGTGGAGCGGGTGGTGTTCTTTCCAATCTTACGGTGTTGATCGGGCTTGGACATCATGCGGATCTGATCAGTATCGGAAATATTATGCTGCTGATTCCGGGAATCGCTTTTACCAATTCTCTGAGAGATATGTTTTCCGGAGATACGATCACGGGTCTGATCCGGTGTATGGAATCGATACTTCTGGCTCTGGTCGTAGGACTTGGATTTACGGCTGCGAATCTGCTGTTCTAACCGAATAAACTGTGGCAGTTATTCGTATATAGAGCTATGCAGCGAATGTAGATTGAGAATATTAAGTTCCAGACAGGAACTCAAAAAGCAATAAGCAATGGATGGGGACCTTGCTTGTATCGGGAGGAAAAATTATGCGGGAGATTATACAGCTGATCGTATCTTTCACGGGATCCCTCGGCTTTGCGGCATTATTTAATATACATGGAAAAAAACTCTGGTTCGCAGCAGTTGGTGGTTGTTTGTCGTGGGCGGTGTATCTGGCAGTGGAGTTCATAACGCCAAGTCCGTATGCGTGTGGTTTCTGGTCAACAGTAGCGATCACTTTGTATGCAGAGTGCATGGCGAGAGTTCACAAAACACCGGTAACGGTGTTTCTGGTTTCGGCTACAATTCCGCTGATCCCGGGAGCTGCACTTTACCGTACTATGAACTGGATGCTGATGAGAGACTGGGCAAATTTCCAGAAGGATGGGATTTATACAATACTTTTTGCGGCCAGTATGGCGGCGGGTATGACGTTAACGACCATTGCGTTTCGAATGGCCTGGCGGTGGATGTACAGGCAGCGGAGGATGTAGTTACTGTTTGCAGAAAACGAGAATTGCAGCGAGAAATTCCCCGTTTACAAATCTTCCGAAATGTGATACGATTTCCCATATGGAAAACTCGTGGAAGAAGAGAGTACATGTGTACACCACACTACAGGGAAATCCCCGGAGGACTTTTTCCTGAAGCAGACAGAGGCTATAAGCAGTCTGACTTCGGAAGGTTCCGAGACTGAGAGGGATGTGCAGGCACAGATGGAAGATGGCTTCGGAGAGGCATTGCTGACCCGGTTTTGGAGAGAATACCAGAGTCCCTTTTAACGGACACCGGCAGGCAGTGACAGGACCGCCTGTTACAGCGGAAGGGTATAGTTTATTGATTCTGTACCTGATGAGGTTTCTGTCGTGAGGCAGAAATAAAAAGAAGTGGTAACACGGGATAATAACTCGTCTTCTCATAGAAATATGAGAAGACATTTTTTATTTCATGAAAAATGGAGGAAAGAAAAGATGGAAAAACAGAGATATTATATCAGTACTGCGATTGCATACACATCTGGTAAACCGCATATCGGAAATACTTATGAGGTAGTTCTTGCAGATGCGATCGCACGTTTTAAGAGACAGCAGGGATATGACGTATATTTCCAGACAGGAACTGACGAGCATGGCCAGAAGATCGAGCTGAAAGCAGAGGAAGCAGGCGTTACTCCTAAGGAATTCGTAGATAATGTTTCCGGTGAGATCAAACGTATCTGGGATCTGATGAACACATCCTATGACAAATTCATCCGTACAACAGATAAAGACCATGAAGAGCAGGTCAAAAAAATCTTCAAAAAAATGTATGCAAAGGGAGATATCTACAAGGGACATTACGAGGGAATGTACTGTACACCTTGCGAATCTTTCTTTACAGAGTCTCAGCTTGTAGATGGTAAATGTCCGGACTGCGGACGTCCGTGTGTACCTGCAAAAGAAGAAGCTTACTTCTTCAAAATGAGCAAATATGCAGACAGACTGATCGACTACATTAACACTCATCCGGATTTCATTCAGCCGGAGTCACGTAAAAACGAGATGATGAACAACTTCCTTCTTCCGGGACTTCAGGATCTCTGCGTATCCAGAACATCTTTCAAATGGGGAATTCCTGTAGATTTCGATCCGAAGCACGTAGTATATGTATGGCTGGATGCCCTGACAAACTATATCACAGGTATCGGCTATGACTGCGACGGAAACAGCAGCGATAAATTCAACAAATATTGGCCTGCTGATCTTCACCTGATCGGAAAAGATATCATCCGTTTCCATACGATTTACTGGCCGATCTTCCTGATGTCTCTGGATCTTCCGCTTCCGAAACAGGTATTCGGACATCCGTGGCTTCTTCAGGGTGATGGAAAAATGAGTAAATCCAAAGGAAATGTAATCTATGCAGATGAGCTTGTTGAGTTTTTCGGTGTAGATGCTGTCCGTTATTTCGTACTCCATGAGATGCCATTTGAGAATGACGGTGTGATTACATGGGAGCTGATGGTTGAGAGACTGAATTCCGACCTTGCAAACACACTTGGAAATCTTGTAAACCGTACTATTTCCATGTCCAACAAATATTTTAACGGAGTTGTTGAGAATAAGAATGTAACTGAGCCGGTTGATGATGACCTTAAGAACTTCATCCTTCAGGTTCCGAAGAATGTTTCTGCAAAAATGGATAAGCTTCGTGTTGCAGATGCCATCACAGAGGTATTCTCTCTGTTCAAGCGCTGCAACAAATATATTGATGAGACTATGCCATGGGCTCTTGCAAAGGATGAGACAAAACAGGATCGTCTTGCAACTGTTCTCTACAACCTGGTTGAAGGAATCTGCATCGGCGCATCTCTTCTGAAGTCCTTTATGCCACGTACAACAGAGCGTATCCTTGTACAGCTTAATGCAAATGAGAGATCTCTTGAGGAGATGGATCAGTTCGGACTTTATCCGTCAGGAAACCGTGTAACAGATAAGCCGGAGATTCTTTTTGCAAGACTTGACCTGAAAGAGGTTCTTGAGAAAGTTGAGAAGCTTCATCCGAAGAAAGAAGAGCCGAAGGAAGAAGTAAAAGAGGAGAAAGCAGAAGATGTGATCGATATCGAGGCAAAGCCGGAGATCACTTTTGACGATTTCGAGAAGCTTCAGTTCCAGGTTGGTGAGATCATTGCCTGCGAGGAAGTTAAGAAATCCAGAAAACTTCTCTGCTCGCAGGTTAAGATCGGAAGCCAGGTACGCCAGATCGTATCCGGAATTAAAGCTCATTATTCCGCAGAGGAAATGGTAGGCAAAAAAGTTATGGTTGTTACAAACCTGAAACCGGCTAAACTTGCCGGAATCCTCAGCGAGGGTATGATTCTCTGTGCAGAGGATGCGGACGGAAATCTTTCTCTTATGGTACCGGAGAAAGAGATGCCTGCAGGTGCTGAGATCTGCTAAATATGAAGCTGAATCATTTTGATGAAAATGGAAATGCTGTTATGGTTGATGTGTCCAATAAACCGGACACTCACCGCACAGCAACAGCTACCGGTGTCATTCATGTAAGTCCGGAGATTATGGCTGCTGTAAAAGACGGCAGCGTGAAAAAGGGTGACGTACTTGGCGTGGCACGTGTAGCAGGTATTATGGGAGTGAAGCGTACTTCTGAGCTGATCCCCATGTGTCATCCGCTTCCCATTCAGAAATGCTCGGTGGATTTTGAGATTGATGAGAATGCAGGAGTGATTCGTGTATTCTGTACAGTAAAAACAGAAGGAAAAACCGGCGTAGAGATGGAAGCGCTGACAGGTGTTCAGGTGACACTTCTGACAATCTATGATATGTGCAAGGCTATTGACAAGCACATGGTCATGTCAGATATTCATCTGGAAGAAAAGACGGGAGGCAAAAGCGGAGATTTCCGTTTTGAAAAATAATGATAGACAGGTGCGGAAGAAACATTGATTATCTCAGAATTTCCGTAACTGACAGATGTAATTTGCGGTGTATCTATTGTATGCCGGAGGAGGGAGTGCAGCATGTGGAGCGCTCCCTCATTTTGCAGGAAGAGGAAATTCTGAGGATCTGCCGGGTGATGGCAGAGCTGGGAATCCGGAAGATCAAGCTTACCGGAGGTGAGCCGCTGGTGCGTCCGGGAATGCCCCGGCTTGTTGAAAAACTGAAAAATATGCCGGGAATCGAGAAGGTGACTCTGACTACAAATGGTGTGCTTCTGAAAGATCAGATGAGGGATTTTGCCGGGGCGGGACTGGACGGATTAAATATCAGCCTGGATTCGCTGGATGCAGATTGCAGTAGGAAGATCACCAGGCGGGATGAGCTTGGACGAACGTTTGGAGGAATTGAAGAAGCGCTGAAGTATCCGGAGATTTCGCTGAAAATTAATTGTGTACCGCTTGGAATTCCGGAGCAGGATCTTTGCAGAGTTGCTTTTCTGGCACAGGATCATAAGGTGCATGTGCGTTTTATTGAGATGATGCCCATTGGAATAGGAAAAGAATTTCGAGGGGTATCGGAAGAGGAATTGCTGGGAATCCTGGGAAAAAAACTTCCACGTTTTTCTGTGTATGAAGGGGAGCCGCTGGGAAATGGACCCTGCCATTATTATGAGGTAGAGGGTTTTTCCGGGAAGATCGGTTTTATCAGTGCGGTGAGTCATAAGTTTTGTGGTGAGTGTAACCGGATCCGGTTGACTTCCCAGGGATTTTTGAAGACCTGCCTGCAGTATGCGGCGGGACGGGATCTCCGTGCGGTGATCCGGGGCGGCGGATCGGATGAAGAACTGAAGGCTGTGATCCTGGAGGCTCTTTCGGAAAAACCGGATGGGCATATTTTTGGTGGAAACCTGGAGAAACAGAAGGAAGATAAGACAGAGAAGCTTTGTATGAGCCAGATCGGAGGTTGAGGATGAAAAGAGTTGCGGTAATTACTTCCAGTGACAAGGGGTACAGAGGTGAGAGGGAGGATCTTAGTGGTCCTGCTGTGAAGGAGATCGTGGAGGCGGCTGGTTATCAGGTTGTTTCCATGGATATTTTGCCGGATGACCGTGAGATGCTGAGTGCCAGAATGGCGGAGATTGCGGATCTGGGTCTGGCGGAGCTGATCCTGACTACGGGCGGTACTGGTTTTTCCCAGAGGGATGTAACGCCGGAGGCTACTGAGGATGTGATCGAGCGACGTGTTCCGGGGATTCCGGAGGCGATGCGGGCGTTTAGTATGACGATCACGAAGAGGGCGATGCTGAGTCGTGCTACGGCGGGAATCCGGAAGAAAACGCTGATCATTAATCTGCCGGGGAGCCCTAAGGCTGTGCGGGAGAGTCTGGAGGTTGTGATGGATTCGCTGGGGCATGGAATTGAGATTTTGACTGGAGAAGCGGGGGAGTGCGGGCGGTAGAACGGTGGGGGTTAACGAACGGACGGTCCGCACAGCCGGGGCCTGACGTTTGGAGACGATAAGTTCTACCGGACACGGGAAGAAAGTGGAGACAGCGCTGGTTGTGCGTTTGAATGGATGGATAAGTTCTGGCGATGATATAGTTTTTTTAGAGGAGTTATAATAAATGGGAAAAGTACTTGCGGTTTGTATCAGTGAGAAGAAGGGGACGCAGAAGAGTAATGTTGGTTCGGCGGTTTTTGTGAAGGACTGGGGGATTGAGGGGGATGCTCATGCGGGGAAGTGGCACCGGCAGGTGAGCCTGCTTTCCGGTGAAAAGATCGAGGCGTTTCGTGCGAAAGGTGCGGATGTTGAGGATGGTGCTTTCGGGGAGAACCTGGTGGTTGAGGGAATTGATTTTGCGAAGCTGCCGGTTGGTACCAGATTTCGCTGTGGTGATGTTGTGCTGGAGCTGACTCAGATCGGGAAAGAGTGCCATAACGGATGTGCTATTTTTCAGAAGATGGGTGAGTGCATCATGCCCCGGGAGGGTGTATTTACAAAAGTGCTGAAGGGTGGAAAAGTATCTGTGGGTGATGAGATGACTGTGGATAAAGCGATGATTTTTGATACACATGCACATTATGATGATGAGGCTTTTGACGAGGATCGTTTTGCCATGCTGGACAGGATGCAGGAGAACGGAATAGGGCATATTGTGGACGTGTGTGCTTCGGTAGGACATTTTGACAGAGTTTATGATCTGGTGGAGAAATATCCTTTTGTTTATGGTGCAGTGGGCGTGCATCCGGATGATGCGGAGAAAGTGGATGATGCGGTTCTGGATGAGATCCGGAGATACTGCGACATGGAAAAAACTGTGGCAGTGGGAGAGATTGGGCTGGATTATTACTGGCATAAGGAGAAAGAAGAGCATCTTCTTCAGCAGAAGGTATTCCGCTGGCAGATGGACATCGCCCGTGAAAAAAAGCTCCCGTTTATGATCCACAGCCGTGATGCTGCGGAGGATACTCTGAATATTGTGAGAGAATATATGAAGGATGGAATGTATGGCGGGATTATTCACTGTTTTTCTTACAGTAAAGAGATTGCAAGGGAATACCTGAACATGGGACTTTATCTTGGAATTGGTGGTGTAGTCACATTCAAGAATTCCCGGAAGCTGAAGGAAGTAGTAGAGTACGCACCTCTGTCCCAGATCCTTCTGGAAACCGACTGCCCATACATGGCACCTGTGCCGAATCGCGGAAAAAGAAATTCTTCGCTGTATCTGCCGGAGGTTGTAAAGACAATCGCGGAGATTAAGGGCGTCAGCTGCGAGGAAGTTGTGGCTGTGACGGAGAGTAATGCGATGCGGGTGTTTGGAGTGGTTTGAGAGATGAATTGCTGAAAAGTAATGTAGCTGTTTGAACATGGAAAATGTTTATATATAGAAAAAAGAGTCACTGTATAGAAGATGAGAAAGGAATCCCATGCATTTCTTCTGATGAAACAGATCCAGGCGATCTATCGGGAAGAAGGGAAACTGAATGACCTTTCTTCTGATGAACGGTTTAAGCAACGGCAGGCGGTTATCAAACCGCTTGTGGATGCGTTTTTTGCGTACCTAAAAACTATAAATGTGTCTAAGAAGGATAAATTTGGTGATGCTGTTGGCTATGCGCGGAATCAGGAAAAATATCTCCGTGTATTTCTTACAGATGGAGATGTCCCAATCGATAATAATGCATCCGAAAGGGCAATCCGGGGTTTCTGTATCGGAAAGAAGAACTGGCAGATGATCGATACAATCCATGGTGCCAAGTCTTCCGCAATCATTTACAGTATTGTAGAAACTGCAAAAGCCAATAATCTGAAACCTTTTGATTATGTGCAGCATCTCTTGGAAGAGATTCCGAAACACATGAATGATAAGGATTGTTCTTTTCTGGAAGATCTTCTGCCCTGGTCAGAAAAACTTCCAGCCGGGATCCGCAAAGCTTAAATATCGGTGGCTGCAAAGCAGCCGACTAAAAATGTCAAGGTACTCGCTATTTTGCGTTTACCTTTCGGAAGCGGCATGTTCCTTGATGTGTGTTTGAGAATGATGTAAAAATGTATGGTATAAAGAAAATAAAGGAATATATAGCAAATCAGCTACAGAATGATTTGGAATACGATCAAATGACACTGAAAGAGTATATTGACCCGTTTACGGGTGAGCCAGTAAAACATAACAAATAAAATAAGCCCGAAAGGGCTTGGTAAGTAAATGATGTTGCGATTGGCGAATCTATTTCGATGAGTCTTTAGACTCCAGTGCCGGTAATAGACCCTTATAAGGTCAAAGCAAACCACCGGCTTAGCCGGTGGTCGTGATTACAGGGACTTTAAGATGTTTATAAGGCGGGAATTAGCTTCCGGCATCATAATGCAGAAGCGGACAAACTCACCCTCCAGACACTGAAAAGAGGAGCAGTCACGGATCATAAGCCCCTGACGGATACAGGCTTCAAATACATCGTAGGAGGTCAGTCCTTCTTTAAGGATCTTAAGAAGGATAAAGTTGGCGTATGCAGGATAGACCTTATAGGTGGAGATATCTTTCAGCTCATGGATCATGCGGTCGCGTTCGGACAGAATGAGCTCGCGTGTGCTGCGGATATAATCTTCATCCTGAAGCATAATCTCACCTGCAAAAGCACCGATACTGTTTAAGGACCATGGAGTCTGTTTCTCGCGCATTTTTGAGAGAAAATCCATGTTTCCGGTGATTCCGTAGCCCAGACGCATTCCTGGTGCCGCGAAAAATTTCGATACACCGCGGAGTACCATGAGGTTGGTGAATTCCCGGGTAAGTGGAACTGCTGTGATAGCGTTGATGTCCGGGGCAAATTCTACATAAGTCTCGTCGATCATTACGAAGATATTTTTTTCCGCACAGAAGCTGATCAGGCTGCGGAGATCTTCCTGGGAAATGGCAGAGGAAGTCGGATTGTTCGGATTGCAGAGAATCAGAAAATCATAGCCCCGTTCAAGCTTTTTGCAGAGATCCGGAATATCCGGCTCGAAATCTGCACTTTCCTGAAGGTGGTAATATTCCTGGGTACTTCCGGAAAAAGAAAGCTCTCTGGAATATTCAGAGTAGGTAGGTCCGAGAATCAGGGTATGCTGCGGAGCTCTTTCCTGGATGAGGAGAGAGATCAGTTCACTGGAACCGTTTCCCGGAAGGATGAAATCTGCCGGAATATTGCAGTAGCGGGAAATGGTATTGCGAAGAGATGTGTATTCTCTGTCAGGATAGGAAGAAAGAATATCAACGTGTTCAGCAATTGCCCTGCTGGCCTTCGGTGATAAGCCAAGCGGATTAACGTTGGCACCGAATTTGACGATGTCTTCTTTTTTCAGATTGTAATAGCTACATATTTTTTCTATATCACTTCCATGAAAAACTGGTTTTGTGTCCATTATCTGTCACCTCATTTATCTGCTTATTATTCGTAAAAATTAATTCCAGTATACACCAGAATCAGGGGTATTTCCAGAAATCTTTTGCCGGGCTGATTTTGGCGGACCGGTATGGAAATCTGCCGGGCTGTCTGATAAAATAAAAACAGGAATATCTGGCAGTGGCAGCCTGTGATCATATAAGGAAAAGAGGAAACGGCTATGAAGACAGAAGACAAAAAAATTGCAGTGATCGGAATTGGTGGTGTTGGTGGATATGTGGCAGGTATGCTGGCAAAGGCATATCCGCAAGTGACTATGGTAGCCCGTGGAGCGCGTGCAGAGAGCATTCGTGAAAAGGGACTTGTGCTGCACAGTGATTATAAGGGAGAAATCGTGGCGAAACCGGAGCGGGTGGTCCCAGTCCGGGAAATGGGACAGCAGGATTATATTTTTATCTGTGTAAAAAATTATTCGCTTGCAGAAGTATGTGAAAGTATCCGGGATATGGTTACAGAGGATACGGTGATCATTCCGGTAATGAACGGTGTGGATCCCGGGGAAAAGATCCGCGCACTTATTAAAAAAGGAACGGTTGTAGATTCGCTGATCTATACGGTGGCTTTTGCAAATTCGGACTTTTCGATTTCGCAGCAGGATACTTTTACCTGGCTCTGTATCGGCATCAAGGATGCGAATGAGAAACAGCAGGAGAAAGTCAGAGAGGTGGCCGAGATCCTGAAGGGTGCGGATATTGATTACAGGGATGAAGGGGATATCCAGGTAGAGATCTGGAGAAAGTATATCCTTAACTGTGCGTTTAATGTAATGACTGCTTTTTATGACAATACCATCGGAGAGCTTCGAAAAGATCCTGTGAAAGCGGAACAGTATGAGAGGCTTGTATGGGAGGCTGCCAGTGTTGGACGTGCCAAAGGTGTTGCTTTGACAGATGAACATATTAATGAAGTGATCCATAAATTCCGTCATGTGCATGCAGATAATGCGACAAGCTCGCTGCAGAGGGATTTCCGCATCCGGAAAAAGGAGACGGAGCTTGAGACATTCAGTGGTTATATTGTACAGGAGGCGAAGCGTCTAGGGGTGGACATTCCTCTTTCTGAAAAAATGTATGAGGGTCTGAAGGAGATGGCGGAGAAATTCTGAGCATGTGATTAAAAGCTGCTCTTGACAAAAATTCTCACCTTTGTTACAATGACGAAAATCAATTCCGTGAGGGAGTAGTTCGCGTGTAAACGTGGTTTGTCAACATACTGGTGTCATCACCTGGCAAATCTTAAAGAATGAGACTCATGTATGCTTTATTTCGGTTACAGAAATAGAGCATACGTGAGTCTTTTTTTATGGCTCCGAACCGGCATATATGAAAAGGAGAAGAAGATATGTTGTTGTTTATGAAGGTACTTTTTACCCAGTTTATTGCGGAAATGGGCGACAAAACACAGCTGATGCTGGTGGCGATGACATCGAAATTCAAGCTGAAGGACATTCTGATGGGAACCGGTGTTGCGATTCTGGTACTGAACGGACTGGCTGTTCTTGCCGGTGGTCTTATCAGCACAGTGATCCCTACCTGGCTGATCCGTCTGATCGCAGGCGCAGCGTTCCTGTTTTTTGCTGCGACCACATTAAAAGGTGACGATGACGAGGAAGAAAATGTGAAGGATCGCAAGATCAAATTCGCACCGCTTTCTGTATTCTGTACATTTTTTGTTGCGGAGCTTGGAGATAAAACACAGCTTACAGCGATCACCTTCGGTGCAAATGAAGGTTTAAGTTCGGCAGTTGTTGTATGGCTTGCCTGTTCATTAGGCCTTTTTGCTGCAGATGTGATCGGACTTCTTATCGGCTATCTTCTGAAAAGCAAGGCTCCGGAAGGAATCCTTAATACGGTTGCATTTTTTATTTTCTCAATTTTCGGAATCATTACATTAAGGCAGGGATTCGGACTTCTGCTGGGAGCAGGATCTTCCATGGTACTCCCTTTGACTGTGGTGGTTACGGTTGTATTTGTGGTGGTCTGCCTGGTGTTGTATAGGAAAGGGAAGAAGAAAGCTGCTTAGATGATTAATCAATTATAACAATCCTGCATACACTGTAAAAAAGCGTCTTCGGGGGCTTGGCAGTGAAGGATTATATAGAGGAACGTGCAGTTGAAGTAGCGGGATATATCATTGAAACAAAGGCGACTGTGAGACAGGCGGCGAAAAAGTTTGGGATCAGTAAGAGTACGGTACATATGGAAGTAACAATATAGAACGGTTCGTTTGGGTAATAGAATAAGAAAAACCAAGGAGGAACGAACCATGAAGGATTTGAAAACTAGAATTACGGAGAATGGCATTGATTATGTACTTGTCGGGGATTATTATATCCCAGACTTGAAGCTGCCGGAGGAAAAGCGATCTATCGGTAAGTGGGGACGAATGCACAGGGAGTATCTGAAAAAGCAGTGCTACGGTAGATATTCCAGTTTACTGCTGACCGGAAAACTTTGGAGCTATCTGGAGGATTTGGACGAACAAGCGGAGGAACGGTTTACGTGTATTGTTGATCAGATGAAAGCGGCTGAGGGAGTGACGGAGGAATTGAAGCGGAAAGATGCTATGCTTTGGGTACAACGGTGTAATAATATTAGAAACAGAGCAGAAGAAATTGTACTGAACGAAATGGTTTATATTTAGTATGGAGCAGTCAGCCGAAAGGCTGGCTGTTTTTCTTTTCCTAGCGACAGAAAATGATTGACAATGTTATAAGACTGTGGTAGTCTGAAAACAAGAACAGACTACTGTAGTCTTATAGGAGGCGAAACAAGTGACAGAGGAAAATATCAAACTTTTTGATTCGGAATTAAAGGTAATGGATGTTCTGTGGAAGGATGGTGACGTGCCAGCGAAATATGTTGCAGATACTTTAAACAGAGAAGTCGGCTGGAATAAAAACACAACGTATACATTGATTAAGCGGTGTATCAATAAAGGCGCGATTGAACGAACGGAACCGGGATTTATGTGCCATGCGCTTATAGCAAAAGAACAGGTACAGGATCTGGAAACAGATGAACTTATTGATAAGATATATGATGGATCTGTTGACAAGTTGTTTGCGGCACTTCTTGGCAGAAAAAAACTTTCTATGGAGCAGATTAAGAACCTGAAGCAGATCGTCAGTGAATTGGAATGAGGTGATGTATATGAGCCTGCTGCAAATGAGTTTTCTGGGAACGGTTATTATTTTACTTATTGTGGTATTAAGGGCTGTGCTTATCAACAGATTACCGAAGAAAACATTTTTGATTTTATGGTGGATTGCATTAATACGGTTATTAGTTCCATTTTCCATAAAATCAGTCACAAGTATTTATTCTCTGTTGCAGAGTATTTATTCTGATATAAACCCAGTGAGAACGGCGCAAACGACAACATTTTTACCCATTCATGGTAATATGCCTGAGATAGCAAATGGATTATCAGAGGCTATGGTGCAGAGAACAGAATCCATTTCGATTTTGAGTGTAATATGGCTGGCAGGTCTGTTACTTTGTTTTGGATTTTTTGCGGTTTCCTATATAAAATGTTATCGGGAATTTCGATTTTCGCTGCCTGTTGAAAATGATATTTTGGAAGCATGGAAGGAAAAACATCCACTAAAAAGGAGTCTATCCATCCGGCAGACAGAAACCATAGCTGCACCACTTTCTTATGGTGTGATTCGCCCAGTTATTTTAATGCCGAAAAATACAGAATGGAAAAATATTTATCAGCTTCGTTATGTGTTGGAACATGAATATGTGCATATCAGACGGCTTGATATGCTTACAAAGCTGATAATGATTGCTGCAGTATGCATTCATTGGTTTAATCCTCTTGTGTGGGTAATGTATATTCTTTTTAACAGAGATTTGGAATTATCCTGTGACGAAACCGTAGTCCGTAGATTTGGAATGGATATAAAGTCGGTATATGCAACTGCTTTAATATCTATGGAAGAAAAAAAGAGCGGACTGACACCATTATGTAACAGTTTCAGTAAAAATGCGATTGAAGAGAGGATAAGAGCAATTATGAAGATAAAGAAGACATCTAAGTTTGCAGTAATTATAAGTGCAGTATTGGTAATTTGCGTGACAGGTGGATTTGCAACTTCCGCATCATCCTTGGAGAAAAAGACAGAGACAGCGCAAGAAAACGGTGAAACAACAGTTGCTTTAAACGAAGTGAATATCCGGGAAGATGAATCACTTTCAAGTTCGGATGTGGAATGGTGGACAGCAGAAGAGTATGCGAAATGGCTGGACGAGGAAAAAGAAGTTCTGCAGTCTATGATTGGTGAAAAAGCTTATACAGGCGGCGACGGATGGTTTGTATGGACACAGGAAAAGGTAGATGAGACGATTGCACTTTATGAGGATAATCTTCAAAAAATAAAAGATGGGATGAAGTTGTCGAAATCATCTGATGATGCAGTGGGAATTACAATGGCATATTCTCCGGAAAATATAGAATATGCGAAGCAGGAAGCAGAAACGGTCACCGAAAATAAAGACAGTAATGAAAATGTATTCAGCGAAGAACAGCTTTCTGAATATGCAAAAGCGGGAATAACTTACCAGAAAGAAACAGGATTTCTGATGTATGATGGAAAGACCATTGGATATTTCCGGGATGAGTTTAAGCCGGGTACTTATACAATAAGTTCCAAACGTGGAGGTACGCTTCGAGTTGAAGTGCAAAGGGAAAACTATGGCACCATCACAGACGTAAAGGCAGAACCGTTATCAGATGATTTTTGGTCAGAACCGGCGGCATTGGTTGAAAGTTCCGGCGGAGAAGCTGTAACTGCAGATGAAATGAAAGGATCTGTTTTTGAAGAAGGAGGAAGTGAGAACATAGCGGCTGATGACATGGGCGAATATAGCAGTGAAGAGGGAAAAGGTCTTAATATTGCTGTTCCACAGGAGTATGCTGATTATGGAGTATCCTGTGATGCTCAAGGAAACTGGGTTTATAATGGTAAGATTATAGCAGATTTATATGATGAGGGAAGGGGAATCTTTTCTAACAGCAACGGCACTATGTACATTGAAGTAACGAGAGACAAAAGTGGAAAGATTAGCAGCTTTCAAAAAGTAAGCAAAAATAGAATGCAGGAATTATTTACTGAATTTAATCCGGAAACGGAAACATTTGCGGAATATAATTCAGAGGCGAAGCATTAAGTTAGTGCTAAATGAAACGAGGATGATTAAGTGGGAAAAATATTGCTGGTATCATTCGAGGGAGATGAGGAAGAGTTGGTAAATTCTGTTATTTCCGTGTTAGATTCCGGCAGAGAAAAATTCCTTTTTCAGGAAATACAACTTCAATCGAAAATAAGGCATAAGGGTATAGCGATTGATTTGAAACGGAGGGAAGTTGTTCGTGATAATAGAAAAATAGAATTAACTTACACCGAGTTTGAAATCCTGCAGTTATTAGCACAAAATCCAGGAAGGGTATTTAGTAAGGAGCAGATTTATGATGTAGTCTGGAAAGAAGCCTATTCTGGCGATTACAATATTGTCATGAGTCATATCAGCCATATTCGTGAGAAGATAGAAGATGATCCGGGCAACCCGGTATATATTCAAACCGTCTGGGGTGTAGGATACAAGTTTAATGAGAGGGCAGGCAGCGAGTAAATTCGCTGCCTTTCCTTTACAGGGATGGATTCAGATTTCGCTGAGTTTCAAGATAATATTGCTCTGCTGATACAGCCAGTCCGTGAATTCCGTTGGCTTGGTTGTTCCTGCCTTTACAGCTTTCTTACGCCGCAGAGCTTCTTTCTTAAAAAGGTCAAACGCAGTTTTCATTTCTTCCAGACGTTCAATCGGAAAATCAGCAGTTTTTTTGGATTTATTGATTTTATTACGCCAATTCTGGCATTCATTTTTATAAAGCAAATCATAGTTATTTTCTCTGGCTCGTTCATCAAATTCCCTTTTATTTTGAAGTGCCTGTGCTTTACGGCACTTATCACTGCATAGTTCATAACGCTGGTTTTTTGCCAGAAAATATTTTCCACAGACTTTGCACTGACGGAAACAAAGGCCCCAGTCATTCAGCCGATTCAAGTAATAAGTGATAAGCGGATAAAAAGAGCTGTAGGCAGCTACGCATTCTGTTCTGCGCCTATTATCCGGAAACCAAAGTTCAAGTCGAGTGATTTCAGCAGGAGTGTTGCGGAAATAAAGACTGCCAGTATGAAAGCGTTCTGGTTTTCCGGTATCAGAATTAAAATTCATGACATTTTCTGTTTGGAATGCCTGAGTCAAAATTTGGATTTTTTCTATAAAACGATCACAGGCAGTATTACGGTCACGATATTCCCTTGTAACAAGATATTCATTCCAAATACGGAATGTAGCATACATTCTCACCGGATCACCGGTGAGATATTTTTTTGCCAGAAAATCACCAGCAGTCTGTTCCAGTGCAGGCTGTTTCCAACGGTTAGTGTGCAATGCATCACGTAGGGGAGCAAGTCCATATATATTCCAGTTCTTTTCTTTATCATATTCAAAATCTATCAGAAAACGTCCTAGAGGACGTGTTATATCATATATGACATCGTTATCTTTATTTCCGTCCAGTCGAAAACGGATTTGCTGTTCCGTTCCGATTAAAATTCGCTCCTTCATTTTGTCTCTATCCAATGCCAGAACGAAGAGGATGTGGTCGTAGCAAGGTTCTTGCCTTATAAATTGATAAGTCATTTCTATTTGCTCCTGTTTTGTATGGTAATTTTAAAAAATATAATATTAGTTACATTTATGGTATCGCGAAAGTATTGAAAAGTCAAGATGAGATTGATAAGATACGATTGCATGGTAATTTCGTACTATGCAGTGTACTTTGACAACTTTATGACCGTCTAACCTGAGATAAACCGCCATGACCTTCGATAAAAGAAGTGAGCGCATCCGAATGGATGACGTGTTGTATGCCTTAACAGCAGTATGACTCAGGAAACAGGAAAGATAAAACGGCAATGAGAAGCTAAAAAAATGAGATCAAAAATGGAGGAACAACATGAGTGAAAATAAGAGATTAAACAATTATGATGAACTGCCTCTTGTACTGGATGTGGCTGATATTCAGCGGATTATGGGGATTTCCAGAGTAACGGCTTATGAACTGGTTCATACACCCGGTTTTCCGGCATTTCGAAGCGGCAGATTAATTAAGGTTAGTAAAATTGCTTTTTTCGAATGGATGGCAAAGGGGAATGGAAGGGTGCCGGAGAATAGTAACTAAATCTGGAGCAGAGCGGAGAGCGAAGTCTTTTGTGCAGGTTAAGGGCGGCAGCCATTGCCCAGTGAGTTGATGCGTGCGTCTACTCGTACTGGGTATTACCTGACGCAAATTCACGCAGGTTTGCAGCTTCGCTGCCTTATTTAATTTGGAAAAACGTGAAAAAGGAGGGCAAGAAAATTATTGAAAGCAACAAGACACAATGGACGCTCCGGGAAAAATGGCACTTATAATCCCAGGCATAATGATCGCCGTTTCGACTTGGAAAACAGTGAACATATTGATGCTGGAAGAGTCAGAGAAAATATTTACTGGGACTGTTACCGTGGCTATACCACAATGCAGAACAGGGAAGAAGATTCTCAGGATATCAGTTTTGAGAAAATTGAATGTACTTTTTATCAGGAACATTATGGAAAATATATAGAAGCGCAGAATGAAAGAAATGCAAGAACCCGTCATACAGAGCGTAACCGATCTGTGGAAGATTTACTAAAGAACAATAAAACCTGTCCAGAGGAAACTATTTTTCAAATAGGAACAGTAGAAGAATCTGTTTCCTATGAAATATTACTTGCGGTCGTACAGGACTTTACAAAGCAGTTCACAAATCGGTTCGGTTCTCATGTCCATATTCTGGACTGGGCACTGCATTTGGACGAAGGAACGCCGCACATTCATGAACGTCATGTTTTTGATTGTGAGAATAAGTACGGGGAAATCTGTCCCCAGCAGGAAAAAGCACTGGAAGAATTAGGGATTGCACTTCCAAAACCGGATAAACCTAAAGGCCGCAATAATAATCGAAAGCAGACTTTTGATGCTATTTGCCGGACAATGCTTTTTGATATAACTCGAAAATACGGGTTGCATCTGGAAGAAGAACCGTCTTATGGAGGGCGAGATTATCTTGAAAAGCAGGATTATATCCTGTTTAAGCAAAAGAAACAGATGAAAAACCAGACAGAAATACTGGATACACTTACTTTGAAAATTGAAGAAGTAGAAGCTTTGATCGATGAAGTTTCAGATATTGCTTACGACAAAGCTGTGGAGGTTGTGACGGATGAGGTCAGAGTGGAAACCCATAAAGAAGACATTCGTCTGGTAGAACAGTCAAAGGCGTGGGTGCTTTCCCCTGAGCGCAAGGCTTCCCAAAAAGAAAGAACTTATGCTGTAAGTCGATTGGACGGAGTAATTACCAAAATTACAAAAGCTATGCAGACAGCAGTTAAAACAATCCAGACCACGCTGATAAAACCGGAAGTCAAAAAGGTGAATACCGAACAGATTAAGAAAAAAGCCAGAAGTTCCATTCTGGATAGGCTGGCAAAAGCAAAAATTACTGCGGAACAGGAGAACCGAGAGCGATGGGAACACGAAGGAAGAACTAAATTGGGAAGGAACGATATGGAGTTGTGATGTAAAGAAAAGAGGAAAAGGATGAATATATTTGAAGCAGTTAAACAGTCTGTGACTACCCGGCAGGCTGCAGAAAGCTATGGAATACGGGTAAACAAGAATGGAATGGCGGTCTGTCCATTTCACCGTGACAAGAATCCAAGCATGAAAGTGGACAGGCGTTTTCATTGTTTCGGATGTCAGGCAGATGGGGATGTGATTGATTTTACGGCACACTTGTACAATTTAAAACCAAAAGAGGCGGCAGAGAAATTGGCAAGAGATTTTTCTATACATTATGAGAACATGGGGCACAGCCCGCCACAGAGAAAACAAATCAAACGACAGCTAACACAGGAACAGAGGTATCTGCAGGCAGAAAATAGATATTTCCGTGCACTGGCAGATTACCTGCATTTGTTGAAACAGTGGAAAGAAGAGTGTGCTCCGAAACAGGTGGAAGATGTCTGGCATCCGCTGTTTATGGAGGCATTGGAAAAAATATCAGAAACAGAGTACCTGTTGGATACATTATTATCAGGCACATTAGAAGAACGAGTTGCCGTAGTGGTGCTCATGGGAAGGAGGTGACAGCGATTGAACAGAGAATTTCAGACTTTATCACCACAGACACGACAGGAATTGTGCGAAGTAATGGATATAATGGAAACGGAGTTGACAGTAGAGGAAATCAGAGAACAACTGGAAATGACACAGAAGGGTGCTGTGAAAAACAATCGGCATAACTGTAAGCTAATTTTAGAACATGATCCTCTGTTAAAAGGTGTATTCCGGCACAATATTTTGACTGAGCAGACAGACATTGTAAAACCCGTGTGGTGGGAACGGATAAGCCCGGCATTCACAGATATGGATTTGAACTATATTATGCTTTATTTGGAAGAGACTTACGGTTTGACGATGGATAAGATTGTGCAGAAAAGTATTGTCCATCAGGCAGATCGGAACAAATATCATCCTGTCCGGAATTATCTGAATAGTTTGCAATGGGATGGACAGGAGCGTATCCGCTATGTGCTGCATCATTTCTTGGGCGCACCTGTGGATGAGTTGACGTATGAAAGTATGAAAATGTTTTTGCTGGGAGCTATTGCCCGTGCGTTCCGCCCTGGAATTAAGTTTGAATATATGCTCTGTCTGGTCGGTGGTCAGGGCGTAGGAAAATCTACATTTTTTCGATTCATGGCAGTAAAGGATGATTGGTTCACCGATGACATCGGCAAACTGGATTCGGAAAAAGTTTATTGTCAGCTTCGTGGTCATTGGATGATTGAAATGTCTGAAATGGTCGCAACGGCACGCTCTAAGAGTATTGAGGAAACAAAGAGCTTTCTGAGCAGGCAGAAAGAGACTTATCGGGATTCTTATGCAGTATATGCTCTTGATCGTCCGAGGCAATGTGTATTTGGAGGAACATCCAATATAAAGCGATTCCTGCCTTTTGACCGTACCGGAAATCGAAGATTCGTTCCAGTTCAGACGAACCGGGCAGAGATGGAGGTTCATATCCTCGAAAATGAGAAGGAATCCAGACAGTATATTGATCAGGTGTGGGCGGAAGCAATGATGTTGTACCGTAATGGGAATTTTAAATTGGCGTTTTCAAAGGAAACAGAAGCACAGCTTGATAAATTGCGGCAGGAGTTCATGGCAGATGATACGGAAGCAGGAATGATACAGGTATGGCTGGATGAACATGAAGACAGGAAAGTTTGTTCGTTGATGCTTTTTAAGGAAGCACTGGATAATCCTTATATAAAGCCGAAGAAGGCGGAGACAGACCGTATCTGTGAAATCATGAATACAAGTATTGTGGGATGGAAACAGGGGACGATGACAAGATTCAAGGACTACGGTACACAGCGTTCGTGGGTATGTGTAAACGAGACGCAAAAGACTTAAAAAATGAAAATGACTGGCATTCGATTACTGAGAAGGAAGCCCGGCAGGTGGAGTTACCTTTCCGGTAAAATGCCAGTCAGGTTTACGGTAGTTGGCGTGTTGTTTACACTTTTTTCTATGGATATTGCTTTGACTTGTAGAATTTGTAAACAGTAAACAGATATATAAGAGTAATTTGGTATTGAGGAAAGAAAACTGAAAAAACAAAAAGAATTAGATTTTTTGGAGTTTGTTTACAGCGGTGGTTTACAACAGGGATGCCCCTTTGACTGGCATCTATTTAAGTTGAACAGGAATGACATTTAGCAGGACTATTTCAAAGAACATTTTCATAGTTATGGACAAGGATATACGGGAGGAGGTGGGAATTCCGCTATGAAAAAGAGAAAACTTAATTATCGATTCCATAATCCAAACACTGCGGAAGTAACCGCCGACTATCTGTTAAAGATATTGATTGAAGCAAATGCAAGTAAGGTGGAACAGGCAATACAAGAAGCAGCGGATGAGCTTCCCAATGAACCAAAACATGATGGAGGGTGTCCTGCGTAGCGCGTGGGATGCCTTTTATTTTTTTGCTATTGCTTGTGTTCTGTCTGAAAATCAGTTAAAATTAGTTCTAGAAAGTCATAGATTAGTCATAGAATTTAGTCATAGAAAATTTTGAAAGGCGGAAGAATATGATATATACGGATAGCCAATTAAAAGAAAAGATTGTTCGCATGATAGAATCTTTTGAAAATGAAGTTGTAGAATTTAAAGAAGCACGCACAAATTATTCGTTTAATGACATTGGTAAATATTTTTCTGCACTTAGCAATGAAGCAAATCTTCGGGGATTACAGGAGGCGTGGCTGATTTTCGGAATTTCGGATGATAAACGATATGTAGGAACGGAATTTCGGAAACAGGGAAGTCTGCAAAGTTTGAAAAAGGAAATCGTAAATGGAACCAATGAACGATTGACATTTCTGGAGATATACGAACTGACAATGGAAAAATGTCGAGTGATAGCATTTCAAATTCCTCCAGCTATTAGGGGGATTCCGACAACATGGCAAGGGGCAGCGTATGCCAGAGAGCATGAATCTATATCACCGCTTCCGATGAATAAAGTAGATCTACTTAGAAGTCAAATAGGAATGGATTGGTCAAAAGAAATTGTAGAAGATGCAACGATAGAAGACTTGGATGAAGAAGCGATTAAAAGAGCAAGAGAACTTTTCTCAAAACGTCAGAGTGATCGAAAAAAAGCACAGGAAGTTTTAAAGAAACTGTCTGATATTGAGGTTTTAAATAAAGCTGGTATTACAATAAAAGGAAAAATCACCAGAACGGCATTATTGTTATTAGGAAAAAGTGAGGCTAAATATTTCTTTGATGGCTTTATTCCTAGAATTACCTGGACACTTTATAATGCAGATAATTCGGTAAAAGCTTATGAACATTTTGATATACCGATGTTAATGGCAGTGGATAAGGTATATTCCAGGATCAGAAATGTAAAGTATCGTTATATTGCCGGACAGCAGACTTTGTTTCCGGATGAAGTAGATCAATATGAACCAGAGCTGATCAAAGAGATTATTAATAACTGTATTGCTCATCAGGACTATCGCTTGCGTGGAAAAATCAACGTAGAGGAATTTGAGGACAGACTGGTATTTATCAATGAGGGGGCTTTTATACCAGAAACTATTGAACAAGCACTGGAACCGGGATATAAACCACCGTATTATCGAAATGTGTTTTTGTGTAACGCAATGGTAAATCTGTATATGATTGATACAAATTCAATGGGAATACCAATGATGTATCAGATACAGCGTGATAAATGCTTCCCATTGCCGACATATGATTTGAACACAATTAATAGAGTTACAGTGACTGTGTACGGAAAGATATTGGATAAGAATTATACTCAGCTTTTATATTCCAATGAAGATTTAGATATGAGAACTGTATTTTTGTTGGATAAAGTTCAGAAACAGGAAGTAGTTTCTAAAGAAAGCTTTAAGGATTTGAAGAAAAAAGGTCTTGTGGAAGGACGTTATCCTAATGTTTTTGTATCTTTCAAGGTGGCAGATATTGTCGGACAGAAAGCTGCTTATGTTCGAAATAAAGGGTTAGATGATGATATTTGCAAGCAGTTAATTATAAAAGCACTTCAGTCAATGGGAGAAGCCAGCAAAAGAGATTTAATGGAAGTACTGGAAAAAGCATTGCCAGAAGTACTTAGCGATGAACAGAAATCGAAGAAGGTTTCTAATTTGTTACAGGCAATGAAAAAGGATGGAATTGTTGTTACAACAGGAACTAATAGGTATGCAAAGTGGTACTTGATAAAAAATGATTGATTTACAAAAATGCGAGGGGGATGAAAAATGAAATATATTACACAAGATTGGACATCTACTAAGGATGGATATTTATTTTTTGTTCAAAGACTACAAGAAATGTTGTTTCATTATTCAGATGATATTGTTAAAGCGCCTGTTCATAATACACAAACATTATTAGAAGAATATGTTGATACTGAAAAAGATGTGGTGAAAGGGAGTATTAAGCAATATCAATTAGATATAATTGCAAAAGAGATTAAGTCGAGTTTAATGACAGACGTTATTGTTCGAGAGTTGTATAAATATGAAGTTATTGAAGAGATGGCAAAATTTTTAGATAAAGATCAAAGAACAGCGGTACATTATATATTCAATAAGATACCAAAGAAAAAGTACTATGAAATATGTTGTAAATACTTGAAAGAAAATTTGTCGGAATCAAACCGTAAAACAGAAATTGAAAAAGGACTTCGTGCTTGGCTTGCTTTTTTGCTATGGCATGGATATTCATCGGAATATATATATAGATTCCTGAGAAATATATTTGAGGAAAGTATAAATGATCCAGAAAAAAAAGCACAGATTTTTTTGAATAGGTTTGATTTTGAAATTGGTAAATACAAAGTGTACTTTGTTTTTTATGAAAAATTAAAGCCATATCAAAAGTTGTTAAATGAAAGATTGCATATTTCGTTTGAAGATGATGGTTGCTTTAAACAGATTAAAAGAAAGCAAAAGTCCTTTATAGGGGTTATGGAAACAAAGGCATATGATAATTATTCAGCAATGAAACGAGCGTATTCTGCATTAGAAATTTTTTTGAGATATTTAGAAGTTTTTTTGAATGATAATATCAGTGTAATAGGTAAAAACGGATTGGTAATTCGACAAGATACCCAAGAGGGAATAATTCTTCCCGTAAAAGCGTTTGGGTATAAAAGTATCAAGCCTGAGCCACGAGAAAATTTTAAAACTGAAATAGATACAATTGTTTTGGGATGCCAAGAAAAAGGAAAGGAAACTTATTCTCAGCTTAATAAGATTGTTGATTTGCATAATGCGGCATTAAATCAACAAGACTTAAATGATGCATTTCTTAATTTGTGGTCAGCGTTGGAGGTTGCAAGTGTTACAGATAGTTCAAAATCCAAAATTGAAAGCGTTACTGATAATATAGTTTCCATTCTACAAAATGACTATTTCGAATGCATATTTTCTAATATACTTGACGATTTGAAAAATAATTTAGGTAATCGAAAAGTAAGTTTGTTGCTTAAAGATATAACAGAATTCGATAAAGAGATTTGTAAAATCGCAGGCTTTATATTTCTTGAAAAATATGAGAAATATCGAGAAGATTATTTTGCGAATGAGCTTAAGTATTATCCCAATATACGTTATAAAATATATAACTTATATGAGCAAAGAGAAAATCGCGAAAAATTATGGCATCTTTCCGAAAAGTATTGTCAAAGAATTGAATGGCATCTTTATCGCTTATATAGGCTTAGAAATGCTATTGTTCATGCAGGGGAAAGCCATAAACGAATACAAATGTTAGGAGAACATTTGCATATCTATGTGGATCGTGTAATTCTTGAGTTGATGGTTAAATTAGCAAAAGATAAATGCCTTGGGACGATACAAGATGTTTTTACAGATACATATTTGTTATTGAATAAAAAGAAAAAAAAATTTAAAAGAACCAGGTAATGTTGATGAACAATCCATTATGCTATTGTTAGAAAATTTTTTTATCGAAGAGTAATGCATATAAGGAATATTCTGAAGAAAGGGTATTCCTTATTTTGCTATTTACAATTATATTTTAGATGGTACAATAAAGTTGTAACAGAACGACTTAAATATAACAGAAAGGTATTAGATATGAATATAGCTGCTTATTGTCGTGTCTCCACTGATAAAGCTGATCAGCTCAACAGTCTGGAAGCTCAAAAGCAATTTTTCTCTGAGTACACCCAGCGTACTGGTGACAACTTAGTTAGATTATATGCAGATGAGGGTATTTCAGGCACGAAAATAAAAAATCGAAAAGAATTTTTACGCATGATGGCTGATGCTGAACATGGACTATTTGATATGGTAGTAGTAAAGGACATCTCTCGCTTTGCCAGAAATACTGTAGACCTTCTGCAGAATGTCCGCAAACTGAAAGCATTAGGAATCGAGACACAGTTTTTGACGGCCAACATGACCAGCATGGGAAACAGTGAATTTGTTCTGACAATCTTCGGTGCATTGGCGCAGGAAGAAAGTGCCAATACTTCAAAGCGTGTGAAATTCGGCAAGAAAATGAATGCTGAAAAAGGACGAGTTCCGAATATTGTGTACGGATATGATAAAACCATTGGAGATTACTTTAATTTGGCAATCAACGAGGAAGAAGCAGCTGTTATCAGGCAGATTTATAAATGGTATATCGAAGAAGGATATGGTGCCGCCAAGATTGCAAACATGCTGAATGCGAAAGGCATCCGAACAAAGCGTAATTGTCAGTGGAGCCAGAATGCGACGTGCCGGATTTTAACGAATGAACTTTATACCGGAAAAATTATCAATGGAAAGCAGGAAGTAACTGACTTCCTGACCGGACAGAGAACGGAAAAAGATGAAACGGAGTGGATGGTAACAGAACGTCCGGAACTGCGGATTATTGAGCCGGAAATGTATGAAAAGGCACAGGAGATTTTGGAGTGCAGAAGCAAGACTTTTAAATTAACAAAGGAACGGCAGAGCAATAAGTATTTGTTTTCTACTCTGATTAAATGTAAGGAATGTGGCTGGTCATTTCGACGAACTGTTCGTACTTATAAGAATACTTATATTCGCTGGGTATGTTCCGGTCATAATGGACGTGGGGCGGATAGCTGCCCGAATGCTCAGACAGTGGACGAGGAAGAGTTGATTGAAGTTCTGTCCGAATACTTTTCCGAGCTGCTGAAAGCAAAGAAAAATGTAATTCGTCACGTAACAGGCGAATTCCAGAGGGTTTACAAAGCCAAGGATGAGAACCTGAATTACGAAAAGGAATTGAACGCACAGCTTCACAAGCTTCAAAAAATGCGTCAGAAATACATGGATATGTACACCGATGACCTCATTACACGTGAGGAACTGAATGAAAAAATCGGCGGCACAAAACAGGAAATCGAGCGTCTGGAGAATGAGTTGAAAATGGTTGCTTATCACCTGACAAAAGGTGAACAACTGGAAACAATCTTGAATCGCACGTTTAAAGAGATTGAAGATATTTCCGATGTTCACCAGATGACCAATGCACAGCTTAAACGGATTATCCAGAAAATTGAAGTAGACAAGGATGGTAACGTAGATATTTACTTACGAATCTTCGGTGATTTAGGCTTAGATGAAACCGTTCTAATTAGTGACAACCAAACATAAGGATTGCGTAGAACGCCTGAAGCTTATTAACCCGTCTCTTGCCGGGGAAGTGCGAAAGGTGTTGGATGTGAACAAGCAGGAGCGGCACATCCGTGGCGGACTTGCCACACGGGAAAAATATCTGCATGCACATATACGATGAGAAAAAACGAATAGAACCGATGTGGTAAAAAGCTTACTCAGTTGTTAAATATCCGGCAGATACAATATTAAGAAGTTCTATATTATAAAGATTAAATATTAATTTTACAAATGATTATGGTCATGCTATTATATGACCATAATAGTTCTTGACCTGTACCAGCCACCTACGGATATGTGAATATCCGAATATCATACAGGTGCGGAACTAAAAAACTCATCACATAAAATTAATAATTACACCCATGAAGGATTTTGTGGATCAGCGTACATGAGATCCTTCGGAAAGAAGCTGTTATGTCAGTGGAGTTTTCTGTGTCTCCGATGATGTAGCAGCTTTTTTCTTTGAGATAACAGTGGAGATTTAAGCTTTTTTCAGAAAAGAATTCGCAGTATTTTCACAAACACATGATACATTGTAGAAGGTGCTATAATCGACAGAAAAGTTTTTGACATAAGAGGAAATACAATGAGATCAATAAAGAAACGAAATATTGTAAACAACGATAAAAAAGGAAACCCGGGCTGGGTTTATATCCTTGCGTTCCTTTTTCCTGTAATCATATTTGTAACAGGTTTTGCACTGAAGGGAGTTTATCCATTTGGGGAAAATTCAGCACTTGTGGTGGACGGCGTTCATCAGTACACTGCCTTTTACAAAGAGCTTGCAAGCCAGTTGAAAAAAGGTCTGGACTGGACGTACTCCACACATGCGATGGGATACAATTTTTACGGTCTGTTCTGCTATTATCTGTGCAGTCCGTTCAGCCTTCTTGTGCTGCTGCTTATGAAATTTATGTATGTCAATGAGGCAGTGACCGTTACAATCCTGATCAAGGTGGGACTTTGCAGCGTGTCCATGGCATGGTATTCGGGGAAAAAATATCCAGGCAGAGGGGGCATGGCAGTTTCTCTTGGCTGTATGTATGGCCTGTCCAATTTTATGCTGGGATATTACAGCAATGTAATGTGGCTGGATTGTATTATGCTGCTCCCGGTCCTGGCGTATCTGATCGAACAGATGGTATGCACCGGAAAATGGAAATTCTATTGCATGATCCTGGGATACTGCATTCTGACAAGCTATTATATGGGATTCATGCTGTGTACATTTGCGGGACTTTATTACATAGCGAATCTTATCACAGCAGAACATCGTGCAGAAAAAATCCACTGCTCGCTGCTGAAATTCACAGGTGCCTCTGTGATGGGTGCAGGTCTTGCGGGGATCACATTGATTCCCGGAATTACTGCTGTTTCACGAACCGTGGCAGCAGCAGAAGCAGGAACCGGACTGAGCGGTGTGTACGGCAATATATGGAAGCAGTTAAGTGCTTTTATGGAAGATTCCATGTCCTTTGTGAAATCAGGAGAACAGGGGGATGTGAATCTTTACTGCGGATGTGCAGTGCTGCTCCTGGCAGGAATATATTTTTTTAACCGGGAAATCCGTGTTGTGGAAAAAATCGTTATGGGTATTTTGAGTGTGTTATATTTCGCGGGATTTCATGTGACAGTGCTGAACCTGCTTTTTCATGGACTGCATAAGCCGGTGGGAATTCCCAACCGTTTTGCGTTTATTCTGATATTTCTGATTCTTAGGATTGGATGCGATGCCTGGGGAAAAGCTGCCGATGCAAGTCGAAGGGGAATTCTGGCAGGTTTTGCGGCAGCGGAAATATTCTGCACAGTGATTGGCATTAAGTCCGGGAAGACCTGGGAAATTGTGATTACGGATGTAGTAATCGCGTTGCTGTTCTGTCCGGTGTGGATGGAGCACTGGATTTGTGGAAAAATGCTGAAAAAACGACTCGCGGGTGTGGAAAGCCGAAAGCTCGTGAGCCTGATGCTGATGATGCTGATTCTGGCAGAAACAGGAATTCACGGAATTGTAAGTATTACAGATAATGGAACTGCAAGCAGGGATATTTATGTGGAAAGCGAGCAGGAAACTAAAGAACTGCTGAGTTCAGCAGGGTCTGACCAGAATGAATATCGTGCAGTGATCGTGAATCCCCTTGTGCGAAATGAAGAGCTTTTGTATCAGCTGAATGGAGTTTCCATGTATTCCTCAACTAATACAGAAGAAATGTGGAATTTTGTAAACAATATGGGATTTGAAAATCTGGAAAATCGTTTTCAGTATGCTGGAGCTACAGAGGTTATGGATATGCTTCTTGGCGTGAAGTATCTGCTTTGCAGGAATACCCGGACGCTTAACACTTCCTATGAGAAAATTGGTGAAAGCCTGTCTTTTGATCTTTACGAGAATCCACGGGCTCTGCAAACAGGGTACATGGTCGATGCTTCTGCGATGGATTATGTGCTGGAAGGGAATATTTTGAACAATCCTATGGAGATGCAGAACCGGCTATTGCGGGGAATTGCAGGAACAAGGTTGTATAAGCTGAAAAATATAAGCTCAGAAACAACTCTGACAGGAATGTCAGCATTTAACATCCGGCTGAAAAAAGGCGAGCATGGTTATCTTTACATTCCGGGAACGGAACCGGATACTGTGACGATCAACGGGCAGGAACAGAAATCGGATTACTGGAATAATAATTTCCTGGATCTTGGGACATACGATACGGAAACGATCGTGCACGTAACGGCAGGATCCGGAGTACATGAAGCTGTTCTGGGAACATACCAGGAAACCGAGCTGGATAAGATCTACGAAAAACTTTCTGCAGAACAGGCAGATCTTACATCTGGAACAAGCAGTATATCTGTAAATCAGGATGGTATGTTTATGATCAGCTGTTTTTATGATCCGGATGTGAGAATCTATGTGGATGGAAAAGAAGCCGTAACACAGAGTCTGCAGGGTTTGACCGAAGTAAAGCTTTCAGCGGGAACGCATACTGTAGAGATGAAATATGAGACGCCGGGACTTAAAGTGGGAGCAGTTCTTTCTATATTAATATTGATAATGATGGGAATTTCAAATTTGTGGTGGATGAGGAAGAAAAGAAGTGCTATACTTTCGGACAGGAGCGGAGGCCATAACTGAATATTTGACCAGACAGAGCACGAAGTGGATGATTTTTATCCGCCGGAACCGGACCGACTATGCGGAAGTGGGACGGACGTGCAGGGACAGAGAGAAAATCTGTCAGACAGAAAGGGAAGATCATGGAAAAACTGTGGAAGAGACTGGAGACACAGATGATACAGTCTTATGAAAGTATGGTAAAAGAGAACTCCGATATGACGGTGTGGAATCAGGCATTTGATACCATGGCTGAAATTGTGGAAAACGGCCGTGATGAAGATCAGGATTTTGCGCCGGAGCTTTTTGTTCTGGATAAGAGCAGAGACTTTATGTTTAATCTTAAGGTGTGGCTGAACGATTACATGGAAATGCTGGAACAGGAAGAAGAGCAGGAACAGCTGGAAAAGGTCTGCAGAAAGCTTCTGGAGCTTTTTGCATGGAAAAAAGAGTCGCCGTCTGAGATACGGTTCCGTCTGGCATCCTCCATGCTGTCACTGGATAAAAAAGAAGAAGCCGGAGTTTTCTGTGAGAAATGGTATGGACAGGATAAAGATGATCCAGTAGCGGCTACGGCGCTGATCTATGCGAGAATTGCAGATGGAAAACTGAAGGACGCACAGAAAATCGTGGACCGCTGGCTTAAGAAAGACGAAGGATATACAGAAGAGAATGCAGAGCTTCTTGGGGCTGCGTCTTTTCTGCAGACAGTATCCGGAAATGTATTTGCGTGATATGTTTTGCCAGGAGTGTTGACTGAGGGGCAGAAATCGCGCAGGCGGAGATTGGGGAGTGGGTAAGATATACAGACAGGTACGGTAATGCGATCTACGTCATGAACTACAAAAAGATCACCCCGGAAAAAATGGCAGAGATCGAGAATGCGATGGATAAGCTGGCATAGAAGATCCGGAAGAATTATGGACATGTAAAGCCCGGATTGAAGACGAAAGCGTTTTTTTATCTGATGAGGGGGCTTATGAAGGATGGATGGAATGAGGTGGATGCCCGTTACTGGAAGCAATTTGGCTGGAACGGGAAGGCACGGCCGTGGAAGTAAAATATGAATTTTCGACCGGTTGTAACATTCATGAATAAATTCCGGTAAAACCCCTGTAAAATCAGCAAAAATTCTTTGTAAAATACCTTGACAAGCCGTATATTTACGGTCTATAATGAGCAAGCGTGCGAAAGAAACGTTATATTTTCGCATGCCGTAATTTGTAAATAGCAACCGCAAGGCCCCATGGGAAAGCCCATGGAGAAATAAATCGGGAGGTGAAATGGAATGCCAACATTCAACCAGTTAGTAAGAAAGGGCCGTCAGACAGCTGTTAAAAAATCTACAGCACCGGCTCTGCAGAAAACATACAACTCTTTAAGAAAGAAAGCAGTTGATCAGGCTGCTCCACAGAAACGTGGTGTTTGTACTGCTGTTAAAACAGCTACTCCTAAAAAGCCTAACTCAGCTCTTAGAAAGATCGCCAGAGTTCGTCTTTCCAACGGTATCGAGGTAACAAGTTATATTCCAGGAGAGGGTCACAACCTTCAGGAGCATAGCGTTGTTCTTATCCGTGGAGGAAGAGTTAAGGACTTACCTGGTACAAGATACCACATCATCAGAGGTACTCTTGATACCGCAGGTGTCGCTAACAGAAAACAGGCTCGTTCCAAATACGGAGCTAAGAGACCTAAAGTTAAAAAATAATTTTTGTAGATCAGAAATCTACGCCGTTTCCTGATTGCAGATAATCAGGAGGATTACAAAGATATTATTCATCTAATGTATTACAGCGGAAGACTATAAGGATTTGTACGGTATTCCATATACCCTGTCGGTTGCGGGTTAAATATAGGACCTTACCAGTGCGAACATGCAATAGTTTTACTGCGTGAGTACCGATGATATAATCAATATGATTAAGGAGGGAAGTAACGTGCCACGTAAAGGACATACTCAGAAAAGAGACGTTCTGGCTGACCCGATGTACAACAACAAAGTGGTTACCAAACTTATCAATAACATCATGTTAGATGGTAAGAAAGGTGTTGCTCAGAAGATTGTATACGGCGCATTTGCCAGAGTAGAGGAAAAAGCTGGTAAACCAGCAATTGAAGTATTTGAAGAGGCTATGAACAACATCATGCCAGTTCTCGAGGTAAAAGCAAGACGTATCGGTGGTGCTACTTATCAGGTTCCGATCGAGGTAAGAGCAGACAGACGTCAGGCACTTGCTCTTCGTTGGCTTACAATGTTCTCACGTAAGAGAGGCGAGAAGACAATGGAAGAAAGACTGGCTAATGAGCTTCTGGACGCAATGAACAACACAGGTGCATCCGTTAAGAGAAAAGAAGACATGCACAAGATGGCTGAGGCAAATAAAGCATTTGCTCACTATCGCTTCTAATTCGAGGAGGAAAATTCATTGGCTGGAAAAGAAGGAAGAGAATATCCATTAGAGAGAACCAGAAATATCGGTATCATGGCGCATATCGATGCTGGTAAAACAACTCTTACAGAGCGTATTCTTTATTATACAGGAGTTAACTACAAGATCGGTGATACTCATGAAGGTACAGCGACAATGGACTGGATGGAGCAGGAGCAGGAGCGTGGTATCACAATCACATCCGCTGCTACCACATGTCACTGGACTCTTGAGGAGAACTGCAAGCCAAAGCCAGGTGCTCTTGAGCATCGTATCAACATCATTGATACACCAGGACATGTAGACTTCACTGTTGAGGTTGAGCGTTCCCTTCGTGTGCTTGATGGTGCTGTCGGCGTTTTCTGTGCTAAGGGTGGTGTTGAGCCGCAGTCAGAGAACGTATGGCGTCAGGCTGATACCTACAATGTACCTCGTATGGCATTCATCAACAAGATGGATATCCTTGGTGCAAACTTCTACGGTGCAGTAGAGCAGATCAAGACTCGTCTTGGTAAAAACGCTATCTGCCTTCAGCTTCCGATCGGAAAAGAGGATGACTTCAAAGGAATCATCGATCTTTTCGAGATGAAAGCATACATCTACAATGATGAGAAGGGTGATGACATCTCTATTACTGATATCCCGGAGGATATGCAGGAAGATGCAGAGCTTTATCATACAGAGCTGATCGAGAAGATCTGCGAGCTGGATGATGACCTCATGATGGAGTATCTTGAGGGAGATGAGCCTTCTGTTGACAGACTGAAAGCTGTCCTCAGAAAAGCTACATGTGAGTGTACAGCAGTACCTGTTTGCTGCGGTTCCGCTTACAGAAACAAAGGTGTTCAGAAACTTCTGGATGCAATCCTTGAGTACATGCCGGCTCCTACAGATATCCCGGCTATCAAGGGTGTTGACCTTGACGGCAACGAAGTTGAGAGACATTCATCTGATGATGAGCCATTCTCCGCTCTTGCATTCAAGATCATGACTGACCCATTTGTAGGAAAACTTGCTTATTTCCGTGTTTATTCAGGAACAATGAACTCCGGTTCTTATGTACTGAATGCCACAAAAGATAAAAAAGAGCGTGTTGGACGTATCCTTCAGATGCACGCTAACAAACGTATGGAGCTGGATAAGGTTTACTCCGGTGATATCGCTGCAGCAATCGGATTCAAATTCACTACAACAGGTGATACAATCTGTGACGAGCAGCATCCGGTAATCCTTGAGTCCATGGAGTTCCCGGAGCCAGTTATCGAGCTCGCTATCGAGCCTAAGACAAAAGCTGGACAGGGCAAACTTGGTGAGGCACTTGCTAAGCTTGCTGAGGAGGATCCGACATTCCGTGCTCATACAGATCAGGAAACAGGACAGACCATTATCGCTGGTATGGGTGAGCTTCACCTGGATATCATCGTTGACCGTCTTCTTCGTGAGTTCAAGGTTGAGGCTAACGTAGGTGCACCTCAGGTTGCTTACAAAGAGACAATCACCAAACCTGTTGATGTAGACAGCAAGTATGCTAAACAGTCTGGTGGTCGTGGACAGTATGGTCACTGTAAAGTTAAATTCGAGCCTATGGATGCCAACGGAGAAGAGCTGTACAAGTTCGAGTCCACAGTTGTTGGTGGTGCTATTCCGAAGGAGTACATCCCGGCAGTTGGCGAAGGTATCGAGGAAGCTATGAAAGCTGGTATCCTTGGAGGATTCCCGGTAGTTGGTGTACATGCTAATGTATACGACGGTTCTTACCATGAAGTCGATTCTTCTGAGATGGCATTCCACATTGCAGGTTCTCTTGCATTCAAGGATGCTATGCAGAAAGCAGCTCCGGTTCTTCTTGAGCCAATCATGAAGGTCGAAGTTACTACACCAGAGGATTACATGGGTGACGTTATCGGTGATATCAACTCCCGTCGTGGACGCATCGAGGGTATGGAAGATATCGGTGGCGGTAAGATGATCCGTGGATATGTTCCGCTTTCCGAGATGTTCGGATATGCTACAGACCTTCGTTCCAGAACACAGGGACGTGGTAACTACTCTATGTTCTTTGAGAAATATGAGCAGGTTCCGAAGTCTGTACAGGAGAAGATCCTTTCTAAGAAGGACTGATCCACTATAAATAAATAAAATGCTTGCAAATAACCTTGGTTTGCAATATAATCAAGGTTAGCAAGTTTAAATCTGAAAAAATGCTCTGATTACAGAGTCAAGTTTTTTAAGGAGGACATTTTAAAATGGCAAAGGCTAAGTTTGAGAGAACAAAACCGCATTGTAACATTGGTACCATTGGACACGTTGACCATGGTAAAACAACTTTAACAGCTGCAATCACAAAAGTTCTGGCTGAGAGAGTTGCTGGAAACGTAGTAGAAAACTTTGAAGATATCGATAAAGCTCCAGAAGAAAGAGAGCGTGGTATCACAATTTCTACAGCTCACGTTGAGTATCAGACAGAGAAGAGACATTATGCACATGTTGACTGCCCAGGACATGCTGACTACGTTAAGAACATGATCACAGGTGCAGCTCAGATGGATGGTGCTATCCTTGTTGTAGCAGCTACAGATGGTGTTATGGCTCAGACAAAAGAGCACGTTCTTCTTGCTCGTCAGGTAGGTGTTCCTTACATCGTTGTATTCATGAACAAATGTGATATGGTAGACGATGAGGAGCTTCTTGAGCTCGTAGAGATGGAGATCCGTGAACTTCTTTCCGAGTATGACTTCCCAGGAGATGATATCCCGGTAATCAAAGGTTCTGCTCTTAAAGCTCTTGAAGACCCGAACGGTGAGTGGGGCGACAAGATCATGGAGCTTATGGATGCTGTTGACAGCTACATTCCAGACCCACAGCGTGACACAGATAAACCGTTCGTTATGCCTGTAGAGGATGTATTCTCTATCACAGGACGTGGTACAGTTGCAACTGGTAGAGTTGAGGCTGGTGTTCTTCACGTATCTGATGAGGTTGAGATCGTTGGTATCAAAGAGGAGACTCGTAAAGTTGTTGTAACTGGTATCGAGATGTTCCGTAAACTTCTTGATGAGGCTCAGGCTGGTGATAACATCGGAGCACTTCTTCGTGGTGTTCAGAGAAACGAGATCGAGCGTGGACAGGTTCTTGCTAAACCGGGAACACTTACATGCCATACAAAATTCACAGCTCAGGTTTACGTTCTGACTAAAGATGAGGGTGGCCGTCATACACCATTCTTCAACAACTATCGTCCGCAGTTCTACTTCAGAACAACAGACGTAACAGGTGTTTGCAACCTTCCAGAGGGAACAGAGATGTGCATGCCTGGAGATAACATCGAGATGACAATCGAGCTGATTCATCCGATCGCTATGAGCCAGGGTCTTACATTCGCTATCCGTGAAGGTGGACGTACTGTAGGATCAGGACGTGTTGCTACAATCATCGAGTAATACAATCTGAATATAGATTTGTTATCGTAAGATAACGTTGTGTCCAAACGTAAGATACCCGTAGAACTTCGGTTCTACGGGTTTTTCTGTTGCCTGGAAATGTACAAAAGAGTGGAAAAGAATAACGAACAGTATAGAAAAACGGTTGCCTGGAGAGAGTCCTGACAACCGTTTGTGATAACAGAATGATAACAAAATCCTGAAAGCAGATTGACAAATTTGAAATCAATGCTATACTACCACTATAACAAAGTTAGCAATAGGCTCTGGTTCGATTCCAGATATCGCCACCATATTAGGAATTCTTTTGAGTTCTATGATTTCGGGAATAGTATATGACATCGAAAAGTGCATTTACAAGAAAGGAATTGATATTATGAAAAAAGAAATCTTATTAGTAGGTCTGGGTATTTGCGGCGATATGGTGTAATGGTAGCATGGAATGATAAGCAATTCCCCCAGACCACCAAAAATAAAGAGCTCTTCGTGAGCTCTTTTTCTTATGCACAAAATTAAGTCAGATCATATGTCTTGATGTCATTGCCTTCAGTGCCCTTCTTAATGATAGTATGGCAACCTATCGTAGTTCCCATAGCGCGCAGTTTCCATTCTTCCTGGGTAGCATTCAGCTTATCCAGTTCTTCTTGTCTTTTATCTTTATCTTCAATAGCTAATATTTCAGCTTTTTCCTTTTCATAGACATTTTTAAATTGACACCATTTCCTGAAAAAGTCCTGCATTGTAGGATTATCGAATGTCAGCGCAACCTTCTGATCAGGTGTTTCAGCAAGTGAGAGGTTCACTGAATCATCAATAGAAAACAACAGAGAGAGTACATCTCCGACTGTTTCAATATTAAAATCCAGAAAAACACTTACATTTAATCCCAGTGCAGTTGCTATCTTTTCTAACTGATCTGGTTTTGGATTCCGGATTCCCAGTTCATATTTTCTGATCGTTCCTACGTTAATGCCGGACAGCTCGGCTAATTGTATCTGACTGTATCCTCTGAATTCCCGGAATGCCCGGATTTTCTTACCTACCATAATGTGCTGCCTCCTTAATAATATTTGTGCTTCTATTCTAGCACAAAAGTGAATGATACAAAAGAGTGAGATTTAACAAATTGCCGATACGCAAGCAATAGGTATGGAATGGAAAAAATAAATTCGCAAATGTTTATTGACAAATTCACAAAAGTGAATTATTATAAGAGAACAACAAAAGAGTCACAAAAGTGACTGGAAAGGAGGACGATATGAGAACTAATTATATGATGACCGTTGATGATGTCATGGAAGAATTAGGTGTGAAACGCAGTAAAGCTTATTCTATTCTGAAACAGCTCAATGATGAACTGGTAAAGGAAGGATATGTGGCAGTTCGTGGAAAGATTCCACGTCCCTACTGGGAAACAAAATTTTACGGATGCACTCAGAGAGCAGTGTGAAGGAGGTTTTTAGATGTCAGCTTACAAGGACAAAACACAGGGAACCTGGTATGTGAGCTTCCGCTATATTGACTGGACAGGTAAGAAAACGCAGAAGCTGAAAAGAGGGTTCAAGACAAAGAAAGAAGCATTGAATTATGAAAAGGAATTCATAAGAAAGACTGCGGCGGATATGAAAATGGAGATGAACAGTTTTATTCAAGTCTATTTTGAAGATAAAAAGAATGAACTGAAAGAAAATTCAATTCGTAATAAGCAGCACATGATGAACAAGCACATTGTTCCATATTTTGGAACAAGAAAAATGAATGAAATTACACCAGCAGAGATTATCCAGTGGCAGAATGCCATTCAGGAAAAAGGATACAGCAAGACTTATGAGCGTATGATCCAGAATCAGTTAAATGCACTGTTTAATCATGCACAGAAAATTTACAATCTGAAGGAAAATCCATGTAAGAAAGTAAAAAAGATGGGGAAATCGGATGCAAATAAGCTGGAGTTCTGGACGAAAGCAGAATATGACAGATTTATCGCCGGGATTGAGCCGGGGAGTGAAGATTATCTGATATTTGAAATTCTGTTCTGGACAGGAATTAGGGAAGGAGAGCTTCTAGCATTGAGTCTTTCGGATTTTGATATGAGTGAAAATCTCCTGCATATCAATAAGACCTATAACCGGATCAAGAAAAGAGATGTGATTGATACTCCAAAAACAGAAAATTCGGTCCGTACTATTGATATTCCTAATTTTCTTAAGGAAGAGGTACAGGAGTATGCAAAGAAGCATTATGGATTTCCGGAAGATCAGCGGTTGTTCCCGATTGTGGCGAGAACATTGCAGAAACGTCTTAAGAAATATGAAGCACTGACTGGTGTAAAACCAATCAGAGTGCACGATATCCGTCACAGCCATGTGGCATATCTGATCTACCAGGGCGTAGAACCACTGATTATCAAGGAAAGGCTGGGGCACAAAGACATTCAGATGACATTGAACACTTATGGGCATCTGTACCCGTCACAGCAGAAAAAAGTTGCTGAGATGCTGGACAATAAACGTTAATACGGAGGAAAAGAAGCAAATGAAAACAAAGAAAGTAGTCGGAAAAATATTTGATGCAATTAACTACAGTAAGAAGCTGAAAATAAGTTCCATTTTACCGGATCGGGATTCAGATTATGTGATTCTTCTTGAATTAGAGGACGGAAGCAAATTTGAAATCATTATTATTCCTACAAGGAGATTTGTGTAAGGAGCAAAAGCTATGACTACTGACAGACAAAAAGAAAAAGCCCAGATAAAATATCTGAGCAAGTTCTCTGATAATCAGATTCACTGATATACCATCTTGGCAGATTAAGTATATCACGAATTGAAAGATACAACAATTCCCGAATATCTGTTCATCGGAGACTTGCTCGGAGGGGCAGGAGGTAGAAGTGACATTATTTGAACAGGTAAAAGAATGTGTGACAGCCAGACAGGCTGCGGAGCATTATGGGATTAAAGTAAAAAGAAATGGAATGGCATGTTGTCCGTTTCATAAAGACCGGCATCCAAGTATGAAGGCAGATAAAATATATCATTGCTTTGCATGTGGAGTGGGTGGCGATGCAATAGATTTTACAGCAAGGTTATTTGGAATATCACAGTATGAAGCTGCGAAAAAGCTGGTAGAAGATTTTGGACTGGATATTAAAGTTGAAAACAGAAGTAAATATGAAAGGACGCCCCGAAACAGGGCTATCTTAAAACAAAAGCAGTCGAAAGTTGTGATGATCAGAGAAAAACTGGAACAGTGGTTGAAACATGCAACAGACGTGCTGATCAGATATCTGAAATGGATTCAGTTCTGGAAAGAGTTTTACAAACCAGAACCAGAAGAAGAGTGGCATGAATTATTTACGGAGGCATTGGCAAATGAAAGAAAGATAAATGACTATCTGGACGTGCTGATGTTTGGAACAGGAGAAGAAATTGTAGAATTTTTCAAAATGAAGAGAAGGGAGGTTGAAAAAATTGAAGAAAGAATTAACGAATATCAGCGAGAAGTCCTTGATGGAATTAGAAGATATTGTGAACGAGGAAATGCTTACAATAGAAGATGTCAATAATATGCTGGAGCATACGGATAAGGGAAGAACAAAGCAGACAATCAGAAACTGTGTAACGGTACTTCAAAATGATCCGGTACTGAAAAAAGCGATTAAACGAAATGAGCTTTCCGGAAGAATGGACATTGTAAAAGAGGTGCCATGGGAGCGGAGAAATAACAGTCCTACGGTTACAGATACAGACGAATACAATCTGAAAATGTATCTGGAAGAGCATTATGAAATAACAAGTGAGCGTGTGATCAAAGCGGGAATAGATATTGTTTCCAATGAAAATAAATATCACCCAATCAGAGATTATCTGGAGAGCCTGGTTTGGGACGGAATTCCAAGAATAGAAAATATGCTTCCGCATTTTATGGGAGCAGAAAAGAGCAAATACACAATCGGAGTAATGAAAATGCACATGTTGGCAGCGATTTCAAGAATTTATGAACCGGGAATAAAATATGACATTATGCTGTGCCTGGTTGGAAGTCAGGGAGCCGGAAAGTCTACGTTTTTCAAATATCTGGCGATAAAAGAAGAATGGTTCAGTGACAATCTGGATCATCTGGATGATGAAAATATTTACAGAAAACTGCAAAATCACTGGATTATCGAAATGGGAGAAATGAAGGCAACTATCACAGCAAAGAATATTGAACAGATAAAATCGTTTTTGAGCAGACAGAAAGAAACTTACAAAGTACCTTATGAAGTTCACCCGGAAGACAGACCACGACAATGTGTATTTTGTGGTACTTCAAATGATCTGAATTTCCTTCCGCTGGACAGAACCGGAAACAGACGATTTGCTCCGGTGATGACAGATATGTCGAAAGCAGAAGTTCATATTCTGGATAATGAAGCAGAGAGCAAAGCTTATATCGAACAGGCCTGGGCGGAGGCAATGGTACTGTATCGACAGGGAAATGTGTTCTTAGGATTCACAAAGGAAATTGAGGAAGAGGCAAAGCGTCTGCAAAAAGAATTTATGCCGGAAGATACCAATGCCGGAATCATACAGGCATTTCTTGATGACTACGATGACGAGTATGTATGTACCAGAATTCTGTTCGATGAAGCGCTACATCGAACCGGAGAAATGAAACAGTGGGAAGGTAAAGAGATTGCTAATATTATGAACAATGCAATTGAAGGCTGGAAACCACATGGTACACATCGGTTCGGAAAGGAATATGGAATACAGCGTTCATGGAAAAGGATGGAAGATTCTGTGAAGAAAGATAAAGACGGCTTTATGGAAGTACCGGAACAGTTGGAGATACCGTTTGAGTAAAGATTATTGTAAACGATGTAAACGGAACTTGAAGGAAAAACTTAAAAAGTTAACTTTTAAAATCTTTTGAGCCCCGTTTACAAATTCCGTTTACAAATTGGAAAGGAGCAGAAAATGATGAAACAGGGAAGATTAGGATACAACAGTAGTAATGGAAGATATGGATTATTATCATCAGACTTATGGATTGATACAGGATTTCACTGTGGAGAAGGACTGGAAGTGCTGGTAGGTGATGAATGGGTACAGACCAGAATGGAGATGAATCTGGCAAGAGAATGGTATCTGGTGGGGACACCTTATTGTGGAGATCTGGAATATGTGCAGGCAAGGATACCTGGATAAATAGGTCTATGATCCGCTTCGGCTGGTGTAAAGCAGACCTCCACCGGACGTTATGCCCCCGGCAGGGCGCAAGGGGACTTTTGATGGACGGTACGGCTGTCGAAAGTGCTTTTGCGTTACTTTTGACAAAAGTAACAAAACCGCCGTATCCGGCGAAAGTTTCTTAAATATCGCCATGTCTGGCGTAAATAAAAATTATGTGCCATATCTGGCACTCAAACAGAAAAGAGGTGAGAAAATTTATGATGAAAAGAACAATCAGTGGCATGATCGGAGCCGGTTCACTGGCTCATAACAGACGGGATTTTGTAGCAGAAAATGTAAATCCAGACAGAGTACAACTGAACATTTGTTATAAGAATGAGAATCTGAAAGAAGTCTATAAAGAACTGTTTGATGATGCGGTGGAGAGATACAATGCCGGGAAAAGAAAGGATCGGCAAATTGCAAATTATTATGAAAAAATCCGACAGGGCAAACAGGAGAAGCTGTTCCATGAAGTGATCTTCCAGATAGGAAATCGTGAGGATATGGCAGTGGGAACGTCAGAAGGAAATCAGGCTGTAAAGGTACTGGACGAATATGTGAAAGAGTTCCAGAAGCGGAATCCGACACTTCGGGTATTTAACTGCTATCTGCATCAAGACGAAGCTACTCCTCATCTGCATATTGACTTTGTTCCTTATGTGACCAACTGGAAGGGAAAAGGAATGGATACCAGAGTTTCACTGAAACAGGCATTGAAAAGTCTTGGTTTTCAAGGTGGAAATAAGCATGATACAGAGCTGAATCAGTGGATAAATCATGAGAAAGAAGTGCTGGCTGAAATTGCAAAGCAACATGGAATCGAATGGGAGCAGAAAGGTACACATGAAGAACATTTGGATGTTTATAATTTTAAGAAGAAAGAGCGTAAGAAGGAAGTGCAGGAACTGGAACAGGAAAAAGAAAATCTGACAGCAGAGAATAAGGGACTGACTTCTCAGGTTGCAGAAGCAAGAGCAGACATTAAGCTGCTGGAAGAAGAAAAAATTCAGTTCCAGAAAGATAAAGAAACAGCGGAAAAACGTGCGAAGAAAGCAGAAACAGAATTGAAAAAACTGGAGGACAGAAGAGAATTCCTGCAACCGGTGATGGATAATGTCAGCAAGGAAATAAAAGAGTATGGAATGATTAAAACATTTCTTCCGGAAGCTACAGCATTGGAACGTGCGGTAACTTACCGGGATAAGAAAATAAAACCATTATTCATTGAAATGAAAAATAAAATCGGTGCGATGGCTGCACAGGTGAAAGAACTCACAAGAGAAAGAGATAGTTGGAAAAGTAAGTTTCAGAAGAAAAAACAAGAGCATGAAAAAACAAAAAAGGAACTGGCAGAAGTTCAGAAAGATTATCAGAAATTGTCTGGTGAGAAAGAAATACTGCAGGGAATTGCAGACAGATATAACCGACTTTTACGCATGTTGGGGAAAGATATGGTAGAAAGACTGGTGCAGGACGATATCCGGATGCAGGCGGAACTTGAAGCGAAAAAACAGAAAGAGCAGATGCCGAAAAAAATAGGTGACCGCATACAATGGGCAAGAGAACGAAGTGAAGAACACAATGCACAAATTAAGAAGAATAAAGCAAAGTACAGAGGAATGGAGTTGTAAGAATATGACGAAACAGATTTATGATGAAAAGAACGGACTGAGCTACACATTGCATGGAGATTATTATCTGCCAGACCTGGAAATCAATGAGGAGGAACCTACATATGGGAAATATGGAATAATGCGAAAGAAGTTTCTGAAAGAGCACCGGAGTGCAAGGTATCAGTATCTGGTACTGACCGGGAAGCTGACGGAGCATCTGAATCAGGTTGATAAAGAAGTAAGAGAAAAAATTGAAATGTTAGCGGAACAGATGGCTGAACAATGGGGAGTGACGGAAGAATTGAAGATGCGGGATCAGATGGAATGGGTGCGGAGGATGAACAATATTAAGAATGTTGCGGAAGAAATGGCAGAGAAGGGATTTCTATATAAATAAATACAAAATATCGCTAATAGCGATAAAATATCTTGACATAAAATGAGAAGTTGGGTATAATGAAACTACTTTAACGAAGGTATATCCATCCAGAAGATGTAATGTGAGCAGAAATGCTTGGAAGGTTGGACGACCTTAAATTAAACCCGGGCAATGTCGTAATGGTCTAGGAAGAGTAGATGATCTACTGTGATGCCAAGTAAATGTGTTACTGTGATACGAGGTTGCTACGTCTTAAGCGTGTGGATGGAACACGCTTTAATGATAGATTAGTCAGTGATTTGAAAAACTACCTTATTCATAATTCCTTTCTTGGATGGCGTCTTTGTTTACAAAGATGAGAAAGGAGGCAAAAGATATGTTTTGCAGAAAAGTTAAAGCGTTTTTCAAATCCGGTATTGAGAATGTTGTTGCATTTTGTAAGAAACATAAAAGTACAATTGCTAGATTGGCTGGTAAGTTTGTTATCTATGTATGCAAAACAGTTATCGAATATTTATTAGATAACTACTCTTAATACCAACTAATCTATTTTTTTATTTACAGAAATGGAAGAGGATACAATGGGTGAAGCATTAAGATTGTTAAGAATATTTAATGGATATAAATCAGCAGAATTAGCAAAAAAACTGGAATTATCACAGAGCTATGTGTCAGAATTGGAAAATGGGAAAAAACAGCCTACGATGGAGGTTTTAGACAAATATGCGAAAGTGTTTGAAATGAAAAAATCAACATTAATGCTATTTGCGGAATCTTTAGAAGGTGAAGAAATAAAAAATGATAAAAAACAAAGAATTGCTCGTGCCGGAATGAAATTACTTAAAATATTGGAAAAGGTAGGGGAATTTGAAGATGAGTAAAACATACCCTATAGAATTTAGTCCATTGTATAGAATGAGAAACAGAAGAAAGTTGGCTAGAGTACTAAAGCTGGATGAAAAATATTTTAAGCAAAATCATACATACAAATATAATCATTTTTCGGAACCAAAATCTAATGGTATTGGAACTCGAAATTTCATGGTCCCGGAAAAAGAATTAAAAAGTATTCAAAAAAGAATTTGTAAATTAATGAGTAGGATAAAAACACCTGAGTGGGTAATATCTGGAAAAAAGAAACATAGTTATATTTCAAATGCCCGAAATCATTGTAGAAATTATAATGTGAAAACAATGGATATTTCACAATTTTATGATTCGGCAAAAAGAAAATATGTATACAGTATGTTTAAAGAAAAGTTTTTAATGGCAGATGATATCGCTTGGATTATGACAGATCTAGTCATGTGTGGAGGAACGTTACCTACAGGAAGTCCAACGAGCCAACTTGTGGTATACTGGTCTTATAGTGATATGTTTGAAAATATATATGAAATTGCACGAAAATATAAATGTGAGTTTACGTTGTATGTGGATGATATGACTTTTTCATCGAATATTGGTATATCAAAACAGTTGAGAAAAGATGTTGAAGAACTTTTGAATAGTTATTGTTTACATGCAAAGGCAAAAAAAGATCATTACTATCAAAACAATGCATTTAAGAAAGTGACAGGAGTAGGAATAAAAAAAGGGAAATTGCTTGTTCCAAATCAAAAAAGATATGAGATTATTGAAATGTATAAAACCTGCTTGAAGAATAAGGATATAGTTGAGATTGAAAAGCTAAGAGGGTTGCTTATTTCTGCCAGACAAATAGAACCTGATATATTTCCGGAAATTTATAGATTTGTAGAAAAATATAAAGATGATTTAAACTTGTTGGCGAGAAATCGTTATTATCGCAACATGAGAAAAAGGGGAAAAGTTCAAAGGCGTGAAGACGTAGCTTTGGTTTAGAAATAAAATAGATAGGTGGAAGTTGATGTTAGAACAAATTGTGGAGAAAACTAATCAATATATTGAAGAAATGCCAAAAAAAGAGAGAAAAAAATACGGACAGTTCTTTACGAGCATTGAAACAGCTAGATATATGGCTGGATTATTTGTTATACCGGAGCAGACTACAGTAACGTTACTAGATGCTGGTGCGGGATCCGGAATTTTAACATGTGCCATGATCGAACGTTTAGATAAAATAGAGGATATTAAAGAGATTATTGTAACCTGTTATGAGAACGATGAGAATGTATTACCATTGTTGCAGGAAAATCTTCTTTATATGCAGAAATGTTCAAGTAAAAAAATAGATATAAAAATTATAACTGAGAATTATATAACCAGCCAGTATCTCGATTTTAATCATATGTTAGGTGGAAATTGGAATCCGGAAAAATATGACATAGTGATTGGAAATCCCCCGTATATGAAAATATCAAAGGATGCTCCGGAAGCGACAGCAATGCCGTCAGTTTGTTATGGAGCGCCTAATATGTATTTCATTTTTGCGTCAATGGGATTATTTAACCTAAAAGATGCTGGGGAAATGGTTTATATAATTCCAAGGTCATGGACATCAGGAGCTTATTTTAAGAGATTCAGAGAATATTTTTTGTCAGAAGGAAAGATCATTCATATACATTTGTTTGGTAGCAGAAATAAAGTATTTGATAAAGAAAATGTTTTACAGGAAACTATTATAGTAAAAGTTAAAAAGACAAAGGTGCAGCCAGATAATGTTACTATTACATCTACGCATACAAATAAGGATTTTGACCAGTGTACCACATTAGTAGTTCCATATAATCTTGTTGTTTCTGGAAAAGAATTATATGTATATTTGGTTACAAATGAAGAAGAAGTTTCAGTATTGAAGAAGTTGCATCAGTGGGATAAAACGCTTCCGGATATAGGATTAAAAATGAAAACAGGATTGACTGTTGATTTCAGAAATCGAGATATTTTACGAGACGATGTAGAAGAGGGGGCGATACCTTTATTTTATTCACAACATATAAAAGATGGTGTAGTCCAGTTTCCTATTAAAAAGGAGCATGAATATGTTGTGACAGAGCAGAAGGGTTTAATGCAGGATAATCACAACTATTTGTTTGTAAAGAGATTCACAGCTAAGGAAGAACCGAGAAGATTGCAGTGTGGTGTATATTTGTCGAAAAAATTCCCACAGTATTCAAAGATAAGTACACAAAATAAGATTAATTTTATTGATGGGCTACTTACAAATATGTCTGAGTGCCTGGTGTATGGTTTGTATGTGCTGTTTAATTCAACAATTTATGATGAATATTACCGGATTTTGAATGGTTCAACGCAGGTTAATTCAACTGAAATTAATGCAATGCCAGTTCCTGATATTAATATTATTCAGGAAATGGGAAGGAAAATAATGAAAAGCAAAGATATGTCAGAAAAAAATTGTAATATGATATTGGAGGGGTACTGTGGATAAGATTGAAGAAGCACGCGAAATATTGAAATTTGTAGGAATGCCAAAAGCACAGCAGGCAGATATATGTTGTTATGTTTTATTAGCGATGGCTGGAATAAAACCAGATATGTCATGGAGAAATGCAACAAATGAGTGGATTAGAATTCATGATATTATTCAGTTTACAAATTCAAATTATGGAAGCACTTACGCAGAAAATAGTAGAGAAACATTTAGAAAGCAAGCATTACACAGATTTAGAACAGCAGCATTAGTAGAAGATAATGGGAAAGCAACGAATAGTCCAAATTATCGTTATCGCTTAACTAATGAAACAGTGGAATTGTTGAAACACTATCAAAGCGTTGGCTGGAACGAAATATCATCGAGATATATGATGTACCATGAAAGACTAGTTGACATTTATGCATCGAAAAAGGAAATGAAGATGATGCCTGTGAAAATAAATGGGGATGATTTTAAGTTTTCGCCGGGGAAACATAATGAACTACAGAAAGCAATTATAGAGGAGTTTGCACCGAGATTCGCTGAGAATGCAGAGTGTCTATATGTAGGAGATACGATAGAGAAAGATTTAGTGAAAAATATAGATAAACTGAAGAAATTGGGCTTTGAGATTACACTTCATGATAAAATGCCGGATGTCGTATTGTACAGGGAAGACAAAAATTGGATTTATTTTATTGAGTCAGTGACTTCAGTAGGTCCAATGGATCCAAAACGTATTCTGGAAATTACAGAAATGACAAAAGATGTAACCGCTGGAAAAATATTTGTTACGGCATTTTTGGATTTTAAAACTTACAAAAAGTTTTCGGAGGAATTGGCCTGGGATACAGAAGTATGGATAGCTGAAATGCCAGAGCATATGATACATTTGAATGGTGACAAATTTATGGGACCAAGATAAAGTACGGAGGTGGAAAAATGTTTGGAAATTTAATATATTTTAATAAGAAAAAAATAGATCAGTATTCAACTTTGATTAGAGGGAAAAATGTCGAGATTGATATAAAAGAGAATGATAGTGAAGAAAATAAAGTAGCTACATATCTGTTAGAGTGCGCTGAATTTGAAAAATTATTGCAAGATAGAGAAGATTATATTGATTTTGTGGGGGAAACTCCAGATTTATCGATTAAAGAAGTTAGAATTTCATCGATTATTAAAGTTACAGGAGAAATTTACGTTCCAGAACAATTTGATATGATTCAGTTGATTAATGAATATAAAACATATGTAATGGCAGGTATTGATTGCAAAGATCAAGAGGAAAGAAAGATGATTAATCAGGTTTTTGAAAACTCTAAAATGCGTATTCCTATTTTTTGTGAGTTGGGAAGCGAGTGCGATTATTGGCTTGGAATAGGAAAAGCATTACCAGAAAATTTGATGGTTGAATATAATGATTTAGAAGATTTTGAAGGAAAAGAAGTTACAATAATAGCAAGATTAGAATCACGAAAATATTTTAAAGATAAACCTTTGCCAGTATTTGATATATATAAGGATTTCTTAGGCTTAAACAGGGCATTAAGAAAAGAAATAGCGTCTGAAAAAAAAGAAGAATTTGAATGCATTGATGTTGAAGAAGATTATTTAGGATTAGAATTATTGGCAATATACTAAAGAGGGATATGTATGAGAAATGCGATAAAAGAATTTATAGAACCATCCGATTATGAAAAACATAATTTATGGGAAAATGCAATATTTGTATTTGATACAAATGTATTGCTGAATTTGTATAGATATTCAGCAAAAACAAGAAATTCTTTGTTGGATGCATTTGAAAGTTTCAAGGATAGAATTTGGATTCCATATCAGGTTGCTTACGAATATATGAACAAAAGATGTGAGGTAATATATGAAACTGTTCAAAGGTATGAGCAATTTAAAAAAGAAATAGATGCATTTACAAGTAAAGCCATTGAAACATTGAGGTTGACACAGAGTGATGAAGAAGTTTCTGAATTGAAAAGATATTTGTTTAAGTGGTTGGATAGTAATAAAGATAGAAACTTGTTGGTTTTAAGTGCAGAACAAGATGAGATTTTGAACAAGATATTAACAATATTTGAAGGACGAGTGGGAGAAAAAATTTCGGATGATGAATTGATGGCAATCAAAGAAGAAGGAAAAAAGAGGTATGAAAAATCAATACCACCCGGATACAAGGATGATAAAAAGAAAAAGGATAAAGAAGATGATAATAATGCATATGGTGATTTGATAATATGGAAACAGATTATTAAATATGCAAAAGCTACATCAAGGGGAATTATATATGTTACTCATGATCAGAAAGAAGATTGGTGGAACATTGTAAAAGGAAAAACTATAGGACCAAGAATTGAGTTGAGAAAAGAGTTCGTGACGGAAACTCAACAGGAATTTCATATGTATTCTATGCATAGTTTTATTAGCACTTATAATAAAATGAACAATAATTTAATTGATAAAAGTGCAGTTGAAGAAGTAATTGGACTGGAAAAGGCTAATAAAAGAAATAGAAGAGCTAATAGAAATGTCAAAACAATTTCTTTATCGGAAAAAATTGCAAGGACAGAAGAAACTTTGGATAAAATTCAAAACAGAATTGATAGAAGAAGAAAAATCATGGGAGATATTGAAAACAAATATCAAAACCAAGGTATTGAATTACCTGAGAACATTCAGACGCAATATGATAATACAAAAGTGAAAAGACAGGAATTAGAAGAAATTTACGAAGGAAAATTGCGTGAGCTAGAAGGACTTAAGCAGATGGCGAAGATGTCATGATAACACCATGATAACAAAATCCCCCAAAACCATACGGACACAACGGAAAATCCGGATTTTTCCCCACCAATCACACGAAAAATCACTATTTGCACACTGCAATACACCGGTCTGATATCGTGAAGGTGGACGTACTGTAGGATCAGGACGTGTTGCTACAATCATCGAGTAATTTTAGCATAACATCTTAATATAAATATAGAGTACCGCAAGGTACATTGTGTCCAAACGTAAGATACCCCGGAACCGTAAGGTTTCCGGGGTTTTTCTGTTAGAGCCAATGGCGTTGACAGTGTCACACATACATGCTAACATAAATTTAATCGAATAACTATTGACGGAGAAAGAGCCAAAAAACCCCGTCCCCAATGGAGGAAAAAATGTCCGAACTTCAGGCGATCAATGAGACATCATATTTATCTGTCCCAAATGCTCCCGTGTATCGTAAGATCATGAGATGCTTTTACAGAGAATATGAGAAGATGAATTTCAAGATGTATAAAGAGGACATATTTCAGTTGTTAAAAAAGGACGAGTTGTTCCGGGATTATACCATGGAACAGCTGGTCCTTGATTTAGATATGCTGGTAAAATGGAAGAATCTCACACCGATCCAGGATCCGGGAAGGGTTTATACAATAGCGGAATATAAGAACAAACAGTACCAGTATACAATGTCAGAATATGCCGTTGAAATAGAGCGTTTAACAGTAAGACTGGAAAATATATTTGTAGAATCAGGAAATCTTTCTACTAATTTTTTTGTTCGGCTGGAAAAAAGTCTGAATGAGGCGGAGCTTATGCAGACGGCATCGTTAAAAGAAGTAAATGAGTGGTGGAATCTTATGCAGGAGGATTTCCGGAGACTGAATCAGAACTATCAGGACTATCTGCGAGATTTTTATTCCGGTAAATCAGAGCAGCTGATGAAGTCTGTGGAATTTATTGTGCACAAGGATAAATTTATTAAATATCTGAATGAATTTATTCAGGAAATGCAGCGTCATTCCAGAAAGATTGAAAGACTCCTGGAGAAAAACACTCTTCTTATGGAAAATAGTATTCTGGAAAAAGTTGTGCAGAGTGAGCTGGAAATACCACATGCAACTCTGGAAATCAGAGGAAACGCAGAGCCGAGTATAAGAGAGAACGTAATGGGCAAATGGAATTCTCTGAAAAACTGGTTTATAGATTCCAATGGACGTGAATGTGAGTGTAAAAAAGTTCTGAAGATCACCAACGACATAATCAGGAGCATTATTCAGAATGCAGCTCTGATCGTGCAGATACAGAACTGGGGTATCAGCAGAAAAGATGATTATAAAAAATTTCTCCATATGTTTTTGCAATGCGAAGACCTGGATGAAGCCAGAAGACTTTCCGCACATGTTTTTGGCGTGCAGAAGATTCAGCACTTCAAGACCATAGAAGCCAGAGAAGAAGACTCGATCAACAACAGTGTATATGATGAGGAACCTTCAACATATCTGTTGAAACCGCACACGAGGAATTATCGTGAGAAAAAAGATAAAAGAGGATTCGAGGATAAAACATTTCAGAAGATGATCCAGAGAGAAGCATATCTGAAACAGGCGAGGAAGCAGAAAGAAATCGTGATGCATTATATCCGGGATAACAAGATCACATTTTCGGAAATTGACGAAACTGTAGAAGAAAGCACAAGAGCAGTATTTTTACAATGGATATCTCTGGCAAATATGAGTTCACAGAAAACAGGAAGAACGGAATATGGACAGGAGTATCGCCTGACGAGAAAAGACGGAACCTGTGTGCTGAAATGCGAAGATGGAAACCTTGTGATGCCATCGTACATACTGGAGTTTAAATAAGAATGAATGAAGTCAGAACATTGTTGGAAAAATTCTGGATCTGCAAGGATACAGATAAAGAGACTTATTATAAGATAAAAAGAGACATTCCAAACTTTCAGAAATTCATCCGTGAGCAGCTGGGATGGAAACTGATCCACACGGAAAACCTTCTGAAATTAGAAAAAAGGCCTGCACATGCAGAGCCTTATATGGGAATTGAAGAGTTTGCGGAAATCAGGGACTACTGTATTTTTTGTGTGGTTCTGATGTACCTGGAAGATAAGGAAGAACGAGAGCCTTTTCTTTTGTCGGAACTGATCAGTTATGTAGAAACGCAGCTAAAGGAGTATATGACCATTGATTGGACTTCATTTACTCAGAGAAAATCCCTGGTAAGAGTTTTGCAGTATATGGAAAAACTGCAGATGATATGGGCGCGTGATGGACGAAGTGAAGGGTTTGGTTCTGAGGCAGGACAGGAAGTATTATATGAAAATACAGGATATTCGAAATATTTTGCCACGAGTTTTCCCACAGATATTTCCGGATATGAATCCTGGAGAGATTTTGAAAAAACAGATTTTGATGAAATCGAACAGGATAAAGGCGCATCCAGGGTCAACCGTGTTTACCGTCAGCTTGCAGTCTGTCCGGCTATGTACTGGGATGGAAATGAAGATGCAGATGGACTTTATCTGAAAAACCAGCGCCAGTGGGTAGCAAGATATCTCCAGCAGAATCTGGGAGGAAATCTGGATATTTACAGAAACATGGCGTGTTTAACATTGGATGAAAGTGACTGTTATGGGGCAGTGCATCCCAGGGATGCCATGCTGCCGGAAGCAGTGCTTCTGATCTGTGCCAGAATACAGGATGAACTTACAAAGGAAAAACTTAAGAAAGCAGAAAACGAATGTATTTATATTTCAAAAGAAAAATTTTCAGAGCTTGTGCGAAACTGCCGGGAAGAATGGAAAAAGGGATGGAGTAAAGAATTTCGCGAAATGGAAGAAGCAAAGCTGATAGAGACAGTCAGAGTATATATGGAAAACTGGATGTTGATCCGCTGTGAACAGGATCAGGTTGTGATCTTACCGGCGGCTGGAAGGCTTGCAGGTTTTTATCCGAAGGATTTTGAGGGAGGTACAGAAGAGTGAATGACCGTTGGCAGATGAACAGGATCGGATTTGTGAATTTCTGGCTGTATGATGAAGAAATTTTTGAATTCCTGGATGGAAAACTTCTTCTTCGTGGACAGAATGGTTCTGGAAAATCCATTACAACACAAAGTTTCATTCCTTTTGTGCTGGATGGTGACCGCACACCAAGCCGACTGGATCCTTTTGGTTCCAGTGACCGGAAGATGGAATATTATTTTCTTGGTGAAGAAGGAAGAGACGAGGCAACCGGATATCTTTTTCTGGAATTTAAGAAAAAAGATTCAGATGAATACAGGACGATCGGAATCGGTCAGAGAGCACGCCGTGGAAAACCTATGGATTTCTGGGGATTTGTTATTCTTGACGGAAAGAGAATCGGATACGATCTGTGGCTGTATAAAGAAGTTGGAAGCAACAAAATTCCTTATGATAAGAGAGAAATAAAGAATATTCTCGGGGAAGAGAATTTTTTTACAGACAGTCAGAGCGAATATAAAAAACATGTAAATCAGTATATTTTTGGATTCCGTAAAGAAGAGCAGTATGAACAGTTTATCCGGCTTCTTGTAAAGGTGCGTGCGCCAAAACTTTCCAAGGAATTCAAGCCTACAAAAGTATATGAAATACTGAATGATTCGCTGCAGACACTGACGGATGAAGATCTCAGAGCCATGGTAGATGCCATGGAAAAAATGGATGATATTCAGGACAGTCTTCAAACCCTGAACCGGGCATTTTCAGATGTGAAGATCATCCGAAATGAATATACCCGCTATAATCAGTATATGCTTGCAAAAAAAGCGCAGGCATATCTGGAAAAAAAGAAAGAAGTAGAAATTTTTCAGCAGGCTTTTGAAAAACGTGCACAGGAAATAAAGGAAGCAAGGGAAAGCAGTCAGAAGAAAACAGATCTTTTGAGGGAACTGCGGGAAAAAGAAAAACTGGCAGAGACAGAACGGAACGGGCTTCTTGATATGGATCTGGAAGAAATCGATCATAAACTGGAACATGCCAGAAAAGAGAAAGAGGAAGCTGAGCGGAATGAGGCCCGCTGGGAAGAGAAGATCCAGGAATGTAAGACAAGAATCTGGGAAGGTGAGCAGGAACTGAGAGGAATCCAGGATCATCTGGAACAGAAACAGCAGGAGCTGGAAGAGCAGAAAGAAGAAATTCTGGAGCAACAGGAAATTCTGCGGTGGGAGCATCATGAAAAATCTTTTCGCATTATAGAAGAAGAAAACCTTGAAAAAACAGAAGAAATCATCAGAGACCTGGATATGCTGAAAAAACTTATTGAAGAATGCAGACAGATCATTAAGCAGTATGAAATTTTTTCCAGGGAGTACGATGAAATATCCAGCCAGCTGGAAGAATGCAGACGTGAGAAGGCGGAAATAGAGCTGGCGTTGGAGAATGCTCAGAAACAGGTACTGGCCAGTATCGATCAGTGGATCGTGGAGATTTTTGAGTTAAAAAAGAATTCCAGTGAATGGAAACCGGAAGAAGAGCTTCTTCGGAAGCTTCAGGAGAGGATCAGAGTATATCATTCGGTGGAAGATGCAGGGGTTTTACAGGAAATGCTGCGGTTGGATTATGAGCAGCAGAGACAAACGCTTCTGGAGCAGAAAACGGCGAAAGAAAATGAGAAGAAATCCCTGACGGAACAGCTGGAAGAAACGCGGGAAGAACTGGAAACGGTCCGGAATCAGGGTGAGCTGGAACCGGACAGAGATGAGCAGACGGAACGCTCCAGAACTGCTCTGGAAGAAAAAGGAATCACAGCGATACCGTTTTATAAAACTGTGGAATTTTCGGAAGAACTGGATAAAGCTGCCTGTGCAAGGATGGAGGCACAGTTGCAGAAAGCCGGAATCCTGGATGCACTGGTGATCGCGGAAACGGATCTGGAACATCTTAAAGAATTTTTTCCGGAAATGCAGGATACAGTGTTGCATCTTGATAAGATGGGAAATTCGGCTTTTTCCGGATTGAAGGTAAATGAAGAATTATCGCTGGATCTGAGACAGGAAGTTTCCCGTATCCTTTCGAATATTTATGAAGAAGAGAACGGACAGGGGATTTATATCGGAACAGACGGATGGTTCCGGCAGGGAATTCTCACAGGACGGGCAGATAAAAGCAAAGAGGCAGAATTTGTAGGTGTTCTGGCAAGAAAGCGACGTAAAGAACAGAAGATCCGGGAACTGGAAGCTGTTATCCGGGAATTTAATGAGAATCTGTCTGCAGTAGAAGATGAGATTTTAAAGATTGGGAATCGGCTGGAAAAACTTCAGGAAGAGTATAAGAATCTTCCTGGATTTGGAGATATTAATGCTGCACTTTCACAGGAAAAAGAATACAGCCTGCGCCTTCAGATAAAGACAGATGAATACAGACAAAAGAAAGCGAAGGAATGGGAGAAGCTTCAGGAGAAGAACAGAAAATATCAGGAGATGCTGCAAAAATGCAAAGCTTTTCCCTATGGACGGACAGAAGAGGCATATGAAGAAGCAAGAGACGCAGCGGAAGAATACCAGAGTATCTGGCAGGAGGTAAGACAGAATCTGTTACAGATCATCACGGATAAAAGCAGCTGTGAATCAAAGCAGGATGCGATTGCTCGGGATGAGCAGCAGATGGATGATGCTTTTATAGAACAGCGTAATTACATTACAAAAAGAAAAGAAGTGGAGATCCAGATCCGTCAGCTGGAAGAATACTTAAATCGTCCGGACATTGCAGAAAAAGCGAATCGTCTGAAACAGCTTTGGGAAGAACTCAGAAAGATTAAAGACCAGATAAATGACATTGGAAAAGATCTTGCGGTTTTGGCAGACAGACTGGAGCGGATGCAGAAGGAGGAACCGGATAAACGGGCAGAGCTGCAGCAGGAGATCAAAGCAGAGACAACTTTAAGAGGATTCTTTGAGGAAGAGCTTTCCCTGAAGCTTGTGATGGACAGAGAAAATAAAGCGTTGCATGACTGTGCAAGAGAAGCACAAAGCTTTTTGCGTGAAGGTGATAAAAACAGGGAACAGAGTGAATTGTTCCAGTCGTTGTTCCGTGTTTATCAGCAGCATAATGGAAGCCTGACACCTTATGGAACTTCCATAGAAAGCTGTTTTGGCTCAGAAAACAATGTGTCCGGAGAAAAAGGAACAGCTTTACGCAGCCGTGTACGGATCGTATCCACCTGGAAAGGAAAGAGAGTTTACCTGGAGGAATTTTACAATATTCTGAAAACATCGATCGAAGAGACAGAACTGCTGATCCGGGAAAAAGACAGGGAGCTTTTTGAGGATATCCTGTCCCAGACGATCAGCCAGCAGCTTACAGACCGGATCGCTGAAAGCCGGAAATGGGTTGCAGATATGTCTGGACTTATGAAAGACATGGACACTTCCATGGGACTGAGCTTTTCTCTGGAATGGAAGCCACGGAAACCGGAAAATGATACGGAGCTTGACATCGGAGAGCTTGAGAAGATTTTGCTTCGTGACAGAGCACTTCTTACACTTGAGGATATTGAAAAAGTTGCGGCACATTTTCGAAGTAAGATTCAGGCAGAAAAAATGAAGCTGGAAGAAAACGGCGGAGTGGTAACTTACATGGATCTTGTAAGAGATGCGCTGGATTACCGGAAATGGTTTGAATTCCGTATGTTTTATAAACGAGGGGAAGATGCGAAAAAGCTTCTGACGAATGCAGCTTTCAATCGATTCAGCGGTGGGGAAAAGGCTATGGCAATGTATGTGCCTCTTTTTGCAGCAGTGAATGCACAGTATCAGAAAGCAGAAAATAAAGATCATCCACGTATGGTAGCGCTGGATGAGGCTTTTGCAGGTGTTGATGATAAGAATATCAGCAGCATGTTTGAACTGGTAGAAAAACTGGATTTTGATTATATCATGAATTCCCAGTCTCTCTGGGGCTGTTTTGAGACAGTGAAAAGTCTGCGTATCGCAGAGCTGCAGAGACCGCAGAATTCACAGGTTGTTTCTGTGATCTGTTATACATGGAACGGAAGTGAAAGAATTTTAGATGAGCAGTGAGATTGTATGCAATAGCAGGAAATGTGTGGAATATTTTAAAAGTCAGAAAGCATATAACCGGTGCTTCCGGGAACTCTGGAAAAAATGGCGTTCCTATGGAAAAGTGGCAGGAAGGATTACTTTGAAAAATGCTTCTGATGAAGAACGGCGGGCGATAAGTGGAATTACGGGGAAAATGTTTTTTGAGAAAGATATCCGGTTTACATTTTTGGAATTCGAGCAGGGGCTGCAGGAAACACGTTTTGCGCCGGTTGATATAAAAATTGTTCTTGAGGAATATTTTGGAAAAGAACTTGTGACAAGACAAGGAGAGAAAAAAGAACAGCAGAAGCAGAAGGAACATTTTCTGGAAAGTATATATGAATATTTTCAGAAAAAAATCGGAACAGAAGCAGCAGTGTTAAAATGGATAAGCGAGATGATCTCTTCGAAAAAGTATGGTTATCAGCTGATTATGAGGGAATATGAGAAAGAGCCAAAGCAGGCCAGAATATTGGCATATCATGCGGGAAATGCTTTGGAGAAACTTGAAGAAATCCGAAATGTGCAGTGTGCGCTTCCTCTTGCGGTATTTGCGGCAGAAGTATCGGACAATCCTCATTATTTTGACAGGGGAACAACGGCAGGAACTTTTCTGGTTCATGGAATCTGTTATGAACGAAAACGGCAATTGCCGGAAAATGCTTATCAATGGCGGGAATTACTTGAACAGGAAGGAATCGTTCCGGATAATATTTCCTCGCTGGTACACGTATATGGACTGAAAATGAAAAAAGAAGGTAACTGGCATCCGGCATATGAGGCATTTTGTGAAGAGGGCGAACCTTATGTGGTTACTATGGAAAATCTGAAAGGGATCACAGAAGTTCGGCCGCTGAGCAAAAAGGTGTACATCGTAGAAAATGAGATGGTGTTCAGTTATCTTATTGAAAATCTGCAGAGAAAAAATTATACATTGCTGTGTACATCCGGTCAGTTGCGTTTTGCGGCGCAAAAGCTGATCGGGATGATTCTGAAAAGTGGAAGTGACATTTACTATAGTGGGGATATTGATCCTGACGGAATAGGAATTGCGGACAGATTGTGGCAGAAGTACGGGAATCGGATTCATTTATGGAGAATGGAACCGAAAGATTATGAGAAAAGTATTTCAGGTGAAGCAATCAGCGAAACGGGTGTGATAAAGCTGGAGCGTATTGTCCATCCACAGCTTTTGAAAACAGCAGAATATATTAGAGAGAAAAGGCGATCCGGCTATCAGGAAAATATTTTGAAGGAGCTTCTGACTGATATGGAGCCAGAAAACCCCGTCCCCAATGGAGGCCAATCATGAAAACAAAGAAAATATTAAAAACAGCAGCCATCATCCTTCTAACAATCCTCATCATCCTGGCGGGCTACATCATTTACCTTTATGCCAGCTATCATAGAATCGAGGATAACAAAAAATTAGAAGTAGAAACCGTTTCCGAGAATGACAAAGAGGGAGATACCCTGTCAGCAGAAAAAAAATACTCCGCGCTTACATATAATATCGGTTTCGGAGCATATACGCCGGAGTACAGTTTCTTTATGGACGGCGGAAAATACTCCTGGGCGAAGAGCAAGGAGAGTGCGAAGGAGACAGTAACAGGTGCAGGCGAGCTGGTTGCATCACTGGATCCGGATTTTGCACTGATCCAGGAGATCGACCTGGATGCAACAAGAACCTATCATCTGGATGAATATTCCATACTGAAAAAAGTGATACCTGCGTACAACTGTGTGTTTGCACAGAATTATGACTCGGCATTTCTTTTTTATCCGTTTACGCAGCCTCACGGAAAAAGCAAGGCAGGCCTTGCCCTGTTTTCAAGATATCCGGTTACGGATTCTTTAAGAAGAAGTTTTCCGGTGTCTACATCGTTTACGAAATTTTTCGACCTGGACAGATGCTACAGCATATCCAGAGTGCCGGTGGACAATGGAAAAGAGCTGGTGATCTTTGAACTGCATATGTCAGCCTATGGTAACAGTGATGCTGTCCGGGAAGGTCAGATCAGTATGCTCCGCGAAGATATGCAGAAAGAATATGAGGCAGGAAATTATGTGATCTGCGGAGGAGATTTCAACCATGATCTGAAGGTCACAGAGGAGGACGAAAAGAATCAGGAGACGGAATCATGGGCATATCCGTTCCCGCGAGAGGAACTTCCGAAGCATTTTTCTTTCTGTCTGGATCAGTTTTCAACAGAAGAAAAAAAGAATATCTGGAACAGTGCCCGTAATGCGGACAGTCCGTATGTACCGGGCGAAACGTATACTGTGACACTGGATGGATTCATTATTTCCGATAATGTGGAATGTATGAAATACGAAAATGTAAACACCGGATATTCTTATTCTGACCACGATCCGGTATATATGGAATTTCAGCTGAAAAAATAGAATAAGATAATGAAAATCACTGCGAAATGAGATATGATTTCGCAGTGATTTTTTTTAGGATTTTATTGTAAATTTTACCAAAATACTCTCGACTTTATATCACTTTAATGTTATACTTATACAGCTGTTTAAAGCTTTAAAGTGAAAAATGAAGAAAGTAAACAAAGAAAGAAGATAAAAGATGAAAATAGTTGTATGTATGAAGCAGGTGCCGGCGAGCTCCAAGGTGGATATTGACCCGGAAACCGGTGCCATGAAACGAATGTCCGGTGAGACAAGAACGAATCCATACGATCTGTTTGCACTGGAGACAGCACTTATGATACGTGAAAAAACAGGTGGTACGGTAACAGTTCTGACCATGGGACCGCCTCAGGCGGAGGAGATGATCCGCGACGCATATACAATGGGAGCAGATGAAGGCGTGATCCTTTCTGACCGTAAATTTGCAGGAGCCGATGTGCTGGCAACCTCTTATGCGCTGGCTCAGGGAATCCAGGTGATCGGCGGAGCGGATCTGATCATCTGCGGACGGCAGACAACCGATGGTGACACTGCACAGGTAGGCCCTGCGATCGCAGAGCATATGGGACTTCCACATGCAGCCTGGGTAGCAGAGATCATGGATGTAAACGAAAAAAGCATTCAGGTCCGTCAGGATCTGGTCAGTGTTTCACAGGTTTCCGAGATCCCGTATCCATGTCTGCTGACAATCGATAAAGACACCTGTGTACCGCGCCTGCCTTCCTACTTATTAAAGAAAGCAACAGCAGAACGTCCGGTACGTATCTTAAGCTTTGAAGATATGTTAGATCACGATCTGAGCCGCTATGGACTGATCGGTTCCCCTACTTCCGTAGAAAAAATGTTTGCTCCTCCGGAAAGCGAAAAACAGGTTTATCTTGAAGGAAATGCGAAAGAAAAAGCAGATAAGCTTGTAGCGATTCTGACTGGAAAGAAAATCATATAGGGGGAAGAGGAACATGGAATTTTTGAAATTTGACGCAGATAAATGTGTGCTTTGCGGTATCTGTGTGGAGAAATGTCCTTTTGGAGCCCTTGCAATAGAGGGAAAAGGAATTGTTGTGGGTGAGACCTGCCGTATGTGTGGCCTCTGCGTCAGAAACTGCCCGGAAAAAGCAATTCGCTTTGAGCAGAAAGCGAAATCGGTTGACAAGGATAAATGGAGAAATTTCCTGATCTATGTAGAGCAGGAAAGAGGCGAGATTCATCCGGTCACATTCGAACTGATCGGAGAAGCGAGAAAGATGGCCGTAAAAGTAGGCTATCAGGTAAACTGTGTGATCGTGGGAGCAGAAGGAACAACAGAGAATGCGAAAAAACTTCTCCCATATGGTGTGGATAATGTTTATGTATATGAGGACAAAGGCTTCGAGGGCTTTCGTGCAGACTGCTATACGGATGCTGTTGCAGACTGTATCGCAGCCAACAAGCCAAGCTCTGTGCTGATCGGAGCAACTGCTCTGGGACGTTCCCTGGCACCGCGACTTTCCACAAGATTCCACACAGGACTGACTGCTGATTGTACCACACTGGATATCAAACCGAATACAGATATGATCCAGATCAGACCTGCTTTTGGCGGAAATATCATGGCGCAGATCGGAATCACAAAATCAAGACCGCAGTTTGCTACAGTCCGTTATAAGGTCATGGATAAGGCAGAAAAGGTAAAAGACCCGAAAGGTCAGATCGTTGTCTGTCATGTAAATGAAAAGATGACAGATTCCAGAATACATATTTTATCCTCTGAGGTGATCGACAAGGAAAAGAGTCTGGAGGAAGAGGATGTTCTGGTTGTAGCAGGACGTGGTGTGCGAAATGAAAAGGATGTGGAAATGTGCAGGGAGCTGGCAGATGCTCTTGGCGGACAGCTGGCATTTACCCGTCCGATGATCGAGAACGGATTCGGCGATGTGGCACATCAGATCGGACTTTCCGGAAGAACGGTACGTCCGAAACTTATCATTACCTGCGGTGTATCCGGTGCCATCCAGTTCACTTCCTGTATGACGGGTTCTGACTGTATCGTAGCGATCAATAATGATCCGGATGCACAGATTTTCAATGTGGCAGATTACTGTATCGTAGATGACTTGTATCAGGTTGTGCCGGAGCTGACAGAACTGATAAAAAATCGGAAGGAGGATTAAGTCATGGCATACCCTTATAAAAAAATGACTTCAGAAGATTTTGACTATATCCGTTCTGTTACGGCTTCAGACCGTGTATGGGTCGGAGATGAAATTGCAAAAGAATATTATCGCGACGAGATGCCGGAGTACGGTGTATTCCCGCCGGAGCTGTATGTGGAGGTCTTAAATAAAGAAGAGATCTCTGCGATCATGGCATATGCGTATAAAGAAAATATTCCGGTCGTATGCCGTGGAGCAGGAACCGGACTGGCAGGCGGAGCCACCTGTAAATATGGTGGAATCATGTTGTCTGTTATGCGTATGAACAGGATTTTTCCAATTGACAGAAAAAACCAGACGATCACAGCAGAACCTGGTGCTCTGCTCATCGATATTCAGGCTGCCGCTGCAGCAGGAGGACTTTTTTACCCGCCGGATCCGGGAGAAAAAACAGCGTCCATTGGTGGAAATGTTATCACAAATGCGGGTGGTATGAAGGCAGTACGCTATGGACTGACAAGAGATTTTGTGCGCTGCATCGAAGCTGTCATGCCGGATGGATCGATCATGAATTTTTCATCCAATGTTGTAAAAAACACCACGGGATACGATGTGAAAGATCTGGTGATCGGATCAGAGGGAACTTTATGTATTCTGACACAGGTAACATTAAAGCTGCTTCCTGCACCGACCTGCACCTGTACGCTGATCATGCCGTTTAAGAGCCTTGAGGAATGTGCAGATATGGTTCCGAAGGTTCTGGAACTTCCGTTTGTGCCGACTGCCATCGAGTTCCTAGAGAGAGAATTGATCGATATCGTAGAACGTAATCTGAACAAGATGTTCCCTGTAAAACAGGGCGAGGCAGTGCTGATCGTTATGTACGATGCATCCAGCAAACAGGAGCTGGACAGTGCAGTGGAAGCAGCAGCAGAAGCAGCTCTTGCAAATGGAGCTCTGGACTGCTGTATCGCAGGGACACCGGAGCGTGCCGGAGCTGTATGGAGTGTGCGAGGCGGAATCCTGGAAGGAATGAAAGCAGATTCTGTGGCACAGGAAGAATGTGATGTAGTTGTTCCACGTGCAAGGATCGCAGAATATGTAAAGGCTGCCAAGAAGATTGCAAGTGCACATGGAATCCGCGTGGAGCCATGCGGACACTGTGGTGACGGAAACATCCATACAGAGATGCTCCGCGGACCGGAAATGAGCGATCAGGAGTGGAAGGAAGCCACACATGCAAGCCTTGTGGAACTGTATGCACTGTCCAAAGAACTTGGAGGACAGCTTTCCGGTGAACATGGTATTGGAAACGGACGTCTGGAATTCCTGGAGGAGTTTGCAGGTCCGCGTATGATCGCGCTTTACAAAGCAATCAAGCTGGCCTTTGATGACAAACTGATCCTGAATCCGGGAAAAGTCATCGAATATAATAAATAAAAACGGGGGAAAGAGAGATGAGTCAGAACAAATCATTACAAAGCAAAATGCCTCTGGCCATGGGACTTGCATTTGTTGCATTTACCACACAGTTTGGCGGCGGATTCGCATCCGGAGCTCAGATTTACCAGTATTTTATTAACTACGGTATCTGGTGTCTGATCTTTCCGGCTGTAACACAGGGATTATATGCACTGTTTTTCTGGTATGGAATGCGTTACGCTTACAAACACAAAACCTATGATTACAGAAGCTTTTCCGACAGTCTTTACGGAAAAACAAAACCGGTGATGTCGAATCTTTATGAGATCTGTTACCTGATCATGATCGGAACAGCATCTGCAGCAGCATTTGCTACAGGCGGTTCCACACTACAGACTCTGTTTGGAATTCCATATTGGCTCTGCACGATGATCATTGCTGTATTTATTTTCGTGATCGCACTTTTTGGTACCAATGTTGTAAGAAAATGTGCTTCTACCTTAAGTGTACTGATCATTATCGGACTGGTACTGGTGCTTGTTCCGAACATCATTGCACAGTGGGGCGATATCACAGCGTCGATTCAGAGCATGGCCTCCGGAAAAATGTCCGTACTTTCTTCCGAAAGCGGAGCATTTGGCCCGGCCCTTTATTCCGCAGTACTGTATTTTTTCTTCCAGCTGGCTTCTGTTTCTGTTATGTATCAGCACATGGAGGATGTAACTGATGTGAAACAGATCAACAAAGCAGCTATCTGGATGTTTATCTGCAACTTCTGTGCAATGGAGCTTTCTATTCTCGGACTGCTGGCTATTGCATATGCAAGTGAGCTTGCAACAGCATCTGTTCCGATGCTTGTACTGGTTCAGAACGGAGTTGGCTCCGGAATCCTGACACCGATCATTTCACTGCTGATCATTCTGGGAGCAATCTCCACAGCAGTAAATATGATCTCCGGTATCGTAACAAGATGTGTAAACGCAGTAGAGCGCCGTATGGACAGCCCGGAGAAAAAGGCTCAGGGTCATCTTGTGAGAAACGCGATCTTCACAGCTGTATTCACATTCCTGGCATTTGCGATCGCACAGTTCGGCCTGATGACTGTTGTCAAAAAAGGATACGCATATCTTGGATATGCTGCCTTTATCACTTTGTTTGTCCCGTTTATCGTACACGCGATCGGAACACGTGGAAAAGAAATCTGAGAAAAACAGAAAGAAGATCTCGGAGCGTAGAAAATATGCTCCGGGATTTTTTAATAGAAAGGTTGATTTTTACACGGTAAAATATGATAATTATTGCAGGTCACAAAAGTGGAGGAAATTTTTATGCCAGATATGAAATTCATACAGGTTGCGATACTTGTATGGGGAGGTGCGTTTTGTCTGATCATGGCATTGTGCATGTTTTTGAGCAGCAACTATAACAGGGAAAAGCGCAGATATTTTATTTTGATGGAAAGCTCTACGGCAATATTACTGCTGATGGATGCGGCAGCTTATATTTTCCGGGGGTATCCAGGTAGTGTTGGAAGTGTGATGGTGCATGTGTCCAACTTTTTTGTATTTTTTATGAGTGAGATTGTTTTGATATGCTTTCACACTTATGCAGGTATTTATCTGCTGACCCAAAAAGAACGCAGAGCGCTTTTAAGGGTAAAAGCCGGATATATAATAGCATGTGTAGGAATCGTACTTGTGATCATCTCGCAGTTTACGAATCTGTACTATTATATTGATGCGGACAATTATTACCACAGAATGCCAATGTATATTTTGTCATTTATGCTGCCGGTGGTCTGTATGATCATAGATTTTACACTTCTGATACAGTACAGAAAAAGGGTCAGCAGGATGATGTTGGTGTCCATGCTGTTGTATATCCTGCTTCCCGTAATTGCAGCAGGGATACAGTCATTCTGGTATGGGATTTCGCTGATTAATTTTTCCATAGGAATCTCCATGATATTTATGTTTATTGTTGCCATGGCGGAGATGAATCAGGAGATGTATTTTCTGATGAGACGTGATGGCAAGATGAAGGAGAGGCTGGAGATCGCCACAGTGCTGAACCGGTGTGTCGGAGAGCTTCTGTCAGAGAAAGAGGATGACACGGCAATTCATAATCTTCTTGGGATTATCAGTGAGTATTTCAATGGAGATCGTAGTTATATCGTTGAGATCAATGAGGAGAAGCAGGTTTTTGTCAATACTTATGAGTATGCGGTGAACGGCATAACGGAGGAGAAGAATAATCTTCAGGAGATACCGCTTGATATGCTTGATATCTGGATGGACAGCTTCCGGAAAAACGGGCTGTATTATATTGCAGATCTGGAAACAGAAAAAGGCCAGCCGTATTATGAAACTCTTAAGATGCAGGATATTACCAGACTGCTGACAGTTCCGCTGAACAGTGAGGGAAAGATTATAGGGTTCCTGGGAGTGGACAATCCGCGGCTTCATTATGAAGACCATACGCTTTTGTCTTCACTGCAATATTTCCTGACAGACAGCTTGAAAGCCAAGAAGCAGAAGGAACAGCTTCGGTATATGAGCTATCGCGATATGCTGACAACCTTGTATAACAGAAACAAATATATTCAGGTGTTAGACAATTCCCAGGTTGAGGTTTTAAGTAAAGTTGGTGTAGCTTATATCGATATCAACGGACTGAAGCAGACCAATGACAGTTATGGTCACGAGGCAGGCGACCAGTTGATCATCAACACCGGACGTTCTATTATAGAGGTTCTGCCTGAGAATGCTTACCGTGTAGGCGGAGACGAATTCGTGATTATCTGTTTCAATATAGAAGAAGATATCTTCCGCAAAAAGATCCAGCGGATCTGCGAGAACATTGTTGAAAAAAATGTCAGTGTTTCTGTCGGAAGAGTATGGGAAGAAGCACCGGCTGATCTTGAAGTTATGCTGAAGAGAGCAGATGATCTTATGTATACAGAGAAAAAACGATATTATAAAAATCAGGATATCTTTTAAGATATTACAAAATAATAATCCCTGTTTCAATGGTTGGTTAATACTGCTGAAACAGGGATTTATCAGGCTTTTATAGTAGACTACCTAAAGGGAATATGATATAGTCAGTTATATAAATGTGCAGAATTAAAGGAGTGCAGCCGGAACTTTAATTCTGGCACTGTATTATGAACAGGAAGGAGAAATGTATGAAAGAAAGAAAGCTATTCAAAAACAGCAGCATTAAAAAAATAATAACAGCACTCTTATTATGTGTACTGTTAGTTACAGGTGCAGCACCGGCTTCTGTTTCAGCAACAACCAACGGGAAAACGCAGGATGACGCGTTCAACTGGATCTGTGCCAGAGGAAATGAACACTGGACATATTCATATGGTGAAACCTGGTGTGTCAGTCTGATCGTTGCATATTATAACTGGCTGGGAGTCGGAAGTGTCCGTGGAAATGCAAATGAATATGCATATAATGCGCTTCCAAGTGGCTGGAAACGAGTATACAGTGATCCGCAGCCGGGAGATATTGTAGTATGGAATGCAGGTGCATCGATTGGATGGGGAAATTCAATATCCTATGCAGACAGCAGTTACGGTCATGTAGGGCTTGTTGTGAGAAAGAATTCCTGGGGATCTATCACAACAGTGGAGACACGTGCCAGACAGGGACATGGTGCATATTATTATGAGCGAAATCCGCAGAGTGCGGCTTGTTTTATCCGACCGGATTTTGCGGCTGCAAATTCCGCACCGAATGCCATGAACATTGGACAGTCGTTTGATGCGCTGATTATACGTTCCGATGTCTGGATGCCTATTTATAAGAGACTGTCAGACGGAAATGTACTTCTCGGGCCACATAATACCCGAGCATATGCAAGAAATCACTGGCATTTTGAACGTCAGGCAGATGGAAGTTATATTATTACATCCCTTCAGGATGGAAAAGCGCTTGATGTAACAGGTGCCAGTTCAGCGAATGGAACCAATGTCGGTACATATACGAAATGGGGAACGGATAACGGGGCGCAGAAATGGTATGTTATCGGAAATGCAATAGCATACGAACTGGCACCGAAGTTGTCACCGGATAAGCGACTGGATGTAACAGGTGGTTATACTACTGTAGATACCAACATTGAGATCTATGAAGCCAATGGAACCAATGCACAGATATTTTCTATTTATAAATGCAGCAGTGCTAATGGATATCCAACATCGAGTACTTCCATTGTTCCGGATCAATATACCTATAATAAAAAGGTTGGAAATTCTTTCCAGATAAAAGAGAATTTTTCTTCAAGATATGGTGCTTCCTATGGTGATCTTTCCTGGAAGAGCAGCAACAGCAGTGTTGCTTCTGTAAACAGCAAGGGTGTGGTAACTGCAAAGAAGCAGGGTACTGCCCAGATCACAATGACTTCGATCTTTAATCCGAATATTTCAACAACGGTAAAGGTTGTTGTAGGACAGAATCATGTACATTCCTGGAACAGCGGAAAAATAACCGTGAAACCTACAACTACCAAAACAGGAGTTAAAACTTACACCTGTAAAAAGTGTGGTGCAACCAAAAAAGTTTCAGTTCCTGTAGTAAGCCTGGTAGGAAAAACAGTAAAAGTTAAAGCATCCAATGGTGTTTATAAAGTACTTAAAAATAACTGTGTTGAATTCACAAAACCAATAACAAAAAAAGCAACAGTAAGTATTCCTGCAACTGTTAAGATTAGCGGAAAAAATTACAAAGTAGTGACGATTTCAGCAAATGCTTTTAAGAATAATACAGTGCTCAGAACACTTACAATTGGAAGCAATGTGTCAACGATCCGGGCGAATGCATTTTATGGATGCAGGAACCTCAAAAAGATTACAATAAGATCGTCGAAGCTTACAGGCAAGAATGTTGGAACAAATGCTTTTGCGAAAACAAACTCCAAACCGACGGTGACAGTTCCGGCTAAAAAGCTGAGTTCTTATAAGTCATTGCTACGATCCAGAGGAATGAGCAAAAAAGCAATATACAAAAAATAAAATTTAAAAATCAGAAAACCCCGGGAGCTGTACCGGGGTTTTCTATTTCAGAGGAGAATCCTGCAAACAGGGTTCTTTCTTATTTTGGTAAATTCCTGTAACGTTTTTCAGACTGGTGCGTCTTACAGGTGAGAAAGGAGGAAAGAAGCAACTTATGAACATAGAGGAGCTTTACCGGACATATTTTGAAATCGTGTATCGGTATATCCGCTCGATCTCGCGGGATGAGATATTGGCTGAGGAGATTACTCAGGAGACTTTTTTTAAGGCACTTAAGAAGGCAGATGAGTTTCGGGGAGAGTGTGATGTGAGGGTGTGGCTTTGCCAGATTGCGAAGAATACTTTGTATGATCAGCTGAAAAAGCAGAAAAAGTATCTTCCGAATGAGGAAGCACTGGAGCAGACAGAGAGTGAATCTGGTGGGAATTTCGAGGAAAAACTGGCTCAGAAAAGTGAAGCCATGGAGATTCACAAGGTTCTGCATGGAATCCAGGAACCATATAAAGAAGTTTTTTCCCTGCGGACATTCGGAGAGTTAAGCTTTCGTGAGATCGGGATGATTTTTGGGAAAAGTGAAAACTGGGCACGGGTGACTTACTACCGTGCAAGAGTAAAGATCAGAGAGGAGCTGGAACATGAAGATCACGTGTGATGTTATACAGGACCTGATGCCGTCTTATGTGGACGGGATCTTAAGCGAGGACAGCAGAGAGCTGGTAGAAGAGCATCTGAAAAGCTGTAAGGAATGTCAGAAGATGCTGGAGATCATGCAGGCAGACCAGGAGAAAGAAAAGAACCAACCCGGGCACGGGCAGGATGCCGCTTTTAAGTGCGGAGAAACGGAAAATAAAAATGCAGGGAGTGCAGCGGCGTTGAAAAAGATCCGGAAAAAGCTTCGTATCCGCAGGATTATCACAGCAGCCGTGGCCGTGATCCTGACATTGACTGTGGCAGCGGCCGGTTATGATCACTGGTACTATAACGAGAAATATATGACACTGGAAGACAGCGGAATGTATGTAAAAAATAACGGTCTGTATTCTTCGAAAAACCTGATCAATCGCATAAAGATACACTACACAGAAGATGGAAAAACAGAATTTGTCTATGCCATTGATGCGCCTTACGCAGGCCCCCTAGAACTGAAGGGAGAGGACATGATGCTGCAGGATTTTTCACAGAAGACAGAGGAAGAATCACCGGATGATGACAGCATTCCAAAAACAGTAAAGGAAGTTTACTACATGGGTGAAGACGCATGGAAAAAATTCTTCCAGCTGATCGAACTGGAAATAGATGGAAAGCAGGAAAAGGCAGAGAAGATGGTGGACGAGATGAAGCAGGAGTCGGAGGTTTTGTGGACGGAATAAAAATTCAGATGAATCGTTCTTGACGGTGAATCCATGTGGAATTATCATGTAACCAGTAGAATTTGCGGCAGCTCATGGGGCAGAGCGTTTCTGTGACAGCCTGGATGACTTGATTGCAGATCCGGAGGTGGAAGCCGTTTATGTGGCAACGCCTAACCATATGCATTATGAACAGGCAAGGAAGCTTCTGAATGCAGGGAAGCATGTTCTCTGCGAAAAATCCCTTGCATCGAACAGGCGGGAAGCAGAGGAAATGTTCCGGCTGGCCCGTGAGAAGAACGTGATCCTTCTGGAAGCTGTGCGGACTGTTTTTGATCCAGGTATGGAAATCATAAAAAATAATATGGAAAGACTGGGCGCGATCCGTAAGGCTGCGTTTGTATTCTGCCAGTATTCCAGCAGATATGATAGTTTTAAAGAAGGAAAAGAACACAATATTTTCCGCAGGGAATGCTCTGCCGGAGCATTGATGGATATCGGTGTTTACAGTGTCCATATGATGCTGCAGCTTCTTGGAAAACCGGAAGCAGTCCGGGGATTTTCCGTGATGCTCCACGGGGATATAGACGGTGCAGGGACGATTCTTGCAAAATATGAGGACAAGATTGCAGAGGTATCCTATTCCAAGATCACCAATTCTGCATTGCCAAACGAGCTTCAGGGTGAAAACGGAGTGATGCAGTTCCATGGAAGTGCAAACAGCCCGGAGAATGTGAAGATTATTTTCCGCGATGGAAAAGAAGAGGTTCTTTATCATCGCGAAACAGAAAATGATATGAAATATGAACTGGAACATTTTCTGAGAATGATCCATGGAGAGGAGTCGTCCGAGATTCATGTTCAGCGTTCCCTGGATGGGCTGGAGCTGATGGACGAAGTGCGGAGACAGTGTGGAATCGTGTTCCCGGCGGATGAATAGAAAAAAGAGTATATAATCACACAGATGAGGAAAAATCCTCTTCCGGTTGTAAAAAAATGCAGCCAGGTGGGGATTTTTTGTGCTATATATGGTAAAATAGAGCGCAGATGGCAGATAAAAAATATTGTGCCATAAAAACGCAGTGGTATGGCGACAGACCTGCTATTGTAAAATGAGGAGGACATGAGATGTTATTTGTATGCTATCCAAAATGCAGTACCTGCAAAAAAGCGCAGAAATGGCTGGATGAGAGTGGTGCTGATTATACTCTGAGAGATATTAAAACAGAGAATCCTACAAAAGAAGAACTAAAACAATGGTGGGAAAAGAGCGGGCTTCCGCTGAAGCGTTTTTTTAATACCAGTGGAAATGTTTATAAAGAACTGAAGCTGAAAGATAAGCTCCCGGACATGAGTGAGGAGGAACAGCTTGCCCTTCTTGCCACAGACGGAATGCTTGTGAAGCGTCCGATTCTTGTAGCAGAGGATAAGGTGCTGGTTGGCGCGAAGGAAAAAGAATGGGAAGAGTATTTAAAGCCATGAAGAAGGATCTGAATTTCGGTGAGGTTATTAAGGAGGGAGCGATCCTGACCGTTGCAGTGGCGATCATCGCAGCTGCGGTATATTTTTTCCTGGTGCCAAGCCATACCTCGATAAGCAGTATTTCCGGTCTTGGAATCGTGCTGTCCAATTTTGTGCCGCTGCCGCTGTCTGCGATCACCATGATCCTGAATGTGGTGCTTCTGATCATCGGATTTTTTACATGCGGAAGAGAGTTTGGTGTTAAGACGGTTTATACGAGTATTATGCTGCCAGTGTTTCTGGGAGTTTTTGAGATTATTTTTCCAAACTTTGGTTCTATGACGGGCAGCCAGGAACTGGATGTTCTGTGCTATATTCTGGTAGTCAGTGTGGGCTTAAGTATTCTTTTTAATCGGAATGCTTCTTCTGGCGGACTGGATATTGTTGCAAAGATCATGAACAAATATCTTCACATGGAGCTGGGAAAAGCCATGTCACTTTCCGGTATGTGCGTGGCACTTTCGGCGGCGCTTGTGTATGATAAAAAAACAGTAGTCCTGAGTATTCTGGGAACGTATTTCAACGGAATTGTTCTGGATCATTTTATTTTTGACCATAATATCAAGAGGCGTGTGTGCATTATTACAAAGAAAGAAGAGGAGCTTCGTCAGTTCATCGTTCATGACCTGCACAGCGGTGCAACGATCTATGAGGCAATCGGCGCCTACAACATGGAAAAAAAGTATGAGATCATTACCATTGTAGATAAAGGTGAATATCAGAAGCTGATGAAGTTTATAAACCAGGAGGACCCGAAAGCATTTATCACGGTTTATAATGTATCGAATATGCGGTATCAGCCGAAGAAATAAAATTTGGCAGCTCCATCTGTCTGGGAGCATATGAAATAGAAAGCTGGTGAGGATGCAGAGATGGAAAATACAGGAATTAATCCGAAGGTTATTGCGGAAATAAGAAATTTTGCGAAGCTGTATGAAGTCAGAAAAGTAATTCTGTTTGGATCACGGGCAAGAGGTGATTTCAGAAGAACCAGCGATATTGACCTGGCGGTAAGTGGCGGAGATTTTAACCGTTTTGCGCTGGATGTGGATGAAGAGACAAGTACATTGCTGGAATATGATATTGTAAATCTGGACGCTGAAATGCAGGACGAGCTGCGGGAATCAATAAAAAAAGAAGGTCGGATATTATATGAAAAAATATGAGAATTTCTGTGCATCATTGGGAAACATGAAAGAGATTTATAATTATAAAGAGCCCTATGACAATGTTGTACTTACAGGTCTGGTGGGACTATATGAGATCACATTTGAGCAGTCATGGAAGATGATGAAAGAAATTTTACAAGATCATGGCTATGAAGAAGGCGCAACGGGATCTCCTAAGATTATTCTGAAAACTGCTTATAAGGCAGGAATGATAAAGGATGAAAATATGTGGCTGCGTGCATTACAGGCGAGAAATAATGTAACACATTCTTACAATCAAAAAATAGCTTTGGGTATTGTTGATGAAGCGAAAAATGAATTTTATAAAATGTTCACGGATTTAAAGGAAGAAGTGGAAAACAACTGGCTCTGATGAATTCAGATATGCGGTATCAGCCGAAGAAATAAAAAAATTCCCGGACCATATCATATGGCACCGGGAATTTTTTGCACTCTTTTTAGAGGAAAATATATTTCAGGATAAACAGCACTGCCAGTACATACATCAGAGCGCTGATCTTCTTTTCTTTTGCCTTACCTGTGATCAGGTTGATAGCTACGTATGTGATAATTCCCATGGAGATACCTTCGGAAATGCTGTAGAAGAACGGCATTGCGATGATACATACATAACATGGGATCGCCTCGGACATATCGCTGAAATCAATGCTGATAACATTGCTGAGCATGTACAATCCGACGATCACCAGAGCCGGAGCTGTGGCAAAGGACGGGATCGCTAGGAAGATCGGAGACAGGAACAGGGACAGGCCAAATAAGATGGCAGTTGTCACTGCGGTAAGTCCGGTTCTTCCGCCTTCGGATACACCGGAAGCACTTTCTACGAAAGTAGTAGTCGTGGATGTACCGAGAACAGCACCTGCAGTTGTTGCAACAGCGTCTGCAAGAAGGGCGCCCTTGATGTGAGGAAGCTTACCATTCTCGTCCAGCATACCGGCCTTGGAGGATACACCAACGAGAGTTCCGAGAGTATCAAAAAGATCTACAAATAAAAATGCAAACAGGATAACAAGGAAATCCAGTGAGAAAACTCCGTCAAACTGCAGCTTCGCAAAGATCGGAGCAAGACTCGGGATAGAGAGTCCGTTGCTGAAATCCGGGAGCAGGCTGTAGAAGCCGATCTCCGGGTTCGGAACATAAAGTCCGGCGAACTGACAGATGATTCCAAGTCCCCATGTGATCAGGATACCCCAGAGGATGTTTCCCTTTACATTCTTAACAACCAGGATTCCGGTTACGATGATACCGATCAGAGCCAGGATAACGGTAATCCCAACGTTGTTGAAGGAAGCCTCCACACCCTTGGCTGCGTTGTAGCCATCTACAGAGAAAAGCTGCAGCAGAGTGGAGCCGCCGATCACGATATTGGCATTCTGTAATCCTACAAATGCGATGAAAAGACCGATACCAACGCTGACTGCGGATTTCAGGTTCAGAGGGATCGCGTTGAAGATCGCTTCACGTACATTGGTAAGTGAAAGAACGATAAATACAATACCTTCTGCAAAAACTGCGGTCAATGCATACTCCCAGCTGTAGCCCATACCGATAACGACTGTATAGGCAAAGTATGCGTTCAGACCCATTCCGGGTGCCAGTGCGAACGGGTAGTTGGCGAAGATTGCCATCAGCAGCGTTCCAAGGAAGGCTGCCAGTGCGGTAGCTGTGAATACAGCTCCGGAATCCATGCCGGTCGCGGACAGGATGTTGGGGTTGACGGCCAGGATATACGCCATTGTCATAAAGGTCGTGATGCCGGCCAGCACCTCAGTTTTTGAGTCCGTTTTATTTGCGGACAGCTTGAAGATTTTTTCTAACATATTTCTTTCCCTTTCTTAAATATGTTTTTGGACAACATGTCTATTTTATCATATAAAAAATTTGTGTGCAATCGTTAATGCTTAACAGATATTGTTATGTAAGGTAATTTTTTGTAAAATACTTTTACAAGCAGGTAATTTGTGTGTAAAATACAGAAAAGAGAGTATTCGATTTACAGACGGGTTTATTTTGTGATGAAGGGAGAGTAGATAATGTCTGAGAAAAAACTTCGGAATATTACAGATGTGATCTGTTTTCTGATGATCCTTGGGTACGTGATGTATCTTGTAGCCACCTGGGGAAATCTGCCGGAGAGGGTGCCGATACATTTTAATGCGCATGGAATTCCGGACCGGTATGGGAAGAAGGGCAGTCTTCTTCTGGAGCCGATTTTAGGGCTGCTGATCCTGGCGCTTCTGATGTTCTGCCAGAGATTTCCGCAGTGGTGGAATTATCCGGTTGAGGTGACGGAGGAGAACAGAGAGCGTATCTTTGAGATCGCGTCAAAAATGATATCTGTCATCAAGCTGTTATCCATTGGAGTATGTCTTTATGCCGGAATCAGCGGGAATCTGGGAACGGCACCTATGTGGCCGGTGTGGATACTGATCGCAGGGATTTTTGTAACATTGCTCCGGGGAATCCGGGAGATATATAAGACTGGTAAAGAAACTGACATGGATGAAGATGATAAATCGTGAAGCGGTCGCGTTTGTGATCATGTAGCAGAGTGGAAGGTAAAGGTTCGATTTATTGTACTGAATATGGATGGAACCAGCGAAAGCGGATCGCGTATATCCGCCTCGCGAAATTATAATAAAAACAGGAAAGGAATCTCAGCAGCATATGGCAGATACAAGAACAGATGAGCTTTACAGAGCACTTCAGGATAAGGGCTATCCCGATGAACTGTGCCGGGAAATCGCCTATAAACATATGAATACCGATTACACAGCTACACGGATGCTGGGGTATTTATACAGGGTGACAAGTCCCAGAGTGGAGGATGTGATCGATGAGATGCTGGCGATCTTAAGTGACCGGGAAGCCATCATCTGGAAGAAAGAGCTGGAGCACGCCCAGGCTACGATCAACAGCGTGTATCGGGAGGGGTTGTAACGGAAATCCCGGAGCTGTGCCAGTGCTGGCGATCAGAAGCACTGCAGCAGTTCCGGGATTTTATGATTTGATCCTTGAATAAGAGATAGTCGAGATAAAATCCCTGTACTTAATACAAAGAGATCACCGACTGCCTGTCCACGATCTCAACATCCAGGGCGGCCTGGCAGGAGGAGCTGACAGAGCCGGTGCGGATCTTTTCCAGAAGAAGGCTGGTGGCCAGCTTCGCCTTCTGGGGGATGTTCTGGGAAACCGAAGTCAGTTTTGGCAGGGTGTACTGGCAGAGAGTCAGGTTATCATATCCGATCACAGAGAGATCCACAGGAATGCGGTAACCGCCCAGGCGTGCACCCTCCATAATTCCGATGGCACAGATATCCGCTGTAGTTACCGCTGCGGTAACTGGAGAGCTGTTGGATGCGATCTCATGGCCGGCCTGGATACCGCCCTCATAGGAAGGAGAGTACTCATAAACGTAATCCGGGTTAAAAGTAATATGGTTCTCCTCCAGCGCCCGTTTATAGCCATTGAAACGGTTGGCAAGAACGTGGCTGATTTTGTAATCGGCCACAAAGGCAATGGCGGAATGACCGTGATTGATCATATATTTTGTGGAAAGATACATGCCTTTTTCATCATTGGAGGTAATATTGATGAGATTGGGATGATTCAGCTCGCAGTCAAAGGTGGCGATGGGGCAGGTGACGGAATCCATCAGCTTTGCCATGTATTCGCCGGCGGCAGGATAAAGAATGATGATTCCGTCTACATTCCAGTTCTTCAGAAGGGAAATGATATCCGCATTTTTTGATACAGAGCGGATCATGGTGAAATATTCATTCTTCTGCAGTTCTTTTTCGATAGCACCGATCATGGTGCTGACATAAGGGTTCTCAAAATAGTTGGTTCCCAGGAGCACATCTTTTTCATCAAGGGAAATGATGATGCCGATGATGTGGGATTTTTTATTGGATAAGCTCCGGGCATTCAGGTTGGGAACATATCCGTATTCTTCTATGATCGCATTGACCTTGTCTCTGGTTTTCTGGGAAACGCGGCTGGTTTTGCCGTTGATCACATTGGAGACGGTCATCATACTGACGCCGGCCAGGTCTGCGATATCTTTTAATGTCATACTACACACCTCTGTTCTTCCATAGCAGTTTCCGGGAAGGAAACTGCTGTCATACATATATATATAAAATTCTAACACATTTCTCAGGTAAAAATAAAAATACAATGAAAAATCCAGAATTTATGTATCCTCTTATTACAGGTTTACAAGGTTTAAACACGAAATATAAATGTTCGAAAAAACGGTTTATAAACTATATATATTATAGTCCGACATAGTGAAAAAATCAATGTATGATTGCGGGAAAATAAAAAAACACAGCCTTGAAATATGAAAAATGCACAAAAATCACATATAAATACTAGAAAAATCGACGAAATAATAAAATTATATTGACGAATATCTATGCGCGTGATAGATTAACAATAGATTTATCGTTAAACTAAAAGGAACGGAAAACGTAGTCAAAAAACGGAATCTTCAGTATTGCGATCTTCCAGTTCCTTTGGACATGGGAGGATTTCCTGTGGCCATACCTGGTAATTACAAATAAAGACAAACAGCTTCTTGCCGTTGGTCTTAAGATGTTTAACGGACAGTATTCCACAGATTATGGTGCACTGTTTGCGGCAACTGCCATTTCCATCATCCCGGTTCTTCTGATCTATCTGTTCTTCCAGAAACAGTTTATCGCCGGAATCGCAGCATCTGCTGTAAAGGGCTGATGGCATACAGATAATAAACGGAGGGACATAAATGCAGGACATATATAAATTAGAAACACATCCCCTGGCATTAAGTGAAAATATGATCACAGGGGATAAATACAGGATTACGTTTCTCACAGAGGGACTGATCCGTCTGGAGTATGATAAGGAGGGCGTATTTGAGGACCGCCCCACGCAGATGGTGTTTTTCAGGGATTTTCCAAAAGCGGACTATCGTGTAGTGCGTACAGAGGATGGGATCGAGGTCCATACGAAAAGAATCCACCTTATTTATAATGAGAAGGAATTTACCAGCTGGGGCTTAAGCATTCAGGTAAAAGGAAACTACAGCATCTGGTACCACTACGGAGAAGAGATCCATGATCTGAAGGGAACCGTCAGAACGCTGGATATGGTGGACGGAGCAACAGAGCTGGAGCATGGTATTCTTTCCAGGTTCGGATATTCTCTGGTGGACGACAGCAGATCGCAGGTGCTTCTGCCGGACGGCTGGATCGAGCCAAGAAGAAAGGGCATCAAGGATCTGTACTTCTTCGGATACGGACATGACTACAAAGAAGCGCTTCATGATTTTTACAGACTTTGCGGAAAAACACCGATGCTTCCAAGGTTTGCTCTCGGAAACTGGTGGAGCAGATATTATAAATATTCTGAGGAAAGCTACAATGAGCTGATGGATAAATTTCAGGAGAAAAATATCCCGTTCACGGTTGCCGTTATTGATATGGACTGGCATGTGACCGATGTTGACCCGAAATACGGAAGCGGCTGGACCGGATATACCTGGAATAAAGAGCTCTTCCCGGACCCGAAGCGTTTCTTGGAAGGTTTACATAAAAGAGGAATGCGTACCACATTAAATGTACATCCTGCAGACGGCGTACAGGGCTGGGAAGAAATGTATGAGGACATGGCAAAGGCCATGGGTGTGGATTATGAAAATGAGGACCCGGTAGTATGCGATCCGGCAAGTCCGAAATTTATGGAAGCCTATTTCAAATATCTTCATCATCCGAGAGAGGAAGAAGGTGTGGATTTCTGGTGGATCGACTGGCAGCAGGGAAGCAACTGCAAGATCGAAGGGCTTGATCCTCTGTGGATCTTCAACCACTTCCATTTCCTGGACAGTGCCAGAAACGGAAAACGTCCCATGACCTTTTCCAGATATGCAGGTCCCGGAAGCCACAGATATCCGATAGGCTTTTCCGGAGATACTCATATTACCTGGGATTCCCTTGATTTTCAGCCATACTTTACATCCACAGCTTCCAACATCGGTTATGGATGGTGGAGCCATGATATCGGCGGACATATGCTTGGATATAAGGATGACGAGATGACCGCCCGCTGGACACAGTACGGGATCTTTTCCCCGATCATGCGTCTTCACAGCTCATGCAGTGACTTCAACGGAAAAGAGCCGTGGCGTTTCAAAAAGGAGACAGAGGTTGTTATGGAAGAAGCTCTCCGTGAGCGCCACAGAATGATGCCGTATCTTTATACCATGAACTACAGAAGCTATCAGGAAGATCTTCCTCTGGTGGAGCCCATGTATTATGAATATCCGGAGGCACCGGAGGCATATACGGTAAAAAATCAGTACTTTTTCGGAGACCAGCTGATGGTAGCGGCTGTGACAACACCGAGAGTAAAAGGTCTTAATGTAGCGAAGACAGCAGTATGGCTGCCGGATGGGGTATGGTATGATATTTATACAGGTCTGCGCTATGAGGGTGGACGAATGGTGGATATGTACCGTACTCTGGACAGTATCCCGGTTCTTGCAAAAGCAGGCGGTATTCTGGTGATGACCGATGAGATCCGTGGAACAGAGGCGGAAAAGAATCCGGAAAGCCTGAATATCCGGGTATTCCCGGGTGCTGACGGAAGCTTCAGATTGTATGAGGATGACAACGAAACCTGTGCTTACGAAAATGGTGCCTGTGTATTTACGGAAATGGATTATAAGGAAAAGGATCAGGGAGTGTTTACCATTCATCCCGCACAGGGAAAAACAGAGCTGATCCCGGCAAAGAGAGCTTATACCGTGGAGTTCTGTAATTTTGCGAAAACAGGAACAGATACTGTGAAGGTTCTGGTTAACGGAGCAGAGACTGAGGCTGCTGTAAAATATGAGGAGAAGCTTCAGAAGATCTGTGTGGAAGTGGAAGCAGACACAGCGGCAGAGGTGCAGATCATTCTCGCTGGCGAAGTGGCAGACAATCAGACAAAAGAGCGTATCTTTGATTTCCTGAACCAGGCAGAGATCGGTTTTGTGCTGAAGGACAGATTATATCAGCTGATCACAGCCGGAAAGAAGCTGCCGGTTCTTTTATCTGAGCTTCAGTCCATGGAGCTGGACAAGGATCTTTACGGAGCACTGATGGAGATCCTGACTGCGTAAAAACATGAATAAAATCGCGTTTCCAAACCATACTATCATTATTATCAAAAGAAAGGATGATCATAATGATATTAAAGGAAAAAGAACGTACAGTGATCCAGGATCTTCAGACACAGGAAAAAAGCTGCATTGAAAAATACGGAAAATACGCACAGCAGGCCAGGGATCCGGAGCTTAAAAGCTTATTTCAGACTCTTCAGAAAAAAGAGCAGGAGCATTACGATTCCCTGAGCCAGGTGCTTTCCGGTACAGTTCCACAGGTAAACTGTAATGACAGTGACGGCCGTGATTACCAGCCAAAGGCTGCTTACACATCGGTGATGTCCTCAGAGGATAAGGAACACGATGCTTTTCTTGCAACAGACTGTATCGGAACAGAAAAGCTGATTTCCGGAGAATACAACTCGGATGTTTTTGCTTTTGAAGACAGTGGTGTGAGGAAGCTTCTGGCAGATATCCAGGTGGAAGAGCAGAATCATGCGGAGATGCTTTACAAATACAAAACTGTGAACGGAATGTTCTGATATATAAAAAAAGGGAGGATTTCAGTAATGGAATTCTTCCTTTTTTTGTTATATAATCAGGAGAACAGCAGGGAGAAATACTTTCCTGCAAAGAGAGGAGAAATAAGCATGAAAGGAACCAGCTGCGAATACTGTGCAAACTATACATATGATGAAGAGTGTGACGAATATTACTGTGATGTCAATCTGGATGAGGATGAATATTATCGTTTTGTGAGCAGTGATTACAAGGAATGTCCGTATTATCGGTCCGGAGATGAGTACAAGGTGGTACGGCATCAGATGTGACATAGAGTAACGGAAAAAATGGAGCAGAAAATAATGTGATAAGACAAATGCGGGTTTTCCACGAAAAGGAATGAGAGTTTTGTGGAAAATCTGCATTTTGATGTTTTGATATGTGCAAAAGGCTTCAAATTTGTAAAAATTAGCGTGTTTACATTTGAAAAAAATATCTTTATAATAAAAATATTGGTCTGACAGGTGGAGCCTTTATACCATCCAGACGATGATAATGCTACAGGATTTTGTCTGAGACAAAATTTCGGGTAAGTGCCTGACAGACTTATAATAGATTTTTTGACTTGACGGAGGGTGTGACAGATTGGATATTATAAAGAAATTCGGGGATATGGTGGGAGAGGAATCCATCAGGAATCCGGAAAAAGCACGAAAACTTCTTCTCACTGGCTACCGGCTTCAGGAAAAACGTCTGCAGCTTTTTCCTGACAGGAAGCTACCGGCTTCAGGACAGTATGTAGCCCGTGTAGTTATGCAGAATATTATCAAAGCCCTTGCAAAACCGGACGATACCGCTCTGGTGAGCATTTTTGTACCGGGAGAGCTTCTGACAGCAGCAGGGATCACTCCCTATTCCGTGGAGGCGATGTCCTGCTTTATCGCAGGAACCAGATGTGAGCAGGCATTTCTGGCACAGACGGAATCAGAGGGATTTCCGGAAACCATGTGCTCTTATCACAGGGTCTTTCTGGGAGCGTCCATGGCAGGACTGGTACCGAAGCCCAAATGTACCATCTACACGAACCTCGCCTGCGACGGAAACATGATGACGTTTCCTTATCTGAAACAGAAATATCAGATCCCGGGCTTTTATATTGACGTACCCTATGAAAAAAATCAGGACTCCATCAGCTATGTTGCAGATCAGCTCCGCGAGATGAAGAAATTCCTGGAGGATGTAGGCGGGAAAAAAATCTCCGAGCAGTCGGTACAGCGTGCAGTTGCCAACAGCAATGAAGCGGCCTCCTATTACAGCCGCCAGCTTGCCCTCAGAAAGGATCACGATCCGGTGACTTCCCTGACAAATGAGCTGTATGCAATCTTCATGTGCCACCTTCTTGCGGGCTCAGAGGAATCTCTGAAATATACAAAAATGCTCCTTGAGGATGTGAAGAAGGCACCAAAGGGGGAAGGACTTCATATTTTGTGGATGCATATGATGCCGTTTTTGCAGGATCCGGTAAAGGATGTATTTAATTACAGTCAGAACGTGCATATCAGTGCCTGTGATTTTGTTGCAGACGGTTTTCAGCGGATGCAGGCCTCGGATCCTTATGAGGCTCTTGCGGAAAAAATGGTCAATTGCATTTACAACGGAAGTGTGAAGCAGAGGATCCGGCGTGCCCGGGAGCTGGCGGACCTTACAGCGACGGACGGCGGGATCCTTTTTGCACACTGGGGCTGCAAGGGAACCATCGGAGCTTCCAGCCTGATCAAAAATTCTCTGGAAAATGCAGGACTTCCAACCATGGTCCTGGACGGTGACGGCTGCAACCCGGCCAATTCCAGTGACGGCCAGGTATCCACACGACTTCAGGCATATCTGGAAATGCTGTCAGAAGGTAAGGAGGAAAAACGGTCATGATACATTACGTCTGTAAATATACACCGCTGGAGTTGTTTAAGGGCTTTGGCGAGGAATGTGCGGTTCTTGAGGAAATGCCGGAGAATTTTGAGCTTTCGGACCAGATCGCACACGCCAATCTCTGCGGCTTCGGAAAATCCGTGATCCAGGCAGTGCTGGAGGGAAAGGTAGAGCAGCTTGTTCTTGTTAACTGCTGTGATTCCATGCGCCGTGTGTACGACATTGTGGAAAGTACCGGTAAATGTAAATTTCTGTATATGCTGGACATGCCTCATGAGGATAACGACTGTGAAAAGGTGAAGCTTGCCCAGGGTATCCACCGTCTTAAGAAAGCTTATGAGAAATTTTCGGGGAAAACCTTCGATAAAAGTGGATTTCTGAACGCTTTTTCCCATGAAGATGTGGATAACCAGCCATACATTGGCGTTCTGGGTGTCCGTGTCAGCGGTATCCTGGAAAAAATGATCCGGGATAATATCCGCATGGATGTGGAAAACCTGACCTGTACAGGCGGAAGACGTCTTGCAGTGATCCGTGAGGAACTGGAAAAAATGGAAGACGATGCCATGTTCCTGGCTTATGCGGATGCACTTCTTTCCCAGATGCCCTGTTTCCGTATGAATAACAGCACCAGAAGAAACCGGCTGTATCTGGATCCGAATCTGAAGGGTATTATTTATCATACCATCAAGTTCTGTGATTATTATGGTTTTGAATATGCAAGTATCAAGAGAGATATCAAGGTTCCGCTTCTGAAGATCGAGACAGATTTTACAAGCCAGAGTGCAGGACAGCTTATTACCAGAGTGCAGGCTTTTGCGGAGACCCTGGAAGGCTCTGAGGATATGGACCCATCAAAAGGAATCAGCGAGGAGATAAGAAAAAAAATGGAATCAGGAGTTTATTATGTGGCAGGGATCGACAGCGGTTCCACAAGTACGGATGTTGTGATCCTGGATAAAGACGGAAAGATTAAATCGACCATGATCATTCCCACAGGTGGCGGCGCTATGATGAGTGCAGAGAAGAGCCTGGAGATGGCCGTGGAAAAAGCAGGGATCAGGAAAGAAGATATCGTGCGTATCGTTACTACCGGATATGGACGTGCCTATATTGACAGTGGTGATGACAGTATCACAGAGATCACCTGTCACGCAAAGGGTGCCCATTATCTGAATCCCAATGTGCGTACAGTTATTGATATCGGTGGTCAGGATATCAAGGCTATCAGCATTGATGACAACGGTGCAGTAAAGAACTTTCTTATGAATGATAAATGTGCGGCGGGAACCGGACGTTTCCTGGAAATGATGGCCCGTACACTGGGACTTTCTCTTGAGGAGATGAGCACAAAGGGCCTGGAATGGAAAGAGAACGTGGTGATCTCAAGCATGTGCACCGTTTTTGCGGAGTCTGAGGTAGTTTCTCTGGTTGCACAGAATAAGGATGTGGCAGATATCATTCATGGCCTTAACATGTCGGTTGCTTCCAAGGTTGGTGCCCTTGCTGCCCGCCTTGGCAAAAAAAATCCGGGCGAATATATGATGACCGGTGGTGTTGCCAGAAATAAAGGTATCATCCAGGCACTGGAGGAGAAGCTGGGTGCGAAGCTTTATATCTGTGATGAAGCACAGCTTTGTGGTGCATTGGGTGCGGCACTGTTTGCTTATGAGAAGTGTAATGCGGCACTGTGATCAGAAGTGTGGAAATTTTTTGAAAAATCATTATATTTCCTGAGAAAAGAAATGACATAAGCCTGATGGAATGATAGAATGATAGACAGAATGGTAGTTTCCTGAATGATAATTCTATCACAGGAGGGTTTTTACAATGAAAAAAGCGCAGATCATCGTGGACAAATATTTCCTCGCCGGAAAAACAGACAAAAGGATCTTTGGTTCCTTTATAGAACATCTCGGACGTGCGGTTTATGAGGGCATTTATCAGGAAGGCAGTCCCCTTTCTGATGAGCAGGGCTTCCGTAAGGATACCCTGGAGCTGGTAAGGGAGCTTCAGGTTCCTATTGTCCGTTATCCGGGCGGAAATTTTGTATCCGGATTCCGCTGGGAGGATAGTGTCGGGCCGAAAGCTCAGCGTCCGTCCAGACCGGAGCTGGCCTGGGGCGTGATCGAGACCAATCAGTTTGGTCTCAATGAGTTTGTGGACTGGTCAAAAAAAGCCGGCAGTGATGTGATGATGGCGGTGAACCTGGGAACAAGAGGACCGGAGGATGCGAAAAATCTTCTGGAATACTGTAACTTTAAGGGTGGTACCTATTACAGTGATCTCCGTAAGGCTCACGGCTATCAACAGCCGCATGATATTAAATTATGGTGTCTCGGAAACGAGATGGACGGCCCGTGGCAGATGGGGCATAAAACCGCGGCAGAGTACGGAAGAGTTGCAGCAGAGACTGCCCGCCTGATGAAATTTATGGATCCGGAGGTTGAGACTGTTGCATGTGGAAGCTCCAATCTGGAAATGCCTACCTTCGGTTCCTGGGAGTATACGGTTCTTGACGAGGCTTACGATCAGGTGGATTATCTTTCACTTCACCAGTACTATGGAAATGCAGCGGGAGACACTGCAGATTTCCTGGCAAGCTCCAAGGGCATGGATGATTTTATTTCAGGTGTGGTTTCTATCTGCGATGCTGTAAAAGCAAAGAAGCATGGAAAAAAACAGATCGATCTTTCTTTCGATGAGTGGAACGTATGGTATCACAGTAATGAACAGGATAAGAAGCTGGAAAAATGGGTACAGGCACCACATCAGCTGGAGGATGTTTATAACTTTGAGGATGCACTTCTTGTAGGAAGCATGCTGATCACACTTCTCCGTCATGCAGACCGTGTAAAGATTGCCTGCATGGCACAGCTGGTAAATGTTATCGCACCGATCATGACCTCTGATACAGGTGCATGGCGTCAGACGATTTTTTATCCATATATGCTGACAAGTGTTTATGGAAGAGGAACGGTACTGAATACACAGGTTCTCACACCGGTATACGAGAGCAGAACTTATGGTGAGGCTCCGTATCTGGATTCCGTTTGCGTCTGGGATGAGGAAAAGGATACACTGACGATCTTTGCAGTGAATAAGAGTCTGGATGAGGATATGGAAGTTTCCTGTGACTTGAGACAGTTTGAGGGATATAAGATTGTAGAGCATATCGTGCTGAATAACGATAATCTTCAGGCAGTCAATACAGAGACGCAGCCAGAGAATGTAGTTCCTGTAAAAGCCAGTGCAGAATGCTCAAAGCTGGACGGCGGAAAACTGGAAGCAGTTTTTGAAAAACACAGCTGGAATATGATCCGTCTTGCGAAATAAGGGTCAGTGAAGTATAGTAAAAGCAGTTACAGAAAATGTAAATCATGCTACATTATGGGAGGTTTTTATGTACACACCTGCAAAGAAACGATACGAAACCATGGAGTATAACCGCTGCGGTGAAAGCGGTCTGATGCTTCCGAAGGTGTCTCTTGGATTATGGCATAATTTCGGAGATACTTCTGATTATGAAAACATGAAGCAGCTGTGTTTCACGGCTTTTGACAATGGTATCACACAGTTTGACCTTGCCAATAATTACGGACCTGCATACGGAAGTGCAGAGCGGAATTTCGGCAAGATCCTGGAAGAGGAACTGATGCCTTACCGTGATGAAATGATCATCACAACTAAGGCAGGCTATGATATGTGGGAGGGTCCTTATGGAAACTGGGGCAGTCGCAAGTATCTTCTGGCGAGCCTTGACCAGAGCCTGAAGCGCATGGGTCTGGAATATGTGGATATTTTTTACCATCACAGAATGGATCCTGAGACTCCGCTTGAGGAGACTATGGGGGCGCTGGCAACAGCGGTTCAGCAGGGTAAGGCTCTCTATGTGGGACTTTCCAATTATGATGGAAAAACCTTAAGCCAGGCAGCAGCGATCCTGAAGGAGCTGAAATGCCCCTTTGTGATCAACCAGAACCGTTATTCTATTTTTGACAGAACTGTGGAAAAAAACGGTCTCAAGAGAACCACCGGCATTTTGAAAAAAGGCCTGATCACCTTCAGCCCTCTTGCTCAGGGACAGCTGACAGACCGTTACCTGAACGGAATCCCGGAGGACAGCCGTATTCGTAAAGACGGAAGATTCCTTAAGGAAAGTGTGCTGACGCCGGAGCGTCTGGATCAGATCCGGCGACTGAACGATCTGGCAGCCCAGCGTGGAGAGAAGCTGGCTGATATGGCACTTAGCTGGCTGCTTCAGCATAAGGAAGTTACCAGCGTGCTCATCGGAGCTTCCAAGCCGCAGCAGATCCTTGATAATGTGAAGGCGATCCACTGTGCACCGTTTACAGCTGAGGAGCTGCGTCTGATCGACGAGATTTCGAAATAAGAGAAGTTTGACAACGGGATAGGTGTGTGCTATATTGAAAAACAGAAAAGAAAAGAGCCAGCGGGAGCTTGTGTGACAGGCTGAGAGGAAGATAGATCTTCGACCGTACCTGATTTGGGTAATGCCAACGGAGGGATTGTGATATAAGAGCGTGTCTCCGTGGAGTTTGCCATGGGATGCGCTCTTTTTCGATGCAGGGATGGAACTGGGATGATCCGGCAATGTGTTGCGGATATGAAGGTGACAGAGATTGCATGTGGAGCTTCTGCGGCGAGCGGGCAGGAAGGGGAGCGCCTTAATGTCTGGCAGGAGAGTGATATTCCGGAGGATTTTTCCGGAAGGATCATGTAAGCGATGGGAATCCGTGTTTTCGGAGTGAGAGGAAGTAAGGGAACTTCGACCGCCAAAAGTTATTGGCAGACTGCCGTAGCCGGGATATTTTTGCCTGGGCTCCGACAGGGCTCTGCCTGATATTTCAGGGAGGAAAAAACACTATGGAAAAACAAAGGATGCACACGCTTCGTATGGTAATGCTGGCAATGATGGTTGCGATCGGTGTCGTTATTTCACCGATTCTGAGGATTGAGGGAATGTGCCCCACGGCGCATCTTGTCAATATCGTATGCTCGGTTCTGATGGGACCGTGGTACTCACTTCTCTGCGCGACCATGATCGGCGTGATCCGTATGATGTTTATGGGAATCCCGCCACTTGCACTGACAGGTGCAGTATTTGGCGCGTTTCTTTCAGGTGTGTTCTACAGACTTTCCAAAGGTAAGATCATCTGTGCGGTGATCGGTGAGATCTTTGGAACAGGTATCATCGGGTCCATGGTTTCTTATCCGGTGATGGCATTCCTGATGGGAAGAGGCGGACTGACAGCATTTTATTATACGCCGATGTTCCTTGCAGCAACCACAATGGGAGGATGTGTTGCCTATATTTTCCTGAAGGCTCTGAGTAAAGCAGGCCTTCTGGTGAAATTCCAGGCAGCTTTGGGTTCAAAAACATATGAGACAAAGAATTTTACAACTGCGAAAGCGAATTAAAGAAGAAAAGCCTCTGATCCATTGCATCACCAATCCGATCTCGATCCATGACTGTGCCAACGTGGTCCTTGCAGTAGGTGCAAGGCCGATCATGGCGGAGCATCCGGCAGAGGTGACAGATATTACGGCATCGGCCGGTGCGCTGATGCTGAATCTCGGGAATATTACCGATGCCAGGATCGAGTCAATGAAGCGTTCTATGAAAACAGCGATGGAAAATAAGATTCCGGTTCTGCTGGACCTGGTAGGGGTTGCCTGCAGTGATCTCAGGCTGGATCTGGCACGGGAGCTTTTAAGGATCGGTCATCCGGCAGTGCTGAAAGGAAATATGTCAGAGCTTCTGGCTGTTTCCGGGCTGCCGTCCCATGCGATCGGGATCGATGCGGGTGTAGAGGATGCCCTGACTGAGGAAAATATCGATGGAGTCAGTGAGGTGCTTAAGGCTTTTTCAAGGAGTAATCAGGCAATCGTGCTGGCTACCGGGAAACAGGATTTTGTTACAGATGGTGAACGGATTGTTCTGGTACAAAATGGCAGTGCGGCGCTATCCGGGATCACAGGAACCGGCTGTATGGTCGGTGCACTGACTGCGGCGTTTTTGCCGGGGTGCGAAGATAATATTGCGAAAGAGATGACGGACAGTATAGAGACAGGTGTCTGGTCTGTTGGTGAGATGGGATTAAATGGGAGATCCGGAAATTATCTGGCTGCGGCAGTTCTTGGTACTGCACTTATGGGTATCGCCGGTGAGGAGGCAAAGAAGATTTCCCGCGGTCCGGGAAGCTTTCAGGCAAATCTGCTGGATGAGATCTATGGGCTTTCGGATCGGCAGCTGCTGGATTTGCTGAAGATTGAAATGTACTGAAAAAGAGGGGATCAGGATGGATAGAAAAGATTTGGATGTAACGTTGTATCTGGTGACGGATAGCTCTTATCATACGGAGGAGTCTTTGCTCCGTACGGTTGAGGAGGCCTGTAAGGGTGGTGTGACTCTGGTTCAGCTTCGTGAGAAGAATAAGGGTGGACGTGAGTATCTGGATAAGGCTTTTAAGGTGAAGGAGATCACAGATCGTTATCAGGTGCCGCTGATCATTGATGATCGTGTGGATGTGGCACTGGCCTGTGATGCTGCCGGTGTGCATGTTGGGGCTTCTGATATTCCGGTTGCTGTGGCAAGGAAGCTGATGGGACCGGATAAGATCGTGGGAGCTACTGCCAAGACGGTGGAGGCTGCTGTGAAGGCTTATGAGGATGGTGCGGATTATCTTGGTGTGGGGGCGATTTATCCTACTACTACTAAGGTTGTGACGATCCTTACCAAGGTTTCTACATTGAAGGATATCTGTGAGGCGGTTCCGATTCCGGCGGTTGCGATCGGGGGATTGAATGCCGGGAATATGGATGTGCTTGAGGGCGCAGGCATGAGTGGTATGGCGGTTGTTTCTGCGATCATGAAGGCAGAGGATCCAGAGAAGAATGCGCGGGAGCTGAAGGAGAAGATTGTTGCTTTGATGGGAAAGTAATTCACGAAATGGGTGAAGAATGGTGGTGGATTACACCACCGGCAGATCAGGAATGAGATATCAATGAGTACTAAAAGGAGACTTGCCACAGTGCAGGTCTCCTTTTATAATGGAAGAAATGTGATAAGAAAAGAAGGGAAAGATACATGCTTAAACGAACAGCCATCCGGGCACTTTGTAATACAACGGCATATCAGAGAGGCCTTGATATTTACCGTACCGGAAAGAGAATCCAGTCTTTGGATATTAAGTCTGAAGGAGCTGTGGATAAGATATCCGCAGCGGTGAAGGGAAGTGGGCGTAATGTATACAATACAGGCTTTCAGTATGATACAGAAGCGGATCGCATAAAAAAAGTATATTGTGACTGCCCGGCATTTCGCAGCTATTCAGGGATCTGTAAGCATTGCGTTGCAGTGCTTCTGGAGTATGGAGACCGTAAGGCTTATGAGCGTGTGGAAGTCCGTAAACAACAGGATGAAGATCAGAAACTGGCAGGGATATTTAGCGGAACAGAATTTCCGGCTGCTGTATCCGGATCTGGGCAGCCTGCAACGAAAACCACCGTTGAGTTAAAAAGTATTCTTAATCGTCAGATGTACAGCCGTATGCTCCCATTTTCCGGGGATCCGTATTTTGGCAGGGTGGAGCTGGAAACCTGTCTGAAATTCAATTCTGTGGGAAATTGCTTTACTGTGGAATTCCGCATTGGCTGTGAGAAAAAATATATCCTTAAGGATGTGCTGGCCTTTGTGTGGAACCTGGATCATAATGAGAAGGTTTCTTATGGGAAAAATCTGGAATTTATCCATTCAGATGAAGCCTTTTCGGAGAAATCCAGAGGCGTGCTGTCATTTATCCGGGAATGGGTTGAAAATCATCACGGCACTTACATGGCCAGGTATGAACAGCTGAAAAAAATAACTACAGAGGTAAAGGTGAGGGATCTTACCGTTGACAGAAAAGAACTTGAAGATCTGCTTCTTATACTTGGTGAAAATAGTTTCAAGTTTAAAATGAACAATGATCCGGAAACAACATGGCATGCTGTCAGAGAAATTCCGGACAGAATACTGACGATACGGAAGAAAGATCAGGGATTATCTCTGGAAATCCCACCTGTATACAGTGTAACAGGCATACGGTATCATATGTATTTTGATAATGCGAAGGTATATCTGGTTTCCAGGCAGGAGCTTGGGGTAGTGGAGGAATTTGCCACCTGTCTGGAGCGGCTTCCGGCAGGCAGAGGCTTTATTGATGAGCCGGATATGTCTGCGTTTGTGAGAGAAATGCTTCCTTCCCTGGAAAAATTTTTCCACTGTGATCTCAGGGATTTCCCGGAAAAAACAGGTCTTGAATGCTATAAGGCTGCATATGAGATCTATCTGGATGCACCGGAGCGTGACTGGATTACCTGTAAGGCGTTTTCTGTTTACGGGAAGGATAAATTTTCGGTTTTTGACAGAGATGTGTCTGCCTGCACCAGGGATATTCCCGGGGAGATGGGCGTATTTGTGCTGTTGTCGAAGTATTTTAACGGATATGATGCACAGAGGATGGAGCTGGCATTGGATTGCCGTACCGGGGAATATGAAAATTTAAACGGAGAAGACGCGTCTGTGAATATGGACAGCTCCGAAGAAAAACTCTACCAGCTCCTCAAAGAGGGCATCCCTGCCATGCAGAAAATCGGGACAGTCTACATTTCCCAGGCAATCAGGCAGATGCGTGTAATGAAAATGCCCGGAATCCGTCTTGGTGTGTCTCTTTCAGCCGGACTTCTGAACCTGGATCTGGATGTGGAGGGGATGGATCAGGCGCAGCTTTTTGATATCCTTTCCAGGTACGACCGCAGAAAAAAATATTTCCGTCTGAAGGATGGCAGCTTTTTGGATATTTCCGATGGTCAGCTCCGGGAATTTTCTGTTCTGAAGGATGGAATGCAGATCAGTGACAGTGAACTGAAAAAAGGAAAGACTCAGGTTCCGGCTTACCGTGCCATGTATCTGGACAGTCAGCTGAAGAGAGGCGATCTGATCAAGGTAGAGAAGGATAATACCTTCCGTGCGTTGATCCGGAACATGCAGACAATGGAGGAACATAAATTTCAGATTCCCAGGGAGCAGGAAAAAATCCTTCGGGGCTATCAGAAAGAGGGCTTTTACTGGATCAAAACCCTGAAGCATAATCAGTTTGGAGGGATCCTGGCAGATGATATGGGACTTGGAAAAACTCTCCAGGTGATTGCGTTTCTCTGGTCGGAATTTCAGGAGTCCAGACCAGGAGAAAACAGACGTGCGCTTGTGGTAACGCCTGCTTCGCTTGTGTTTAACTGGATGAGCGAGATCGAACGTTTTGCTCCGGGACTTCCGGCTACCGTTGTCGCCGGTGATGTGAAGGAACGGAAGAATCTGATCAGAAATGCGGGAGGACGGGAAGTTCTGATCACTTCCTATGACCTTCTGAAACGGGATCTGAAGGCGTACCAGAAGCTGGATTTTGCTGTGCAGATCATTGATGAGGCTCAGTATATCAAGAATCACGGGACACAGGCCGCGAAAGCTGTGAAGGAGGTACGGTCGGAATTTCGTCTGGCGCTGACTGGAACACCGGTGGAGAACAGGCTGAGTGAGCTGTGGAGTATTTTTGATTTTCTGATGCCGGGTTTCCTTTATTCTTACGAAAAATTTCGTAAGGAAATCGAGCTTCCGGCTGTGCAGTACAGCAATTCGGATGCAATGCAACGCCTGCAGAAAATGATCCGGCCTTTTGTGCTGCGGAGATTGAAGAGGGATGTGCTGAAGGATCTTCCGGATAAGCTTGAAAAAGATATGTTTTCTCCGCTGGAAAGCGAGCAGAAGGAGCTGTATGAGGCTCATACGGAACGGCTCCGGCTAATGCTGGGAATGCAGTCCGATGCGGAATTCCGTACCTCCAAGCTGCAGATCCTTGCGGAGATCACAAGGCTGCGGCAGATCTGCTGTTATCCGGGACTGGTATATGAAGGATACAAAGGGAATTCTTCCAAGCTGGAGATGTGCATGGAGCTGGTTCAGAATGCGGTGAACGGCGGACATAAGATCCTGCTTTTTTCCCAGTTTACCACCATGCTGGATGTGCTGGCTGTTCGTCTGAAAAAAGCAAAGGTTTCTTTTTATATGCTGACGGGGGCTACTTCCAAGGAAAAACGTGCGCAGATGGTACAGGCATTTAATGAAGACGATACTTCTGTTTTCTGCATTTCATTGAAAGCAGGAGGAACAGGCTTAAATCTTACTGCGGCAGATATCGTGATCCATTATGATCCCTGGTGGAATCTTGCCGTGCAGAACCAGGCCACAGACCGAGCCCATCGCATTGGCCAGAAGAATGTTGTCAGTGTTTACCGGCTTTTTATGAAAGACACCATAGAAGAACGCATTCGCGCTTTACAGGAAATGAAACGGGAACTGGCTGACGAGATCTTAAGCGGAGAGGGAATCGGACAGGCTTTGATCAGCAGAGAGGAAGTACTGGAGCTGCTTGGAAAGCGAGAATAGTAATGGAAGGAGAACAGATGACAAACTGGAAAGAAAAGGCAAAAGAATGGAATGAAAAATATGATGATATGTTTGATGAATTTCCGACTACAGAAGCGGAAGCATTTTATAAAAAAGTAGAAAAGTGCAGGAAGAAATCCCATGATAAAAAGAATTAGTATTTTAATTTTATGCTGTATAATATTTATCAGCGGATGTAATATGACAGGTCGGGACGATCAGAAGATCAAAAAACTGGATCCTGAAAAATTAAATTCGGAAACAACAGATATTAATGACCGTGCAGATTATTATGAGAAATATGTCACGGAGCCCAGTGACCATATGGATGAAGAGGAGCGTTCCAAATACCGTGTAACTCTTCATATGGTTTATGAAAACGCGGAACAGTACCAGCAGGATATGATCATATTTCTGCGTAATGATAATGTGGTTCAAGGTTCAATGGATGTAGGTGAGCCGGACATCGGATTGCTGCCGGGAGTTTTTCGGGTGATTTGCATGATGCTGGAGGGACATGACGCAAACCTGGGAGAAATCGAGATCCTGGAACCTGGAATGGAGTATACCCTCACTATTGATTATGGTCAGAAAAAAGCGATACTGTCGGATTATAAAAAAAGCAAATAAGTATCGTCTGATTTATAAAAAATCCCCTGTGTGAATGCAGAACATGAAATATCTGCTATTCGCACAGGGGAATCTTTTATGCAAAAAACTTGTCGTACAGACCAAAGAAGAAGATAAACAGAATGATCAGCGGCAGGATATAAGTGATGTATCCGCGCATCCATTTCCGGATCTTCATGCCTTTTCCGGTGTTGGCTTCTTCTGTGAAGTTTTCCCAGCCCCAGCCCCGTTTGGAAACACAGAAAAGCAGATATACAAGAGAACCAAGCGGGAGCAGAATGTTGCTTACCAGAAAATCTTCAAGGTCGAGAATTGCGCCGCCGAATACCTTGAGCCAGTCCCAGGACCATACATTGTATCCAAGTACGCATGGCAGAGACAGAAGGATGATGGCGATGGCATTTACAAGACTGGATTTTTTTCGACTCCAGCCGGTAAGCTCCATACCGCAGGAAATAATATTTTCAAATACAGCCAGGATGGTAGAGAAAGCTGCAAATGACATAAAGATGAAGAACAGGCTTCCCCACAGTCTTCCAAGCGGAATGTGGTTGAAAATATTCGGCAGTGTGATGAAGATCAGGCTCGGTCCGGAAGTCTGGTCAACATTGAATGTGAAACATGCCGGGAAAATAATAAGTCCGGAGGTGATCGCAACAAAAGTATCCAGAAGCGCAATATTCATGGATTCACCAAGCAGTGCATGATCTTTTCCGATGTAGCTTCCGAAGATAGCCATAGCACCGATACCAAGGCTGAGAGTAAAGAATGCCTGGTTCATAGCACCGGTAATGGTAGAAATAATACCGATCTCTTTCATGCGCTCGAAATCCGGGATCAGGTAGAATTTCAGTCCTTCTTTGGCACCATCCATGGTAAAACTGTTGATGGCAAGAACAACCATGATCACAAGAAGAGAGATCATCATAACCTTGGTAACTTTTTCAAGGCCGTTCTGAAGACCGCGGGAGCAGACAAAAACACCTGCAATAACAACAACGATCATCCAGAATCCCATAGTAACGGGCTGGCCAAGCATGTTGGTAAACTGTCCTGCAACACCGTCGGAATCAAGTCCCTGGAATTTACCGGTGGCTGTCATATAGAAGTAATTTAGCATCCAGCCTGTAACAGTGGTGTAAAACATCATCAGGAGATAACATCCGATCAGAGTGATATATCCATGGATGTGCCATTTTTGTCCTGGTTTTTCCAGTGCGTAATATGCTTTGACAGGACTCTTCTGGCTGGCACGTCCAACAGAAAACTCCATAGTCATAACAGGAAGTCCAAGAAGGGCCAGGAAGATCAGGTAAAACAGTACGAATGTGCCGCCACCGCCCTGTCCGGCCATGTAAGGGAATTTCCAGACGTTTCCGATTCCGATGGCACAGCCAGCAGAAATCAGAATGAATCCCAGACGGGATCCAAGTTTTTCTCTTTCTTTCATAACTCACCTCATATAAATATGTATAGATTAGAGCGTGTTTGAAAAATCATTCCTGCCTTACAGAAAGCTTTTTTCAAACATGTTCTGGCAGTCGGTAATTTTAAGGAGTCTGACATACCGGTATTATTCGGCAGAAAAATTACTTCATGGCAGCAGGGCTTACCGATTTGCTCCCCCATAACTGTCGCTGAGTTTCTTTCAAGTAATACGCTAAAGTCACGAAGCTTATTCTACCATATTTCATGATTCTGCACAATAAAAATAACTTGCCCCGCGCCCTTTTCTTGTGGAAAAAAATGCTTCGTGGTATACTGAAATACAGACTGGCAGATCAGGATATCTGCCAGAAATACACGGAGAATTTTTCCGGAAAGGATCGTGGAGCATGCGTTTACAGAAAGTACAGGATGCCCTGAATAAGAAAAACATTAAATTCGAATACACAGAGGAAGACGGCTGCGGAAGCCTGGATTTCATGTTCCGTGGACTGAAGTTCCATGTATGGGAATATGAGGATAATGGCTGGGGAGCCGAGACGAACATCTATGCGGCAGGAAGAAGTGAGGATATTGACGGGGATTATGAGAAAAAGATCTCCGCAGAGATCCTTTCCTGGCCGGATATGATAAACAACTGAATATTTCAGGATTCCACATCAGTAACCCTGATCTCATCCCGGAATCCGTCAGTATAATGCAGTTCATAATCTTCTGTGATAAAAACAGCCTGTACGCCTTTTTTCTCTGCAAATTTCAGTCCCTTATCCAGACCGAGTGCGAAACAGGTAGTGCTTAAGGCATCGCCGTCCACAGACTGGTCGGAGATGATCGTCACAGAGATCAGGCCATTGTCATATGGATAACCGGTTTTGGGGTTCAGGATATGATGATATAATTTTCCGTTCTGCTTAAAGCACCTCTCATAAATTCCGGAGGATACAACGGATTTTCCGGTGATATCCATAACAGCCTCTGTTTCATTGCGGTCTGCAAAAGGCTTCTGGATGCCTACCTTGAAGGGAGTGCCGTCAGGCTTTGAGCCGATGCAGAGGACATTGCCGCCAAGGTTGATGATGGCACTGTTTACGCCTTTTTTTACCAGAAAATCCTTCAGGCGGTCTGCGATATAGCCTTTGGCAATGGCGCCTACATCGAACTGAATGTCATCAGAGGGAAGTGTGATATCCTGCTTGTCAATGGTGACGCCGTCGGAGCTGCACAGTGGAAGGGCGTTTTGGATATCTGCATCATCCGGCACTTTCGGATCCTCTGCGGTGAAATCCCAGAGAGAGGTTAAAGGCGCAATGACGATGTCAAAGGCACCGTCGGATTCCCTGGTGATATCGAGCCCTTCGGAAAGCAGAGAGGCAAGGTCCTCGGATATATGCCAAGTGTCTGCTGTGCCGCTGACCGGATATGGAGTAGTTTGCCCAACGGCATTGGAATCTTCATCAGATGTATCTTTGCGGTGATTTAATTTATAAAGCTCGCTGTTCTCGTTTGTCCGGCTGAAGATCAGCTCATATTTATCGCACAGTGCCAGACAGTCATCCAGGAGAGCTTTATCCTGGGAATCGTAAATGGTGATCTGTACGGCGGTGTTCAATTTGATACTGCTGATACTGATGGGTTCATTTTCGTTGTTGAAGCTATCTGTATCAGTGATATTTCCACAGCCTGTGAAAAGAAGCATTGGACAGACAAGAACTGTGCACAATATTAAATAGAAGAAACGGGGATGCGAGTGGCTTCTTTTGGAATGAAAAAAATAAGTTAACATAATATTCTCCTGCTTTTTGAGTGACTGGCTTAACTGAAGATTTATTATATCATGTATTTTCGAAATCAGAAAGGCATATGCTTGCTGCAAAAATTATTGTATTTTGCAATAATATAAGATATAATTTCTCCGAAAAAAGAACATAGATAATGGGGATCAGAATGATTGACCGGAATTTTTACAGATAAAAGGAGATTTTTTTTCATGATAAAAGTAATTGCCAGTGATATGGATGGTACACTTCTTGGGGATGACCACAGGATCGCACCGGAAACCCTTGCAGCGATCAGGCGTGCCTGCGATGCAGGAATCCGTTTTATGGTTGCCACCGGCCGGAATTTTCCCGGCGCCATGGAGGAACTGAAGGGAACGGAGCTGACCTGTGATTATGTGGTGAGCAGCGGTGCGGAAGTACGGAATCCGCAGCAGGAGGTCGTAAAGAGTACACCGATCTCTATTGAGCTGTGTGAGGAGGTCTACAATACGGCAAAAAAATACCCGGTATCTGTGGCATTTTTTACGGATCGCTATGATTACCGTATTGGAACAAAGAAAGAAATTGAAGCTGGGATTATTCAGCAGATCCGTCTTTTCAATATGGACATAGATACCAGCGAGGAGATTGTCCGGAAATCACCCCAGTACCGCAGGATCGCCGGAAACACGAAAGGGATTTCCGATATCCGTTCTCTGGAGAGCAGCGGTGCTCCGGTATATAAGATTTTCATTTTTGCGGCAGATGTGGAGCAATTGGAGAAACTCAGTGATGAGCTGAAAGAAAATCCAGCCGTTGCAGTGGCTTCTTCCTTTATATATAATCAGGAGATCACAGCAGTAGAGGCACAGAAAGGCCCGGTGCTGAAAGAATATATTGAGTCTCTGGGCTATACCATGGATGAGGTGATGGTTCTTGGTGACAGCCTTAATGATTATTCCATGATCTCCATGGATTTCGGAGCAACTGTTGCAATGGAAAATGCAGCTCCGGAGATCAAAAGGGCAGCAAAATACATCACAAAGAGCAACAATGAGTTTGGCGTGGCCTATGCCATTGATCAGGTTCTGGAACGCCAGGGAAAATAGTTTTCCCCCTTTTGAAAAAGTGTCATATATATTATAATGTAGAAAGATGAATACAGAAAAGCGAAAGGCTTGCGTTCCGGTGTATGAAGCAGAGTGGAATGAGAAGTTTCGCTTTATAAAAAACACAGACAAAGAGAGGGAATCACGATGGAAAAAATGGAAAATGTTTATATTATGGATCACCCGCTGATCAAACACAAAATTTCAATGCTCCGTGATAAAAATACAGGAACAAATGAATTCCGTAAGCTGGTAGAGGAGATCGGTATCCTGATGGGATATGAAGCACTCCGCGACCTTCCTACAGAAGAAGTAGAAGTAGAGACACCGATCGAGGTATGCAAGACACCGATGATCTCAGGTAAGAAGCTGGCGATCATTCCGGTACTTCGTGCAGGCCTTGGAATGGTGAACAGCATCCTGACATTAGTGCCATCTGCAAAGGTGGGACATGTAGGTTTGTATCGTGATCCGGTGACACATGAGCCACACGAGTACTACTGCAAGCTTCCGGAGTCTATTGATGAGCGTATTGCAGTGATCGTTGACCCGATGCTGGCAACCGGCGGTTCCGGTGAGGCTGCCATTGATTTCGTCAAAAAGCAGGGCGGCAAGAACATCAAGTTCATGTGCATCATTGCAGCACCGGAAGGTCTGAAACGTCTCCACGAAGCACATCCGGATGTGCAGATCTACTGCGGTTCCCTTGACAGAGAGCTGAATGAGAACGCTTATATCTGCCCGGGACTTGGTGATGCAGGGGACAGAATTTTCGGAACAAAATAAAAAATTAAAAAACAACAAAAAATACTTGACACACCCGGCACTGTTATGGTATTGTACCTAAGAACGCTGCCGAAGACAGTAGGTGCCGTAAGGCATAAGGATTAAAACGCCTACCGAGGTCCAAGTATTCTGAGTTAAGATTACACAAGACCTTATTGCGAAGCAGTAAGGTCTTTTTTAAACAGATTGACTTATTGCGACGGCGGTATACAAAATCTATAAGGAGGTGTACCATTTCATGGCAAAAGTAGAACTGAAACAACCAATCGTAGAAGAGATCTCCAACAGCATTAAGAACGCTGAGTCTGTTGTACTTGTAAACTACAGCGGTCTTACAGTTGAGCAGGATACAATTCTTCGTAAAGAGTTAAGAGAAGCTGGTGTTCAGTACAAGGTATACAAGAATACCATGATGCGTCGTGCATTCGAGGGTACAGCATTTGAGAGCCTCAGTGATCATTTACATGGCACAAATGCGATCGCTATCTCCGAGACAGACGCAACTGCTCCGGCAAGAATCCTTGCTAAATATGCAAAACAGTTCCCGGCACTGGAGCTGATCGCAGGTGTAGTTGAAGGTAACTACAATGATCAGGCCGGAATTCAGGCACTGTCCACAATTCCTTCAAGAGAGGAACTTCTTGGAAAACTGCTTGGAAGCATGCAGTCTCCGATCGCAAACTTCGCTCGTGTGCTTAATCAGATCGCAGAGCAGAATGGCGGAGCTGACGCAGCAGCTGCTGAGTAATCCCAGCAACGTGCAATTGGCGGCATAACGACCGCATGATTATTAATTAAAATTTATAAATGGAGGGAAATTAAAATGGCAAAATTAACAACAGAAGAATTTATTGCAGCAATCAAAGAATTATCTGTATTAGAGTTAAATGACCTTGTAAAAGCTTGTGAGGAAGAGTTCGGCGTTTCCGCAGCAGCAGGTGTTGTTGTAGCAGCAGCAGGTGCAGCAGGCGAGGCAGCTGAGGAGAAAGATGAGTTTGACGTAGAGCTTACAGAGGTTGGCGCTAACAAAGTTAAAGTTATCAAAGTTGTTCGTGAGGTTACAGGTCTTGGACTTAAAGAGGCTAAAGCTATCGTTGATGGTGCTCCGAAGGTTGTTAAAGAGGGCGCTTCCAAAGCTGAGGCTGAGGACATCAAAACTAAACTTGAGGCTGAGGGAGCTAAGGTTACACTTAAATAATCCAATCAGAATAAGAGTTTTTGAGGCTGTTGTGCCTGTCGGTTTTGCCGACGGCGCAGCAGCTTTTTTTATTTTATAACTTTATAATATGCCTTGCTTTTTGCAGATGAATGGATAATAATAAAACAAAGAAAGGAGAAGTCAGGATATGAACAAAAAAATTGCTGCAGGTCTTTTGGCTGCGATACTGGGTGTGACTGGAATTTCGATGCCGGCAGCTGTAGAGGGAGCAAGTGCAAACAGTACCCATTCATTGATAGATCCTTTGGATGCGATCAGGATTCAGAATGCGTCTGAAAAACAACAGGAGAATATTGAAGAGGAAGAAAATATGCCGGCGGAAGAACCGGATCCGCTGGTATTCGATAACAGTGGAGCAGTGGTTCCCGCATCTGCGGCCACCTGGACAGAAAACTCTGAAAATCAGGAAGAAACAGGAGTGCAGTCTGTCGGAGAAGCTGTAACACAGGACGAAGAGGACGTTTTCTCGGACGGCAATGAAAATGAGGCAGTGGACGGATTAGACTCATCCTGGACAGAAACTTCAAATAAAGACGGTGAACCGGAAGAAGTTGAGTTTGAAGATGAAGCTTCAGCGGGAAACGTATCCGGAACAGAAGAAAATCCTGATAATGAGAATGATTTATTGACAAGTCAGTCAGATGAGGTTGAAGAGCTTCAGCCGGAAGAGAATAAAAATGCTTCGGCAGATGAAAATACAGTGCAGGAACTGACGCAGGAGCCGGAACAGGAATCAGGAACATCTGCACAGCAGGAATTACCTCGGGAGGATTTTTCTGCAGGAGAAACAGAAAACTTTTCGGACGGAAGTGCCGCAGAAGGAAAACAGGGAAAATATCAGACGGTGACGTTGAAAATAAAAAACGGGCAGGATATTACCGCACCTTTAAATACTCTGTTTTTGGAACTGAAAGATAAAGCTACTGATGAGACGCCATATAAGATTATTGTTCCACCGGGCAGCTATAAACTGACAGGAACTTTGTGCATGTACAGCAATATGTACTTATATGCACAGGGAGCCACGATTACAAAAACTTCTGTAAATAAACACATTTTGCTCCGTCTGGGAAATACTCTGGAATCGGAAGGAGGATATGCAGGTTACCGGAATGTTGTTATCGAAGGCGGAACCTGGAATTTTAATTATCAGGTGGTTGAGAATAAAGACGAACCTGGTGGATTTGTCGGATTTTGCATTGGTCATGCCAGTAACGTTACCATTAAAAATGCTACATTTCTTAATAATCTGAAATCCCATTTTCTGGAATTTGGCGGTGTAAAGAATGCCAGAGTAACAGGATGTACATTTCGGGGATATTATAAGAATTACGTAAATGGCGGACAGGAATGTATTCAGATTGACTGCTGTACGGATGAGGGGAATGTTTTTCCTCAATATCAGCCTTATGATGGAAGTACATGTGAAGATTTTGTTATAAACGGAAATACATTTCAGGATGTTTTTGCGGGAGTAGGAACACACAGTATGATGTCCGGAAAAACCTACAAGCGGATTTCGGTCACAAACAATGTTTTCCGTGATGTAAAGAAACGCTGCATAGAATTTCTTAATTATGAAGATTCTGTGGCAGAAAATAATGTTATGGTCAATGTTGGAACAGGGGTGGACGTTTCTGCTGCAAATCTGAAAAATACACATAAGACTTCAGGCTATAATGGGGGTCCGGATACAAAAATGAATCGTGGCATTCGTGTAACCGGAAACAGTATCAATCTTTCAAAAACTACCAGTATTGGTGGCTACAGCTGGGTATGCTGTGGTATCAAAATAGCGGGCTGTTACAATATGAACACATCTGCGGGAATAATCCCGAAGGGAATTTACGCTGTAAAGGGAATCACAGTAAAAAACAATCAGATATCCGGGTATGGCAATGGAATTCGAATGACCCGTGCGGAGCTGGGCGTTTTGTGTAATAATCAGGTAAGAGTAAAAAAGACGACAGCTTTTTCAAACTTCGGGATCAGCACGGAGGATTCCAGAGGGACAACCATTCAGAAAAATAAGGTTTCGGGATCTGCCAATGTAGGAATTTATATTTATGACGGAGTATTCGGAAAAGGCTCCGGAAGAAAGAACAGTATCAGTGGAAACATGGTTTCGTCAGTGGACGGAGACGGGATTTACCTTCAGACTATAGCTGCATCTTCGACAGCGGAAAAAAATACGGTAAAAGCAACAGGCGGTTCCGGAATTCGTGTGAGATCAGGAAAAAATGTCAGCGTTTTCAGTAATTCGGTTTCGTCTAATAAAAATCACGGTATTAAGATTGAATATACAACCGGAGGAATACGGGCAAAAAGTAACAGGACTTTTTCCAATGGAAAAAGTGGTATTCTTGTCTGGAAATCAAAGGCAACGGAGATTACGGGAAACAGGGCTGAGAAAAATAAGGGAAATGGTATTTATGCTTATTCTTCAGTTATTCAGGCCATGAAAACCAATACTTTCATCGGCAATGCCGGGACACAGGCTATATATGCAAAAAACTGCAAAGGCTTTACCAGTGTCAACCGTCCATCCTGCAAAACGATTACAACCCGCAGTACGATTATCTGGGGAAGTGCATCAGGAAATAAAAGTGTAACAGCTTATGCACAGAGATCCGGAAAGCTTACAAGACTGAATGTGGCATCCGTGGACAAAAAGAAACAGTTTGCGATTAAAATAAAGAAGCAGAAAAAGAAAACCGTCATCAGGATTGTATCAAAAGATAAATATGGAAACACTGTATCTGTCAGCTATACAGTGAAATAAATAAAGGCTTCTGTTCCACGTATCGTTTATATAAAAGGAACAGAAGCTTTTTTTGAAAAAATGTAAAAAAAATCAAAAAAAGTGCTTGACACACTTTTTTTCTTATGTTAAAGTGGAGGATGCTATATTATGGCTAGATATGCCTGCCTAAAGGTCAGGCGGGATCATGTTGTAATAAATAATAAAAAAACAGGGGTGAAACGTCAATGGAAAAAAACAGAATTCGTTCTGTAAAAACTGGAAAAAGCATGCGTATGAGCTACCAGAGACAAAAAGAAGTCCTGGAAATGCCAAACCTGATCGAAGTTCAGAAAGATTCCTACCAGTGGTTTCTTGACGAAGGTTTAAAAGAAGTATTTGATGATATTTCTCCGATCGCAGATTACGGCGGAAAGCTCAGTCTGGAATTCATCGATTTCACATACGATGAAAAAGATGCAAAATATTCCATCGAGCAGTGTAAAGAACGTGACGTGACTTATGCCGCACCTTTGAAGGTTCGAGTAAGGCTGATCAATAAGGAAACAGAAGAGATCAACGAACACGAGATTTTCATGGGAGATTTACCGCTGATGACAGCTACGGGTACCTTTGTTATCAATGGTGCTGAGCGTGTTATTGTCAGCCAGTTAGTACGTTCCCCTGGAATCTACTACGCGATCGCTCATGATAAGCTTGGTAAGAGACTGTTTTCCAGTACTGTAATTCCGAACAGAGGTGCATGGCTGGAGTACGAGACAGATTCAAATGATGTATTTTATGTACGTGTAGACAGAACAAGAAAGGTTCCGATCACTGTTCTGATCCGTGCACTGGGCATTGGAACCAATGCTGAGATCATTGATCTGTTTGGTGAAGAGCCAAAGATCCTTGCCAGCTTTACAAAGGATACCTCCACAAACTATCAGGAAGGTCTCCTTGAGCTGTATAAGAAGATCCGTCCGGGCGAGCCGCTTGCAGTAGAGAGCGCAGAGAGCCTGATCATGGCAATGTTCTTCGATCCGAGAAGATATGACCTTGCCAAAGTCGGACGTTATAAATTTAATAAGAAGCTTCATTTCAATAAACGTATCGTAGGCCACAAGCTTTCTCAGGATGTTGTAGATACAACAACAGGTGAGATCCTTGCTGAGGCTGAGACACTTGTTACAAAAGAGCTTGCTGATACATTACAGAATTCCGCAGTTCCGTACGTATGGATCCAGGGTGAGGAGAGAGAAATCAAAGTCCTTTCCAGCCTTATGGTTGATATCCGTCACTATCTGCCGGAGCTTGAGAATCCGAAGTCCCTGGGTGTTACAGAATTAGTATACTACCCAGTGCTCGAAAAAATTCTGGAAGAAAATGACACATTTGAGGACAGATGTGAGGCAATCAAACGTGATATCCACGACCTGATTCCGAAGCACATCACCAAGGAAGATATCCTTGCGTCCATCAATTACAATATGCATCTGGAGTATGGCCTTGGAAACGATGATGATATCGACCATCTGGGCAACCGTCGTATCCGTGCTGTCGGTGAGCTGCTTCAGAATCAGTATCGTATCGGTCTTTCCAGACTTGAGCGTGTGGTACGTGAGAGAATGACAACACAGGACACAGAGAGCATTTCTCCGCAGTCCCTGATCAATATCAAACCTGTAACTGCAGCAGTTAAGGAGTTCTTTGGTTCTTCCCAGCTGTCACAGTTCATGGACCAGAACAACCCGCTTGGAGAGCTGACTCATAAGAGAAGACTTTCCGCACTGGGACCTGGCGGTCTGTCACGAGACAGAGCCGGATTCGAGGTTCGAGACGTACATTATTCCCATTACGGAAGAATGTGCCCGATCGAGACTCCTGAGGGACCGAACATCGGTCTTATCAACTCCCTTGCATCCTATGCAAGAATCAACCAGTACGGTTTTGTAGAGGCTCCGTACAGAAAGATCGACAAGAGCGATCCTTCCAATCCGCGTGTAACCGATGAGGTTGTATACATGACAGCGGATGAGGAAGATAATTACCATGTAGCACAGGCGAATGAGCCTCTGGATGAGGAAGGCCACTTCATTCATAAGAATGTATCCGGTCGTTACCGTGAGGAGACTCAGGAGTACGAGCAGCATATGTTTGATTACATGGACGTATCTCCTAGAATGGTATTCTCCGTTGCTACAGCCCTGATTCCGTTCTTGCAGAACGATGATGCGAACCGTGCGCTGATGGGATCCAACATGCAGCGTCAGGCCGTTCCGCTTCTTACAACAGAGGCTCCGGTTGTTGGTACAGGTATGGAGACCAAGACAGCCGTTGACTCCGGTGTATGCGTTGTTGCAAGAAAAGCAGGTACAGTACTTCGTTCTACATCTACAGATATCACCATCAAGAATGATGACGGAACAAAGGATGATTACCATCTGACTAAGTTCATGCGAAGCAACCAGAGCAACTGCTACAACCAGAGACCGATCGTGTTCCAGGGAGAGCATGTTGAGGCTGGACAGGTTATCGCAGATGGTCCGTCTACATCCAATGGTGAGCTTGCACTTGGTAAGAACCCTCTGATCGGATTTATGACCTGGGAAGGTTATAACTACGAGGATGCTGTTCTTCTTAGTGAGAGACTTGTACAGAATGATGTTTATACATCTGTCCATATCGAGGAATATGAGGCAGAGTCCCGTGATACTAAGCTGGGACCGGAAGAGATCACACGTGACGTTCCGGGTGTCGGCGATGATGCTCTGAAAGATCTGGATGAGCGAGGTATCATCCGTATCGGTGCTGAGGTACGTGCCGGTGATATCCTTGTTGGTAAGGTTACTCCTAAGGGAGAGACAGAGCTTACTGCTGAGGAGCGTCTCCTTCGTGCTATCTTCGGTGAGAAGGCAAGAGAGGTACGTGATACTTCCCTTAAGGTACCGCACGGTGAATATGGTATTATCGTAGATGCCAAGGTATTTACAAGAGAGAACGGCGATGAGCTGAGCCCTGGAGTAAATCAGGCAGTACGTATTTATATTGCACAGAAGAGAAAGATCTCCGTTGGTGATAAGATGGCTGGTCGTCATGGTAACAAGGGTGTCGTTTCCCGTGTACTTCCTGTTGAGGATATGCCATTCCTTCCGAACGGACGTCCGCTCGATATCGTGCTGAACCCTCTGGGTGTACCTTCCCGAATGAATATCGGACAGGTCCTGGAGATCCATTTAAGTCTTGCTGCCAAAGCACTTGGCTTTAATATTGCAACACCTGTATTCGATGGCGCCAACGAGGTTGATATCCAGGATACTCTGGAGCTTGCCAACGATTACGTTAATACGGAAGACTTCGAGGAATTCCGTGAGAAATATAAAGACATTCTTGCACCGGATGTTATGCAGTACCTTGACGAGAACAAGGCTCACAGAGCACTCTGGAAGGGCGTTCCGATTTCCAGAGACGGTAAGGTAAGACTTCGTGACGGACGTACAGGAGAGTACTTTGACAGTCCTGTAACAATCGGTCACATGCACTACCTGAAACTGCATCATCTGGTAGACGATAAGATCCATGCACGTTCCACAGGTCCATACTCCCTGGTAACACAGCAGCCTCTGGGTGGTAAAGCTCAGTTTGGTGGACAGCGTTTCGGAGAGATGGAGGTTTGGGCACTGGAGGCATATGGTGCTTCCTACACACTGCAGGAGATCCTGACAGTGAAGTCTGATGATGTGATCGGACGTGTTAAGACCTATGAAGCAATCATCAAAGGTGACAACATTCCTGAGCCGGGTATTCCGGAGTCCTTCAAAGTACTTCTTAAAGAGCTCCAGTCTCTTGGTCTGGATGTTCGTGTGCTCAGCGAGGACGGATCAGAGGTACACATCATGGAGACTTCTGATTATGGAGATACTGATCTTCGTCACGTTATCGAGGGCGATTCCAGAGGACGCAGAGATGAGGAGTACTTTGGTAAGCACGGCTACACCAAGCAGGAGTTCAGCGGTGAAGAGCTTGTCAATGTAGAAGAAGATGAGGACATGGAAGAAGACGATGACATGATCGAATTCGAAGAGTCCTTTGATGATGAGGAATAAGAAAGGGGAAAGAATACATGGCAGAAACAACGAACGCCAATGAAACATATCAGCCAATGACTTTCGATGCCATCAAGATCGGACTGGCGTCCCCTGAGAAGATCAGAGAGTGGTCACACGGTGAGGTTTTAAAACCTGAAACAATCAACTACAGAACCTTGAAGCCTGAGAAGGACGGTCTTTTCTGCGAAAGAATTTTCGGACCGAGCAAGGACTGGGAGTGCCACTGTGGAAAGTACAAAAAAATTCGCTATAAAGGCGTTGTCTGCGACAGATGTGGTGTTGAAGTAACCAAATCTGCCGTTCGTAGAGAGCGTATGGGACACATCGAGCTTGCAGCTCCTGTATCTCATATCTGGTACTTCAAAGGAATTCCGTCCCGTATGGGTCTGATCCTTGACATTTCTCCGAGAACACTGGAGAAAGTGCTTTACTTTGCCAACTATATCGTTCTGGATCCTGCTGATTCAGGCCTTATGTACAAACAGGTACTCACCGAGCGTGAGTACCAGGAAGCACGTGAGTCCTATGGCGAAGGCTTCCGTGTAGGTATGGGTGCCGAGTCCATCATGGAGCTCCTCAAAGCTATCGATCTTGAGAAAGATTCCGCAGAGCTGAAGGCAGAGCTTGTTGATGCAACAGGACAGAAACGTGCAAGAATCATCAAACGTCTTGAGGTTGTGGAATCCTTCCGTGAGTCCGGCAACCGTCCTGAGTGGATGATCATGACCGTTATTCCGGTTATCCCGCCAGATCTTCGTCCTATGGTACAGCTGGACGGAGGACGTTTTGCAACATCTGACCTGAATGATCTTTACAGAAGAATCATCAACAGAAATAACCGTCTGAAAAGACTTCTGGAGCTTGGCGCTCCGGATATCATCGTCCGCAACGAGAAGCGTATGCTGCAGGAGGCTGTAGATGCCCTGATCGATAACGGACGCCGTGGACGTCCTGTAACAGGACCTGGAAACAGAGCCCTGAAATCTCTTTCCGATATGCTGAAAGGTAAATCCGGACGTTTCCGTCAGAACCTTCTCGGTAAACGAGTTGACTATTCCGGACGTTCTGTAATCGTCGTAGGACCGGAGCTGAAAATCTATCAGTGTGGTCTTCCGAAGGAGATGGCGATCGAGCTGTTCAAACCTTTCGTTATGAAAGAGCTTGTTGCCAACGGAACTTCCCACAACATCAAGAATGCCAAGAAAATGGTAGAGAAACTTGAGCCTGCAGTATGGGATGTCCTTGAGGATGTCATTAAAGAGCATCCGGTTATGCTTAACCGTGCACCTACACTGCATCGTCTGGGTATCCAGGCGTTCGAGCCGATCCTTGTAGAAGGTAAGGCGATCAAACTTCATCCGCTTGTTTGTACAGCGTTCAACGCTGACTTCGATGGTGACCAGATGGCCGTACATCTTCCGCTTTCCCAGGAAGCACAGGCAGAGTGCCGTTTCCTTCTGTTATCACCGAACAACCTTCTGAAGCCGTCAGATGGTGGTCCTGTAGCCGTTCCTTCACAGGATATGGTTCTTGGTATCTACTACCTGACTCAGGAGAGACCTGGAAACAAGGGTGAGGGCAAGTTCTTCAAGAGTATCAACGAGGCGATCCTCGCATACGAGAACAAGGTCATCACACTCCAGACCAAGATTATTGTACGCTGCCATAAGACAATGCCGGACGGAACTGTTTTAAGCGGCAATGTTCATTCCACACTTGGACGTTTCCTGTTCAACGAGATCCTTCCGCAGGATCTTGGATTCGTAGATAGAAGCGTACCTGGAAACGAACTGCTTCTTGAGGTTGACTTCCTTGTAGGTAAGAAACAGCTGAAGCAGATCCTTGAAAAAGTTATCAATACACACGGAGCAACAAAGACAGCCGAGGTACTTGACTCTGTTAAGGCTATGGGTTACAAATACTCCACACGTGCAGCCATGACCGTATCCATTTCCGATATGACCGTGCCACCGCAGAAGCCGGAGATGATCAAGCAGGCTCAGGATACTGTTGACCGTATTACAAAGAACTACAAACGTGGTCTTATCACTGAGGAAGAGCGTTACAAAGAGGTTGTTGATACCTGGAAGAAGACCGATGATGAGCTTACAAAAGCCCTTCTGACAGGTCTTGATAAGTACAACAACATCTTCATGATGGCTGACTCCGGAGCCCGTGGTTCCGATAAGCAGATCAAACAGCTTGCCGGAATGCGAGGACTTATGGCTGATACAACCGGTCATACAATCGAGCTCCCGATCAAGTCTAACTTCCGTGAAGGTCTTGACGTACTGGAGTACTTCATGTCAGCACATGGTGCTCGTAAGGGACTTTCCGATACAGCTCTTCGTACAGCCGATTCAGGATACCTGACAAGACGACTTGTTGATGTATCCCAGGATCTTATCGTTCGTGAGGCTGACTGCTGCGAGAACAGAGCAGAGATCTCAGGTATGGAAGTTCGTGGATTCATGGACGGAAAAGAAGAGATCGAGAGTCTTCAGGAGCGTATCACAGGAAGATTCTCCTGTGAGACAGTTAAGAATAAAGACGGAGAAATCCTTGTTAAAGCTAACCACATGATCACACCGAAGCGTGCTGCCCGTATCATGAAAGAGGGCGTAAGCAATACAACAGGCGGACCGATCGACAAACTGAAGATCCGTACCATCCTTTCCTGTAAGTGCAAGGTTGGTGTCTGCGCGAAATGTTATGGTGCGAACATGGCTACAGGTGAGCCGGTACAGGTTGGTGAGTCTGTTGGTATCATCGCAGCACAGTCTATCGGTGAGCCAGGTACACAGCTGACCATGCGTACTTTCCATACCGGTGGTGTTGCCGGTGGAGATATCACACAGGGTCTTCCTCGTGTCGAGGAGCTTTTTGAGGCAAGAAAGCCGAAGGGTCTTGCGATCATCACTGAGATCCCAGGTGTTGCCACGATCAACGACACTAAGAAGAAACGTGAGATCATTGTAAATGATCCGGAGACAGGTGATTCCAAGACTTACCTGATTCCTTACGGTTCCCGTATCAAAGTTATGGACGGACAGGTTCTTGAGGCCGGTGACGAGCTGACAGAAGGTAGTGTAAATCCGCATGACATCCTGAGAATCAAGGGTGTACGTGCTGTTCAGGATTACATGATCCGCGAGGTTCAGCGTGTTTATCGTCTGCAGGGTGTTGAGATCAACGATAAGCATATCGAGGTTATCGTTCATCAGATGCTGAAGAAGATCCGTATCGAAGATAACGGAGATACAGAGTTCCTGCCGGGAACACTTGTTGATGTCCTTGATTTCGAGGAAGTTAACGAGCAGCTTGAGGCAGAGGGCAAAGCACCGGCAGAAGGCAAACAGGTTATGCTTGGTATTACCAAGGCATCTCTTGCTACAAACTCCTTCCTGTCAGCAGCATCCTTCCAGGAGACAACAAAAGTCCTGACAGAAGCTGCTATCAAGGGTAAGGTCGATCCGCTGATCGGTCTGAAAGAGAACGTAATCATCGGTAAGCTGATTCCTGCAGGTACAGGTATGAAGCGTTACAGTGAGATTACTCTCGATACAGGAATGCCGGAAGTAAAAACTGCTTCTGAGGAGCCTGAGGACGCTGAGGAAATTTCCGTAGAGGAAGATAAGACTGAAACTGCTCCGGAAGAAGAGACCGCTGCTGTTGAAGAGACAACAGAGGAAACTGCACCGGTAGAAGAATAAGTCAATACCTTGCTAATATAAAAATAATCTCCCCCCGGAAATCCGGAGGGAGATTTCTGCATATAAACGGAATAATGAACGATTTCTGAGAAAGGAGGGATTGCGATGGACAAGGAACTGCCGATTTCCCCATGGCCGGAATGGAAGATCATAAGCAAGATCGGGGAAGGCTCTTTTGGAAGAGTATACAAAGCTCAGAGAACAGAGAAGGGACGTTCTTTTTACTCTGCAATTAAAATAATCACAATCCCCGCCAGTAAAGGGGAACTGGACAGTGTGCGCTCAGAATCCGGTGATGAGAAATCTGTCAGGGATTATTTCGAAAATCTGGTGGAGGAGTGCATTCAGGAAGTAAGCACCATGGAGTATTTCAGGGGAAATTCCCACATTGTATCCGTTGAAGATTACAAGGTGATGGAATATCTTGATGAGATTGGCTGGGATATTTTTATCCGCATGGAATATCTCACAAGCTTCATGGAATATTATGTGGGAAAAAATCTCACAGAAAAAGAAGTGATGAAGCTGGGCATAGACCTATGCAAGGCACTGGAATACTGCGGACAGCTTCACATCATTCACAGAGATATCAAGCCTGAGAATATTTTTGTATCCAGGTTTGGCGATTTCAAGCTGGGAGACTTCGGAATCGCCCGGGAACTTGAAAAAACCGTGAGTACCCTTTCCAAAAAAGGTACTTATTCTTATATGGCACCGGAGATGTACAGGGGAGAAAAGTACGATAACAGAGTGGACATCTATGCACTTGGCCTGGTGCTCTATAAGCTGATGAATCACAACCGGTTGCCATTTCTGAATCTGGAAAAGCAGCTGATCACATACCGGGACAAAGAGAATGCTCTTACCAGAAGAATGTCCGGGGAAAAACTTCCGTATCCGACAGATGTGGGAGAGGCTTTTGGCAAGGTCATTCTGAAGGCCTGTGCCTATGATGCGAAAGAGCGTTATCAGACACCGCATGAACTGAGGGAAGCGCTGGAAGATATCCGTTATGCTAAGGAAAATGTAGCATCTCCGAGGGCAAAACAGACAGAAGGCTCTGATTCTGTAACAATAAAAGAACGCCCTGTACCGGAATCAATGCCGAAATTTCTTCAGGAGGGTGCTACGAAGCAGCTTGCACGTACAAGTCAGCTGGATATAGAAGCTATCAGGGAAGCAAGACGAAATTATGACAGCTCTTCACGGAAAATAATACGTGGCGTTGCAGAATCTGGCAGTAAAGTGGCAGGACAGAACCGGCAGGGAACGCCGAACCTGTATCGTGACCAGGATACATCATCTCAGTCTTCGCAACAGACAGAAGCTGCATCTCAAGGTTCCGGATCTCCGCGGCAGAAAGTACAGCCCAAGGTCAGAACCATATCTGAGCTGGAGAATCTATCTGACGAACAGAATCTTCGGGAATGGAGCGATCCGCCGTCTGCTGAAGCAAAAAACAGCTCGACCGGACGGAAACGGATCGGAATTTCCTGGAAAATAAAAGCGGCTGCTATAGTAGCTGTCCTGATTTGTGGACTTCTGGTGGTGCGGATGATCCTGCGGCCGACCGATGGTTCAGGCTATTATGTAGATAATGATGCAGACGTTCTGGACAAAGGAAATTTCGGAACCACAGATGATTCAGATAAGAGTTTTGCAGAGGCACTGAGTACGATCCGTGAACATGCGACAACCATAGCGAATGCTCTGGATACATATAAACGTGAAGGCTCGGAGGGGGAACGCCTTCGCTACTATAATTCGTCAGGACAGGTTGCCAAGGTACTGGTGTATCCGGATTTTTCCGCAGATAGTGTTTATGAAGAATATTATTACTGGGATGAGCAGATGTTTTTCACATATGTCTGGAGCGGAGACGAGAAGCAATATTTTTATTATCAGGATGGACTTCTGATCCGCTGGATCGATAAGGACGGAAAGGTTCACGATCAGGAGAGCGACAATGACGAATATGTAGAACTGGGAGATAAGTACTGGAGCAATTCTGTAGTAGAACTTCAGCAGTAATGTCGCAGGGTTTTTACGAAAGGAAAAAGAATGGCCTATCAGATTGATTATGCATATACATGCCACACCGGGAAGGTGAGGGCAAATAATGAGGATAATTTCTGGTGCTGCGGTGTGCGCCTGCCGGTGCACAACCAGGGAGTTGATGGCATCCTGGCAGGTCATACACAGCACTGGCAGCTTCCGGTACTTGCTGTTTTTGACGGCATGGGCGGAGAGAGCTGCGGCGAGATGGCAGCTTCCGCAGCTGTGGAAGCACTGGGTGGTTTCTACGAAGAGAACCGTAAAAGTCTCAAAAAAGAGCCGGTAGATTTTCTTACAGGAGCCTGTGAAAATATGAACGATGCAGTCTGCCGTTACAGCAGAGAAAACCGCATCAACAGTATGGGGACAACCATGGCGCTTTTGTCCTTCAGCGAAAAGGCAATTTATGCCTGCAATCTGGGAGACAGCCGTATTTACCGCCACTTTCAGGGAAAACTTCAGCAGATATCCACAGATCATGTGATTGGCGGAAAAATGCTGGGCAAGGCGCCATTGACTCAGTATCTCGGCTTTCAGGAAGAGAACATGACACTGGAGCCTTCGATCGTGGAGATCGGTTATCAGGCAGGAAGCAGTTATCTGCTCTGCTCGGACGGAGTGACAGATATGCTTTCGGATGATGAGATTCAGTCTGTCTTAAACGGGACAGGAACAGCGGAGGAAAAAGTTTCAGAGCTTCTGGAGCAGGCACTGTCAAAGGGCGGCCGTGACAATGTGACCATGGTACTTGCACAGATCAGCGGCTGTGAGGAAAAAAATCCTCTGAAACGATGGGCAGAACGGTACAGTACCGGGAGATAAAAAATTTCTGCCAGGGAGTATAATATAAAAGGGATAAGGAGAGAATTTACGATGAGAAATCGAATGCAGGATCTTGATTTTGAACAGACAGTTGCCTTCGATTCAGTGAAGGACTTTGAGTTTACGAGAAAGGCGGCACAGAAATTCCGCCAGATCGTCAGTCTGGATTCCTTTGAGGATGAGGATGCGGACGTTATTTTTCATTATCTTTATAAAGAAATGGAGCTTGTCTCTTTCGGTGATTATCTGAAACGATATGTCTATGAGCGTGCAGAACTTGAGGAACCTTTTTCTCAGGTACCTCAGGAGGTTTATAAGGATATTGTGGTGGACTCCTTTAAGGAAACCTACACGCCAAAATCCATGTCACCGACTTCTGCCAAGCTGAGTTCACTGGTAAATAACTGGCTGACACAGGCTTCGGTGAAGAGAGAGACCGTTTTTCTTCTTGGCTTCGGACTCCGCATGAGCACGGAGGATGTATCAGATTTCCTGACAAGAGTTCTTCGTGAGCAGGATTTTGATTTTCACAATCCGGAGGAAGTGATCTACTGGTACTGCTATCAGAATCATCTGGGCTATTATAAGGCTGAGGAATATCGGGAAATCTATAAGAATCTTACTCCTGTGGAAAAAAAGACCGGCGAGATCGTCTACGGTACAGGGCTTTGTCTGGACAGCGAGGAAAAACTTCTGGAGTATCTGGCATATCTGAAAGGCAGATGTGATGATCCGAAATCGGAAAAAAGCCAGGCGTTCCAGGAATTTATGATTCTCCTGGAGCGGGCAAAAAAGATCATCGCAGCCATGTATCAGGAGGATGAAGAGGAAAACGGCGGCAAAAAGATCTGGAAGCCGGAGAATATCAATGCTTCGGATCTTGAGAAGGTTATCTGCAGCGGAATTCCTATTAACAAAATGGGCAACCTCAAAAAAATGTCAGCATCCATTCTGGCAAAACATTTCAGTCAGAAGCGTTTCAGCAGACAGAGGATCAACAACATCCTGAATCACAAATTTCCGGTAGAACGTTTTGATCTGATCACACTGGAGTTTTTTGTGATCTCGCAGGAAATGGAAGACGATGATCCGTATACAAGATACCGTCATTTTCTGGATGAGATTCAGGGAATCCTGGCACGCTGCGGAATGGGTGAGATCTACATAGTAAATCCATATGAATGTTTTATTCTTATGTGTCTTCTGACGGACTGTCCGCTGGCAGTGTTCTCTGAGATCTGGGAGAAATCCTATGAAGAAGGGGAAGAAAAGAATTAAAGCGAATCAGACGGATATTTGCAGTTTGGCAGGAGACTGCCTGATCAGATAAAAAAAGGATGATGCATCGAAATTGATGCATCATCCTTTTTGACTATGAGCAGTTTTTATTTAAATTGAGAAGAGACCTATTCATTATAATATCCGTAAATCATACGGCTGTCCTGTGCGATCACGCTCTGGGCAGCAGCAGTATCGTTAAGATCCTGAGACATGAAACATACGACAAGGTCGATACCTTTGGCTGTATCGTATATGATTCCGGCATCGTTCTCAACATTGTCCAGCTCGCCGGTTTTATTAGCAACCTTTACGCCATCCGGCATCTGAGCAGGGATCTTATTTGTTCTTGTCTGCATCTTCAGAAGATGGTACATGTATTCTGCACCTGCAAGCGTATCCTCTGTAGAAACACTCTTATCGGTCTGATAGATCGTTTTGAGGAATTTTCCACAGTCTTTTACTGAGGTGTAGTTATCTCCGTTGGAGTTGTCTGCAAGAAGAAGACGGCCCATGGAAGTGCTGGTGTAACCATGATCCTGACAGAACTTGTTCACACGTGCCATTCCGGCTGCATCATCGCCCCCGCCAAGATAATTGACCAGGGTGTTTGCCGCATTGTTGTCGCTGACTGTGATCATGGAGTTCAGAGCGTTATCCAGAGTGTCTTTGCCATATGTGGAGGAAAGGCTGTCGTAATCCTCATATACAGCACCCATGATATAAAGCTTGATAAGACTTGCTGCCTGCATCTGCTGATCATTGATGGCACCGTCAGTATTCTTTGCAAGGTTGCACACATATACGGACCAGGTACCGTTGTCTGTGGGAAGAAGAGACTGAACCTGATTCAGAAGATTATCCATGCTGGAATCAGAATTATCAGTAAAAGTGTTGCTTCCGCTGGAAGGGGAAAGTGTTCCTTCTTCCTGAGTTGTGGAAGAGCTGTCTGCACTGTCAGAAGAAGCAGCAGAATCCTGTGTATCTGCACTCTGGGAATTATCCTTAGTATCGTTCTGAGCTTCAGAGGCAGCAGAAGCTGCACTTGTAACAGTGGGATCGTCCGGATAAAGGGCATCCAGCTGGTCTGCTTTGCTGCTTAATTCCGCTGCAGAATCCGAAACCTCCTGGACATTCTTCTGCAGTTCATTGACCTTATTCTGAAGGCTGGCAAGCTTGTCCAGAGAACGGACATTCAGAGCGCCAAGCCCGATCAGGGCAACGGTAAGTACTGCGATCACAGTATATAAGAAAATATTTTTTTTCATAAGAGGCTCCTTTATTTATTGAAAATAAGCGTCAATTCCATTGGCGATTCCTTCGGCCATTGTCTGCTGGAAAGAGGAATCCGCCATCTTAAGATCATCATTCTGATTGGTCATAAACCCCATTTCCACGATCGTGACAGGAATGGTACTCCAGTTAATGCCTGTCATGGTGTCAGTGTAGATAATGCCACGGTTTTGAAAACCGGTGGCTGCACAGTAGGAATCGATAATACATTGTGAAAGCTTGTTGGAACTGTCATAAAGGCTGGAAACGTACGGATTCTGCTGGGAAGGGCACATGGTCAGTGCACCGGAAACCTCCGCGGAATCGTCACCGTTTGCGTGGATACGTACGCAGATCTCAGCACCTTTGGCAGTGACCAGCTCGGCGCGTTCTTTGTTGCTGATAGCAGTGTCATTGTCTGTTCTTGTCATAACGACCTGATAACCTCGCTGTTCCAGAATTTTCTGAAGAAGAAGGGATACATCCAGGTTCAGCTGATATTCCGGAAGCCCGCTGAAGGAACCGCGTGTTCCTGTTGAAGCTTTGGCTTTCATGGTGGAAGAGCCTGGACCGTTCGGTTCCGTGGCACTCATGTCGATATTTTCGCTCTGATGTCCGGGATCGATGCCTACAATGTGACCGTTGGAAGCTGCTGTGGAAGTATTTTCTCCGGATTCATTAACAAATCCTTCACCTCCGGCTTCACTGAAAACGGAAGGTTTGGAGTTCTTCTGGCTGTCCTCAGATTCTGCCTGCGGAGCACGTTCGTGTTTTGTGCTGCTGTTCCGGGCAGCCTGTTCTGTCTGGGAACGCTGCTGTAAATATTTGTCGGTTGCCTGTTTCTTCTCGATCTTGGCTGTATAAAGTTCGATATCCTCTTTCAGGGCTTTCTGCTTGGTTTTGACCGGTTCGATCACAGAATTCATTTTCTGATCAACAGCATCGATCTTCTGGTAAGTCTTATAGCTTAAACCAAAAAGCAGTCCAATACAGATAAGACCCGTCAGAAACAGGACGACCGCCATGAGATGGGGCTTTTTTTCCATATGTTCATGTCCTTTCTGGGTGGGTGTTTGTATTTGTAGAATATTATAAAGAAGGAGCTGGGAAAAAGCAATTACGAAATTAGTCTTGACAACGTGGAAAAATGTGATACTATATATGTAAAATAATTATATATAAAAATTTTATATATAAAATAATTATATAAAGGAGTGGGAGCATGTATTATTATCCGGTGTCGGCAGTGCTGACGGAATGCCTGATTCTTTCTGTTGTGGAACAGAAGGATTCTTACGGATATGAGATCAGCCAGACGGTAAAGCTGGTAGCTGCGATCAAGGAATCCACCCTGTATCCTATTTTGCGGAAGCTGGAGACAGGTGGCTATCTGACGACCTATTCCGAGGAATTCCAGGGAAGGAAGCGGAAATACTATTCCATCACGGAAGAAGGGCGCAGACAGCTGGAATATCTGAGAAAAGAATGGAGAGAATATCGCGACACCATTGATGATATCGTGGAAGGGAGACTGCGGAAATGACGAGAAATGAATATATGGAGCAGCTGAAGAGATATCTGAGGCGACTTCCGAAGGAAGACTATGAGAATGCTGTGGAATATTTTTCGGAATATTTCGATGAGGCAGGACCGGAGAATGAGCAGCAGATGATGAAGGATCTGGGAGATCCTAAGGAAGCAGCAAGAGAAGTGCTCTTGAATCTTCTGGAAGAGAGTGTGGAGAATGGAAGTGCAGAGGAAGCTTCCCGTACGGAAACAGTGAAAACATTTTCGGAAAAGGCACTTCCGGAAAAAAAGAAACGCTCCCCTGGAAAGATCATACTGCTTGCATTCCTGGTGATCTGTGCATCGCCGGTAAGTATCGCACTTCTGATCGCCGGCCTTGCAGTGCTGGCGGCTGTTGTACTGGTGATCGCAGCGGTGATCTTTTCCCTGGCAGTGACCAGCATTGCCACCATAGCAGGCGGAATTATGGTAGTTGGTTTTGGTGCGACACTGGTTATGCGTTCGCTGGCAGCAGCCTGCATGATGGTTGGCGGAGGTTTTCTGCTGGCAGGAGCCGGAATTCTGTTCGGCGTTCTTACCGTATATATCTGTAAATGGTGTGCAACAGGAATCGGACGTCTGGTGAACAGAATGGTGAGAAAGAAGGTAAGCAGACATGAATAAGATCGCAAAAACAGCACTGATAACAGGAACAGCACTTTGTGTGGCAGGAGTTGTCCTTTCAACAGTCGGATATTTTGCCGGGGGAAAGGATTTTTCATATACCTCGAAGCATTTCTATGTGTCCGGCGGAAATTCATCCGAAAAAGATCTGGACATTATGAAAAAACAGCAGATCGATGATTTTTCTGATCTGAATGTAGATTTTCAGGATTTTGATCTGGACATCCGCACTTCAGAAGATGATCATTACTATATGGAATACAGACTTGAAAAAATCGGAGGAGAGAGTCCTCTGACCTGGGGAAACAAAGACGGTGAACTCACAATGAAGGAATCCAATGGTTCTACAGGTGGGTATTTTATAAACTATGATCTGGGCTTTCTGAAAGGCGAAATGGAAGAAACGGAAAAGCAGGACATATTAAATACGGTTATTCTCTATGTACCGGAGAAGGCAGAGCTTTCGAATGCGAAGCTTACATTTTCCAATGGCGACCTGACAATAGAAAAACTGCTCTGCAAAAATATGACAGCGAAATTGGATGATGGAGATCTTTTTGCAGGAGAGTTCCAGGCAGATGAGCTGCAGCTGAAGAACAGTGATGGAGATGTAACGCTGAAAAAAGCGGCTCTTGCAGACGGTAAGATCACACTTGGAGACGGTGATCTGGAAATAGATAAGAGCAGTTTTGACGGCGATATGAAGATCAAAAATTCCAACGGTGATGTTTCCATAGGAACAGATGCAGACAGCCTGGAAAAAACAGATATCTATCTTGAGACTTCCAATGGTTCCATAGACACCGGCAGAATATCGTCTGGCAGCAGCAACAGCGACGACGACACTGCTGTTTATGAGAATAAGGTAAACAATGCAGATGCCAGCCTGGAGGTAAGCAGCAGTGACGGAGATATCACTCTGACTGAATAAAGCCGCGAAAAATTTCGAAGGCTATATGAAATAAATTCGTTACTACGGGAGGATTCTTTTCCTTGTAAAAGAAATAGCAGAATGGTAGAATTGAGATACAGTTTACAATATAATGACATCTGCCACTTTATTAATGAAGCAGGCAGATCAGGAGAGAACAATGGAGAATGTAAACAGACCTCTCAAAAAAATAAAAATCTATTCCCTGCTTACCGGAATCCTCTCATTTATCATACTGATATTCTGTGTACGGATAGTTAATCTGAATATTGTAAAAGAGAAGAAGCTGAGCGCATCTTTTACAGCGGAAACAACGGTAAACAGGATTAAATCACAGATAAACAGATACCTTGTTGTTTCGGAATTTTTCCGGAATATGATCCAGGAAGGGCATGAGCTGGATGATGAGGAATTTACTTTTTTGTCCGAAATGATCTCAGATGATGCCGGAATCATCAAGACGATCGAGCTGGCACCGGATGGAATCGTGAAAGATATTTATCCGCTGAAGGGAAATGAAGCGGCTTTGGGGATCGATATGCTCAATAACCCGGCACGTAAATATGAGGCGAACCTGGCTATGAAGAGTGGCGAATACACGATCGCAGGTCCATATGAGCTGAATCAGGGCGGAATGGGTTCCCTGCTGTTTGAGCCGATCTATGTTTCTGATGCATCAGGAAAAAGTTCTTTCTGGGGCTTTTCGATCCTGGTTCTTGACTGGGAAAAATTTATAAGTGATCTCGAACTGGATAAACTGCAGGATGCTTCCTACTGTTATCAGATCTGGAAGAAATCCGGCAGCACCGGTGAAAAAACGATCATTGCCCAGGGAAACGACGACCTTCATAAGAATGCGCTGGAAATAAGCTGTAAGGTTCCCAATGATACCTGGTATTTCCGGATTGTTCCACACAATGGCTGGATCACAAAAGGACAGATGTTTGCGGAAATCCTGGCAGTACTGGCAGTCGCCTGCCTTGCAACACTTCTCTGCTATCAGGTGCTCCACAGGAAATACAAAGAAAAGCTGTACACAGCACAGATCGAGAAATCCGCAGAGGAAGCAAGGAATGCGAATGAAGCGAAAACAAGATTCCTGTTTAATATGAGCCATGATATCAGGACACCGATGAATGCCATTGTCGGTTTCGCAGGACTCCTTGAGAAGAACATCCGTGACGAAAAGAAATCTCTCGGTTACATAAAGAAGATACAGGTTTCCAGTGATATTCTGCTTACCATTATCAACCAGGTCCTGGAGATGGCACGTATCGAGAGCGGAAAAGCGATCCTGAATCAGGAAGCAGTGAATATTTATGATATGGTGGATGCACTGAATACAGTTTTTGAGGATTCACTTTCCAAAAAATCTCTGGAATATCAGTGCAATGTGAATCTGCAGCATGCGTATATCCTGTGTGATAAGACAAAAGTGGAAGAAATTATTCTGAATATTGTCAGCAATTCGATCAAGTACACCAATCCTCATGGAAAAGTAACCGTGATCATTGAGGAACAGGCTTCAATGGCAGAAAATATGGCTGATTATAAAGTGATTGTAGAAGATACAGGAATCGGAATGAGTGAAGAATTTCTGCCACATATATTCGAAGAGTTTTCCAGAGAGCATACAAGCACAGAGACGAAGGTTGCAGGAACCGGTCTCGGACTTCCAATCGTGAAATCCATGGTTAAGCTTATGGGCGGAACGATCCAGGTTGAAAGTAAGGTTGGAGAAGGTACCCGTTTTACCATCCATATTTCATTCAGGATCGCTTCTGAAGATCAGATCATCCGAAAACAGGAGCGGAGCATTTCAGAGATTACAGAGAAGCTGAAAGGGAAGAGAATCCTTCTGGCAGAAGATAATGAATTAAACGCAGAAATTGCAGAAACGGTTCTTTCAGATGCGGGGCTTGGGGTAATTCGTGTAGAAGATGGAATCATGTGTGTTGCTGAACTTCAGAAGAAACCAGATCAGTATTTCGATGTGATCCTGATGGATATTCAGATGCCCAATATGGATGGCTACACAGCGACGAAGATGATCCGCAATCTGAACAGCCCGAAATCTCATATCCCGATCATCGCCATGACAGCCAATGCTTATGACGAAGACAGACGAAAGGCACACAAGTCAGGAATGAATGGATTTCTTGCGAAGCCGCTGAATGTGGATGAGATGATACGCGAGCTGGGAAAAATATTAAAAGTGTGAACAGAAGAATATATCTGAAAGAGACTTGCAGAAGCAGGAAATAAACCCTGCCTGCAAGTTTCTTTTTTTGCGGTTTTTGTGGCACATTGTGGCTTGTGTTTCTGTACTGTTTTCCGGGAAAAAAATTCCTGCGTTTTTTTGCCGGAAATGTATTGACAAATCCCTGTACTATGATATAATTCAATCAAATCACAGAAAACATATATAGTTACTAGGAAATAAGGAAATGATATAAGACAGGGAAACAAGGAGGATATCATCATGGGTAAAATTTACGGAAGTGCACTGGAACTGATCGGAAACACACCACTCGTAGAGATTAAGAATGTAGAGAAGTCAGAAGGTCTTGAGGCTACTGTTCTTGCCAAGCTTGAGTATTTTAACCCGGCAGGAAGCGTTAAGGACAGAATTGGTAAAGCAATGATCGAGGATGCAGAGCAGAGAGGTGTTCTGAAACCAGGTGCAACGATTATCGAGCCGACATCCGGTAACACAGGAATCGGACTTGCAGCAATTGCAGCTGCCAAGGGATATAAGACAATTCTTACCATGCCGGAGACCATGAGTGTTGAGAGAAGAAACATCCTGAAAGCATACGGTGCAGAGGTAGTTCTTACAGATGGTGCCAAGGGAATGAAGGGTGCGATCGCCAAGGCTGAAGAGCTTGCGAAAGAGATTCCTGGAAGCTTTATTCCTGGACAGTTTGAGAACCCGGCTAACCCGAAGGCACATGCAGCAACAACAGGACCGGAGATCTGGAATGATACAGACGGTAAAGTAGATATCTTTGTTGCAGGTGTTGGAACAGGCGGAACCATCACAGGAACAGGCGAGTACCTTAAGAGCCAGAACCCGAACGTGAAGGTCGTAGCAGTTGAGCCGGCTACATCTCCTGTACTTTCCGAAGGAAAAGCAGGCCCGCATAAGATTCAGGGTATCGGTGCCGGTTTTGTTCCGGATACACTGGATACCAAGGTTTATGATGAGATCATCGCAGTGGAGAATGAGGATGCATTTGAGACATCCAAGCTTCTCACCAAGAAAGAGGGAATCCTTACAGGAATTTCTTCAGGAGCAGCTCTCTATGCAGCAATCCAGCTTGCGAAACGTCCGGAGAACAAGGGTAAAGTGATCGTAGCACTTCTTCCGGACAGCGGAGACCGTTACTACTCCACACCACTGTTCACGAAATAATAAATCATGTTGGAATCTGATGTACCGGATATCTGGTGTATCAGTTCCTTTCCAGAAGGCGGCTTCTTTTGCCCCGAAGCCAGCTTCGGATGGAATATCTGCGGCGCTCTGAATGCCTGTCTGTGCAGGCTGCCGGAGCGCCGGTTTTGTTCCTGGAAAAATGTGTGAAACGTAAGTTTCCTGAAGCTGGTTTTGATTGTATTCTGGGCTGTTTTACGCTATAATAAGTATAACGAATAAAACCTATTAACAATAGGAAGAATTATGGCATAATGACTAATATAAACGAATAAACAAGAATTTTATCGGAGGTAAATATTATATGAGGATTTCTACAAGAGGAAGATATGCGCTGCGTCTGATGCTGGATCTTGCTACGAATTATACAGGCAAGCCGATCCGCCTGAAGGATGTTGCGAAACGTCAGGAGATTTCGGATAAATATCTGGAACAGATCATTTCCATTCTGAATAAGGCAGGCTATGTACGCAGCGTCCGTGGTCCGCAGGGAGGCTACGCACTGCAGCAGACCCCGGATAAATACACGATCGGAATGATCCTTCGCCTCACAGAGGGAAGTCTTTCTCCTGTGGAATGCCTGGACGACAACGGTGCCATCTGTGACCGCGAAGAGAACTGCGTCACCCAGATCCTCTGGAAAAAACTGGACGATGCCATCAAAGGTGTAGTAGACAACATTACCCTGGAAGACCTCATGAACTGGCAGGCTGTTAAAGCTGATGAATACGTGATATAAAAAAAGCTGCGCGAGCAGCTTTTTTATTTTACTGAAATTTTACAGAACCGCGATTTTATATTTTACCTGGCATTTCTATAATAGCACTTGTACTTAAGGCAGTAAGAAAAAACGAATGAATATAGAAAGAGGAGAATTAAATTATGAAAAAAAGAATCGCAGGTATCTTAACAGCAGCACTTATCGGAACAACAGTAATGGGAACAGTAGTAATGGCTGCACCGTCCGGAGCAATCGACGTAATTTCCCGTGAGGACGGATCCGGAACACGTGGAGCATTCGTAGAGCTGTTCGGAATTGAAGAAGAAAAAGACGGCGAGAAAGTCGATATGACAACACAGGAAGCAAGCATCACAAACAACACAGATGTAATGCTTACCACAGTAGCCGGTGATGAGAACTCCATCGGATATGTATCCCTCGGTTCCCTGAACGACACAGTAAAAGCTGTAAAGATCGATGGAGCAGAGGCAACAGCAGCAAACGTAGCAGATGATACATACAAGGTAGCACGTCCGTTCAACATCGTAACAGGCGACAAGCTCAGCGATGCAGCACAGGACTTCATCAACTACATCATGAGTTCTGACGGACAGGACATCATCGAAAAAGAAGGCTACATCAAAGTAGACGAAAAAGCAGACGCATACAAAGCAGGCGATGCAAAAGGTAAAGTAGTTGTTATGGGATCTTCTTCTGTAGGACCTGTAATGGAGAAACTTGCAGAAGCATATCAGAAAACAAACAAAGATATCACAGTAGAGGTTCAGGTCAGCGACTCCACAACCGGAATCAACAGCGCAGCAGAAGGTGTATGTGATATCGGAATGGCATCCCGTGATCTGAAAGACGAGGAGAAAGATAAAGGCATCAGCTCCGAGGCAATCGCAAGAGATGGTATCGCAGTAATCGTAAACAACGGAAATGACCTTGAGGAGCTTTCCAGCGACCAGGTAAAATCCATCTTCACAGGCGATATCACAGACTGGGAAGACGTTACAAAATAATCTCCCGGAAATTGCGAAACTGATTGAAGTATCTTACAAAGAGCGGCGATCATGACAAAGTCAGGAAAGCCGCTCGAGCTACATATCAGAGAGAAAGGTGTTTTATGAATCATTTAGGAGAAAAGGTCATGAAGATCGTCTTCCTTATTGCAGCCTGTGCATCCGTTCTCGCAGTATTTCTCATCTGCGTATTCCTTTTTGCGAACGGACTTCCAGCAATGGGAAAGATCGGTCCCTTAAAATTCCTCTTTGGAACAGAGTGGAGACCAACCAACGACAAATTCGGAATCCTGCCAATGATCGTGGCAAGTATCTACGTAACAGCAGGAGCCATCATCATCGGAGTGCCGATTGCACTTTTTACATCCGTATTTATGGCAAGATATTGCCCGAAAAAAATCTATAAACCGCTGAAATCCGGTATTGAACTGATGGCCGGCGTTCCATCGATCGTATATGGTTACTTTGGCCTGGTTCTCCTGGTACCCCTTATCCGCCAGATCTTCGGAGGAACCGGAAGCAGTATGCTGGCAGCATGTATCCTTCTTGGAATCATGATCCTTCCGACCATCATCGGAGTTACAGAGTCCGCGATCCGAAGCGTTCCTGAGAGCTACTATGAAGGTTCTCTTGCGCTTGGTGCAACAAAAGAAAGAAGTATTTTCTTCGTTATGCTTCCGGCAGCAAAATCCGGAATCCTGGCAGGTGTGGTTCTGGGAATCGGCCGTGCCATCGGTGAGACCATGGCCGTTATCATGGTAGCCGGAAACCAGCCGCGTATGCCAAAAGGACTTCTTCAGGGTGTACGTACCATGACAGCAAATATCGTAACTGAGATGGGATATGCTTCAGGACTTCACAGAGAGGCCCTGATTGCAACAGGAGTTGTACTCTTTGTATTTATCCTGATCATCAACTTAAGCCTTTCGCTTCTGAACAGGAGGGCGGAACATGCAAACTAATGTAACAGCGACCGCAGATCCTGCGGCAGAAACAAATATGAAAAAAAGAAATACACTTTCCATCGGCGACCAGCTGAAATCCTACATCAGCCATCCTGGTGCAGGAATCCTGGCATTCCTCACACTGCTGGGAGCAGTGCTTACATTTGCACTGTTGTTTTTCCTCATCGGCTATGTGCTTGTAAAAGGTATCCCCTACCTGAATGCAAGCCTGTTCAGCCTGACCTACACATCGGAGAATGTCTCCCTTCTTCCGTCACTGATCAATACTCTGATCATGACCCTGGTATCCCTTGCCATTGCAGCGCCGGTAGGAATTTTTGCAGCGATCTTCCTTGTAGAATATGCCAAAAAAGGCAGCCGTTTCGTAAATCTGATCCGTATCACGGCAGAGACACTTTCCGGTATTCCATCTATCGTATATGGTCTGTTCGGTATGCTGTTCTTCGTAACAGCCCTGCACTGGGGAATGTCCCTTCTTTCCGGTGCCCTTACCATGGTGATCATGGTACTTCCGCTGATCATGCGTACCGCGGAGGAGGCACTGAAAGCAGTTCCGGATTCCTACCGTGAAGCCAGCTTCGGACTTGGAGCAGGAAAGCTCCGTACCATCTTTACTATTGTACTTCCGTCAGCAGTTCCGGGAATCCTTGCAGGTGTGATCCTTGCAATCGGACGTGTGGTAGGTGAGACAGCAGCCCTTCTTTATACCTCCGGTACTGTTGCAGCAGTTCCGAACAGCCTTATGGGCTCCGGACGAACACTGGCTCTTCACATGTATGTGCTCTCCAGCGAGGGACTTCATGTAAACCAGGCATCTGCAACAGCTGTAGTCATTCTGGCATTTGTACTTGTTATCAACGGACTGTCCGGTCTGGTAGCCAGAAAAATTGCGAAAGGATAATGATCGATCATGAGTGAAAAATCAAAAATTTCAATTGATAATATGAATCTCCATTACGGAAGCTTTCATGCCCTGAAGGGAATCAATATGGAGATCCCGGAAAAGGAGATCACAGCATTTATCGGACCAAGCGGCTGCGGTAAATCCACACTTCTGAAATCTTTAAACCGTATGAATGACCTTGTGGAAGGCTGTACCATCACAGGAAAGGTAGAGCTTGACGGGGAAGATATTTACGGAGATATGGACGTGAATCTTCTGCGTAAACGTGTGGGTATGGTATTCCAGAAGCCCAATCCGTTCCCAATGAGCATCTATGATAATATTGCATACGGCCCGAGAACACACGGTATCCGTTCCAAGGCGAAGCTGGACGAGATCGTGGAAAAATCTCTCCGTGATGCAGCAATCTGGGATGAGGTCAAGGACCGTCTGAAAAAAAGTGCTCTTGGAATGTCAGGCGGACAGCAGCAGCGTCTCTGCATCGCACGTGCCCTTGCAGTACAGCCGGAAGTACTTCTGATGGATGAGCCTACATCTGCCCTGGATCCGATCTCCACATCCAAGATCGAGGATCTGGCTGTAGAGCTTAAAAAGGATTACACCATTGTCATGGTTACGCATAACATGCAGCAGGCAACACGTATTTCCGATAAGACAGCATTTTTTCTGCTTGGAGAAGTAGTGGAATATGCAGACACAGACAAGCTGTTCTCCATGCCTGCAGATAAGCGTACAGAGGATTATATTACAGGAAGGTTTGGTTGATATTATGTCAGAACGTTTTGTAAGACAGCTGGAAGAACTTCATGTTGAGATGATCACACTTGGAAGTCTCTGTGAAAAAGCAATTTCTCTTTCTGCCAAAGCGATTCAGGGTGAAGGTGGGATGACTCTCATTGGCAAGATCTTTGAGACGGAAAAAGAGATCGATGCACAGGAAAGAGAGATCGAAAATCTCTGCATGAAGCTTCTTCTTCATGAGCATCCGGTAGCCGGAGATCTGCGATCCATTTCCGCAGCGCTGAAGATGATCTCCGATATGGAACGCATCGGTGACCAGGCAGCAGATATTGCGGATCTTTCCAAGCACATCGAGGACAAAGCAGTTACCGGAGATATTATTAATATCCGGAAGATGGCAGAGGATACTGTCCGCATGGTAACCGAAAGTATCGATGCTTTCGTAAAAGGTGATCTGGAGCTTTGCAGACAGGTGATCACAGATGACGATAAAGTCGATGATGCTTTTAATGAGATTAAAGAAAAGCTGGTTGAGATTTTAAGCGATGGAAAACCGGATGTGCGTATCGGACTTGACATTCTCATGGCAGCGAAGTATTTTGAACGTATCGGCGATCATGCAGTGAACATTGCCGAGTGGGTAGAGTATTCCATCACAGGAACTCACAGAAACAGCAGCAGTCATACGGATAATTATTTTGTTGGAGAATAATGTTTTGAGTAAAAAAATCTTCAAATACATCATGCTGGTCTCATCACTGGTTACAGTGCTGGGACTGGCATTTGTCATTGGAATTCTTTATCATTCTTTTCAGGGACAGCTGATGGATGAGCTTAAAAAAGAGGCTGTCTATATTTCCAGAGGTGTGGAAAGTGCAGGTACAGACTACCTGCAGAGCCTGGGTCATGACGATTCCAGGATTACTTATGTGGATAAAAGTGGAAAAGTCATCTACGATAATGAAGCAGATGTGGAAACTATGGAAAATCATGGCCACCGTAAGGAAATCCGGGAAGCGGAGTTAGGTGGGGAGGGTACAGATGAAAGAATGTCGTCCACACTTTCCGAAAAAACCATGTATTACGCGCTGCGCCTGGATAATGGCAATGTGCTGAGAGTTTCCAGTACCCAGGATTCTGCGATCGCGTTGCTTTTTCAGCTGATTCCGCCGCTGATCGCAGTGCTGATCCTTATGCTGGTTCTGTCGGGAATCTTTGCATCCAGACTTTCCGGGAAGGTAGTTGCACCGCTGAACGATCTTGATCTGGATCATCCGGAGGAAAATGACGTATATGAAGAAGTGGAGCCTCTTCTCAGCAAGATATACAGGCAGAACCGTCAGATCCGTCTGCAGCTTGAGGCAGCCAGAAGGCAGCAGAAGGAATTTTCCATTATTACAGAAAACATGCAGGAAGGACTTCTTGTGATCGACCGTTATACTATGGTTCTTTCCGGCAACTCCAGTGTAGGAAGGCTTCTCAAGGTAAAAGAAGTGAAAACAGGGGAAAGTGTGTATTCCCTGAACCGGTCTGAGGAGTTCCGCACAGTTGTGGAACAGGTTCTGGAAGGAAAACACGAGGATAAGATCCTTCGTCTGGATGGCAGTGATATTCAGGTGATTGCCAATCCTGTTACCCGTGAAAATAATATAGAAGGTGCAGTTATACTTTTGGTGGATGTGACAGAAAAAGTAGAGCGCGAGCAGTTACGCAGAGAATTTTCTGCCAATGTTTCTCATGAACTGAAAACGCCGCTGACTTCCATTTCCGGCTTTGCTGAGATCATGCAGGACGGTTTTGTGAAGGAAGAGGATGTGAAGGCTTTTGCAGGGCGGATCTACAAAGAAGCCCAGAGACTGATTCATCTGGTAGGGGATGTGATCCGGATTTCCCGCTTAGATGAAGGAGGCCTTCCGTACCAGTGGGAAAGCGTTGATCTGTACAGCATGACACATGATATTTTTACCACACTCCATGAAGCTGCCAGAAAGCAGGATGTACATATGTATATGGAAGGTGGAAACACGGTTCTGGATACAGTGCCTACGATCATGGAAGAAGTACTTTATAATGTATGCGATAATGCGATTAAGTACAATCATCGTGGCGGCGAGATCTTTGTGAAGCTGAAGGATGACGGAGATGTAGTCAGTGTGACTGTGCGGGACACAGGAATCGGAATTCCAAAGGAGGATCAGGAGAGGATCTTCGAGCGGTTTTACCGGGTGGACAAGAGCCATTCCAAGGAGGTCGGGGGAACCGGTCTTGGACTTTCTATTGTGAAACATGGGGTGAAAACACTGGAAGGACGGTTGTGGCTTAACAGTGAGCCCGGACAGGGAACGGAGATCATTATGGAATTTCCGAAGCATCATATTGAAAAAAACGAGGCAGCGGAGTGAGCAGAAAATCCGCTGCTTTTTTATGCCATGGTTTCCGATGACAGGAAGGTTTGACAGACGATATCAATTGTGTTATCGTAACGGAATCAGGCAGTTATGTTATATCAAGGGACTAATACATTTAGGGGAATAAAAACATGATACAGGCAATTATTTTACTGGTGGTTCTGATCTTTCTGAACTCTGTTTTTGCGGGAGCAGAGATTGCGGTTCTGTCCATGAATGAACCGAAGATGAAGGAGCTGGCAGAGGGCGGAGACCACCGTGCACAGATATTGATGAAGATATCAGAACAGCCGGCACATTTCATGACGGCGATCCGTGTGACTGTGACTACGGCCGGATTTCTGCAGAGTGCTTTTGCAGCGGAATATTTTGCACAGCCTATGGCAGCAGCCCTTTTGAAAGCCGGAGTGGATATACCACAGAATGTTCTGAAAGTGATCTGTATGATCATTGTGACCGTGCTGCTTTCCTATGTGAGCCTTCTTTTCGGAGAACTGGTGCCCAGACGACTGGGAATGAAGAATGCAGATGAGTTGTCCTTACGTCTGGCAGGACTGCTTCATGCAGTGCTCATTGCAGTATGGCCGGTGACGGTACTTCTGACAGCAACAGCCAACGGTGTTCTCAGATTAATGGGAATCCGTCCTGAAGAAAAAGAAGAGCAGGTCACAGAAGAAGAGATCCGTATGATGATCAGCGAGGGAAATGAGCAGGGCAATATTCAGCAGGAAGAGAGCGAAATGATCCGCAATGTTTTTGACCTGGATGATACGACTGCAGATGAGATCTGCACGCACAGGCGTGATGTGGTGGTCCTTTATATGGAAGATCCTGATGAAAAATGGGAAGAGACTATAAGAGCGAACCGTCATACCTGCTATCCGGTATGCGGGGAAAACCAGGATGATATCGTTTATATCCTGGATACCAGAGATTATTTCCGCCTGAATAACAGAACCAGAGAGGCTGTTTTGAAGGAAGCCTGTTATCCGCCGTTTCTGGTACCGGAGTCCATGCGTGCGAATCTGATCTTTCGTGAGATGCGGGAGAAGAGAGATTATTTTGCGGCAGTCCTGGATGAGTATGGATGCTTTGTGGGAATCGTGACACTTCATGATCTGGTGGAAACACTGGTGGGAGATATTGATGACCGCACAGATCTTCCGAAACCGGATGACATCGAAAAAACAGGCGAGCATGTCTGGAGAGTTCAGGGTGGTGCCATTCTTGACGATGTGGCAGAGGCCATGGATGTTGAACTCCCGGTGGAGAAATACGACACTTTCAGCGGCTTTGTATGTGGTGTGCTGGAGAGGGTACCGGAGGATGGAGAAAAATTCCGCTGCCACTGGAAAAATCTCGATATCGTGGTAGACCAGGTCAGAAATCATACAGTAGCAGAGGGCATTGTTCATGTCCGGTCTGAGAAAAAAGTTATTTGACATATTTTACGGCATATTTTCACTGATGTTTTCGCTTGAAAGCTTAATAATTTTGTGACATAATAAGGAAATAACCCGAGGAAAGATTGTGATGGGGGAGAGGAAATGCCAGGTTTTACAAGGCAGATTATATTACAGACATTGACGGAGCTTATGAATGAGAAGCCACTATCCAAGATTACAGTGAAGGATATTGTGGAACGCTGTGGCGTGAACCGAAATACTTTTTATTATCACTTCCGGGATATCCCGGATGCAGTAGAAGCAGTTGTAAAGGAAGAACTGAAGGATATTCTGAAGAATCAGAAGTCACCGGAATCAGTCAGTGACTGTATGGAGATACTGGTCAACGCAGTCCAGAAAAACAAAAAAGCAATGCTTCATCTTTACCGTTCCATACAGAGAGATGTTTTTGCAGACTATCTGGATCATGCGTCGGAGAGTGTTGTGGAAGAGCTGGTCAACAGAGTTGTAGGAGAGTATGAGATGGATCCGGAGGACAGGCGTCTGGTGATCCGATATTATAAATGCGTATTTGTGGGCGTGATTCTGGACTGGTTACGGCACGATATGGATTATAATATTCTTGAGGATATGCATAAACTGGAGAAAATATATCAGATAAGCCTTGAGAAGCAGTTTCTCCGAAGTGAATAATTTCCGGATGATTTTTCCGGAAGATCATAACAAAATGTAAGTCAGTTAATTTTGAGCTGGTGTCTGAAATTTAGGCACTGGCTCTTTTTTGTCTGTTTTTTTTGGAAAAAACGGGTTGTATAATTCAGGTCAGTAAATGAGAAAAAATTATCAAGGGAGGAACGTATGGATGACCTGAAGCAGCTGAAGATCGTGAAAAACATCTACATCATCATGTCATTACTGTTCTGTGCACTGGGAATTTTTCTGATGGCGAAGCCAAAAAGCTCTGTAAGGATGCTGTGCGTACTGATGGGAACTATGCTGATCCTGTACGGTGCGATCAAGATCAGCGGCTATTTTACGAGAGATGCTTTTTGCCTGGCCTTTCAGTTTGACCTGGCTTTCGGAATTCTGCTGATGGCAGTGGGTGTGATCATGATCGCCAGAAAAAATTTCGCAGTGGATCTTATTTTTTCTGTATTTGGTATTCTGATCCTGGCAGATGCACTATTTAAGATTCAGATGTCCGTAGATGCAAAAAGATTTGGTCTTGCACTATGGTGGCAGATCCTGGTGGTGGCCCTGGTGACAGGAGTGATCGGGGTTCTGGTTTTTATCAGACCATTTGAAGCAGCAGCAACAATGATGGTGCTGGTAGGTTTTTCTATTTTACTTGAGGGGCTTCTTAATTTCTGGGTGGCGATCCTGACGATCAAGATCATTAAGAACCACCTGTAAACATAAGAAATAACAAAAGCAAATACCTGTAAGCAGAAGAAATGAATTCTTTTAACTGCGTGGCGGGACAACATAAGGAGGAAACAGAGATGGGAATTATTGACAAAGCAAAACAGGCAGCAATCACAGCGACTGTAACAAAAGCACTGGATTATCTGGAAAAGGATCCGGAGACAAATATACCGAAGATCATGGAACTGGTTGACAAGGTAACACCGGAAGACTGGTACGCAGGACAGAGAAATGCGATCCGTCATTCTATCGAGGCAAAGGATAACTGGTATCAGCTGATCCTTCGTATGTATCAGCTGGATCCGGGTGTACGCCAGACATTTTTTCGTAACTTTATCGTAAATGCCAGCCTTAAGGGAAGCGCAACACAGCAGAAGGTTTCCGCAGAGAATGACTGTAATGTACCGTGGGCGATTCTTCTTGACCCGACAAGCGCATGTAACCTTCACTGTACAGGCTGCTGGGCAGCAGAGTACGGCCACAAGCTGAACCTTGATCTTGAGACTATTGATTCCATCGTAAAACAGGGTAAAGAGCTTGGAACATATATGTACATCTATACAGGCGGTGAGCCGCTTGTACGTAAAAAAGATCTGATCAAGATCTGTGAGATGAACCCGGACTGCGAGTTCCTTTCCTTCACAAACGGAACTCTGATCGATGAGGAGTTCTGCCAGGAAATGCTCCGTGTAAAGAACTTCGTTCCGGCAATCAGCCTTGAGGGAACAGAGGCAACTACAGACGGACGTCGTGGTGATGGTGTTTATCAGAAGGTTATGCATGCAATGGAACTCTTAAAGAGCCACGGACTTCCGTTTGGTATTTCCACATGCTACACATCTGCAAACGTAGATGCAGTAAGCAGTGAGGAATACTTCAATCATCTGATCGAGTGCGGAGCATATTTTGCATGGTTCTTCCATTACATGCCAGTAGGAAACGATGCAGCAGCAGACCTTCTTCCTACACCGGAGCAGAGAATCAAAATGTACGACAGTGTTCGTAAATTCCGTGCAACAAAATCTCTCTTCACAATGGACTTCCAGAATGATGCAGAGTATGTAGGCGGATGTATCGCAGGTGGTCGCCGTTACCTTCATATTAATGCAAACGGTGATGTGGATCCTTGTGTATTTATCCATTTCTCCAACGCAAATATCAAGGAGAACACACTTCTTGAGGCACTGAAGAGCCCGATCTTTATGGAATATCATAAAGGCCAGCCATTCAACGACAACATGCTTCGTCCATGTCCGATGCTTGAGAATCCGCAGCTTCTCCGCAAAATGGTTGAGCGTTCCGGTGCAAAATCCACAGATCTCCAATCACCGGAGACTGCAGAACATCTCTGTGCAAAATGCGATCATTACGCAGAGGTATGGAAAAAAGACGCAGATGAAATGTGGGAAAAGACTCTCGAGAGAAAAGCAGCTAAAAAAGAGACAACATGTTAATTAATACTTGATATACCATGTCAGATAATGTATAATGAACCCGTTTTTCAGGAGTCTGAAATAACAGTTCAGATAAGAGTATCTAAAAAGATACGATACGTGTACTGACAGAGAACAGGGCGGTTGTTCCATTGGGAACGGAGTTTTCTGGCTCCTTCCGAATGGGATAGCCGCCTTTTTTCCATTGGGGACGGAGTTTTTCGGCTTCTTCTGGCTTCATGTTACTGTCAGGCATAGGGAAAGAAAGGATGGATTCATTATGGAAAAACACGAGACAAAAACAGCCAGCCCTTATGAGCTGGACGGACGCCCGCCTCTTAAGGTGGCAATTCCCCTTGGACTTCAGCATGTGCTTGCCATGTTCGTGGGTAACCTTACCCCGCTTCTGATCATCACGGCAGCCTGCGGAATCGAAGCCGGCGGGGAGCTTCAGGTAGCATTGCTCCAGAATGCGATGCTTATCGCGGGAATTGTTACACTTGTACAGGTCTTTACGATTGGACCGGTTGGTGGTAAGCTCCCGATTGTTATGGGAACAAGTTCTGGTTTCATTGGTGTATGTCAGAGCGTTGCCGGTGTCATGGGAAACGGTATCGTAGCTTATGGCGCGATCATGGCAGCATGTTTCATCGGAGGTCTTTTTGAGACTGTACTGGGAAGTTTTCTGAAACCGCTGAGAAGATTTTTCCCATCTGTTGTAACCGGTACCGTTGTACTTTCAATCGGTCTTTCACTGATCAGTGTTGGAATCAGCTCTTTTGGTGGAGGAAGTTCAGCAAAAGATTATGGTTCTCTTGAGAATCTTTTTGTTGGCTTTGTGGTTCTGGTTGTGATCATTGCACTGAAACATGGAACAAAAGGTTTCACAAGTTTTTCTTCTATTCTGATTGGTATCATCGTAGGATATATCCTGGTAAGTATCATGGCGGTGATACTTCCGACAACCTTTACATATGTAGACGATACAGGAGTCACTGTGGAGGCTACAAAGGCATGGGTTCTGAACTGGGATAAGGTTGCCCAGGCAAAATGGTTTGCAGTACCGGCACTGATGCCTGTGAAATGGGTCTTTGACGCACGTGCGATCGTGCCGATCCTGATCATGTTTATTGTTACTGCGGTTGAGACTGTTGGTGACATTTCCGGAATTACAGAAGGTGGTCTTGACAGAGAGGCTACTGACAGAGAGCTTTCCGGTGGTGTTATGTGTGATGGACTTGGTTCTTCCTTTGCAGCACTGTTCGGTGTACTTCCGAATACTTCTTTCAGCCAGAATGTTGGTCTGGTTGCCATGAATAAGGTTGTAAACCGTTTCTGTATTGCAACCGGTGGAATCTTCCTGATTGCATGCGGCCTGTTTCCGAAGCTTGCAGCATTAATTTCCATTATGCCGCAGAGTGTTCTTGGCGGAGCTGCTGTTATGATGTTCTCATCTATTGTTGTCAGCGGTATTCAGCTGATCACAAAATGGCCGGTAGGACCAAGAAATGTTACGATCGTTTCTGTTGCACTTGGTCTTGGCTATGGACTTGGTTCCAACACAGCAATCCTTGCACATCTGCCGCAGGCTATCAGCCTGATCTTCGGTGGTTCCGGTATTGTACCGGCAGCGGTATTTGCTATTATTCTGAATATTGTTCTTCCGCAGGATGAGAAGAGTGAGGTTCAGAGGGCTGAGGAGATGCTGGAAAAGGTAAAGAATAAATAATAAAGAATAAAAATTGAGTTTTTCTTTTTTGGAGACTGTTGGACTTTTTTTGGTTTGATGGTCTCTTTTTTTTGTATCGATTTTCTTTTTGTGAAAAGGTTCTGCTTTTGAAGCAGTGGAAATTTGCGAGGAGGGGAAGCACTCGTAGTTGCGAAAAGCCGTTTCCCCTCCTCGCGCTCCTCCCCTCTGGCCACGCAGTTGTTCTGCGTTTTGGGAATGTGGGAAGATGCTGGATAGGGCGATGGATGCTGCGGTGTTGGGAGTGAGAGGTTGAGCCGATGTGTGCGGACGGGCGGCGAGGCGCTTCGTGCCCTATGCCAAATAGTTCCACCGAAGAGGTCAAAATTTGTCGAAATAATATTCTTGAATCCCTGCCCATTTTGTGCTAAATTAAAGAAAAAGCATTTCATTTCTATCATTCTATACGGAAATCTTTCCGTATCTGAAATTCAAAGCCGTTCGGCATTCAAGAAGAAATCTCAATGCTTATATTACATGATGACGCAGGGAGATTTCCGAGGATGTTTTTTATAAAGGGATTCTCCCAACTGTTTACAAGGAGGATACCGCATGAGTGAAAACAAGACGGAGGTACTGACTGCAAACCGGATTTATAAATCACGGATTTTTGCAATGTTATTCAGTGACAGGAATGAATTGCTGAAGCTTTACAATGCGATCAACGGAACCAGTTATGACGATCCTGAGCTGCTTCAGATCAATACGCTGGAAAATGCTGTTTATATGTCCATGCAGAATGATGTTTCGTTTATTATTGAGATGCGTCTGCATCTGTATGAGCATCAGTCTACATACAGTCCGAATCTGCCGGTACGATATCTTTTGTATGTGGCGGATGTGTATTCGGATTATACGAAGGACATGAATCTTTATGGAAGCAGGCCCGTGAAGCTGCCAACACCGAAATTTGTGATTTTTTACAATGGACAGGCAGAACAGCCGGATCGGAAGGAAGTGAAATTGTCAGAGCTTTTTACGATTTCGGAGAGTGAACCATCTCTGGAACTGACAGCAGTCATGCTGAATATCAACAAAGGCCACAACCGGAAACTGATGGAAACCTGCAGAACACTTCATGACTATGCGGAATATACCTCAAGAGTTAGAGAATATGCTGCAGAGATGAGTCTGGATGAAGCAGTGGAGCGTGCGATCACGGAGTGCATCAGTGAAGGAATACTGGCAGATTTTTTGAGAAAAAATCGTGCGGAGGCGAAGAAAGTGAGCATATATGAATATGATGAAGAACGCCATATGAGACAGACCCGCGAGGAAGGCGTAGAAGAAGGATTTGCCAGTGGGCTGGAGCAGGGAATGAAGCAGAAAGAAAAGCAGATTGCAATTAATCTGATGAACGCAGGAATCCTTACAGAAGAGCAGATTTGTGCTGTGACAGGGCTTGATCTGGAAGAATTAGAGGAACTGAAGAAGACGTTGTCAGAGGAATGATTAATTTTGAGATGGGAGAAGTAATTCGTTTTGGGTTGCATCTCCCTGAATTTATGAGAATGCTTGAAATATAAAAGAGTGAAATAATAAAATGACGGTACAGTGGAACGAAGATGATTTAAAATGTTCATATGAAGCCGGAAGACTACTGGATTAAATATCCAATATTACGGAAATTCAGTGTAAGTGAGAGAAAATAAAACAGGTCATGAGGACTTTATCTGGCCTGTAAAAACAAAATGATAGAAGAAATGCTTACGCTGTATATAAAAAAGTCTGCCGGAAAATCTCGGATTTTCCGACAGGCTTTTTGTACTTCCGACAGAGAAGCATTGATGGGGTTAGTAATTATAAGCACCTTCATAAGCATTACACCGTTCCTTGCGATGGCTCTGCTCCACACAGGAGCTGCACCGGTCACAGAATTCCTGTTCATAACAGGTAGAACAGACACATCCCTTGCAGGCATCCCGGTCATAAGCCGGAGTACAGGTGAAAGGGAGAGAGTTGTTTGAAGTCTCCGTCTTCATAAGATCACGCTCCTTTTTCTTTCATTATAGTCCTGCTCTAAAGGGGGTTCAAGCATAATTGTCTGGAAAAAACAGGAGAATTATTGTTTTGTTACTATTTTTGATTTCTTTTTGGTGGAACTACTTGGTGTAGGGTAACTTGCGAGGGGGAAAGCACTCAGAGTTAGCGAAGCCCGTTTTTCCCCCTCGCGCTCCCCCTTTCCGGGCACGCCGCTGTTCTGGGATTGTAGAAATATGAAAGGTACGAACATGGCGATGGATGCGACGGCATTGGATGCAGCGTACATTGTTTAAGGTGGACGGAAAGTAGTCTGCATAGCAGACTTGTTCCTGTATGTCGAAAATAAAAAATCGGCTCAGCCTGACACTACCAATAACGTAGCATGCAAGACTAAGCCGAAAAAATATACATATTCCCCAACGCAAAATAACTGTGAGATTAGGTTGTAAGGAAATAACACAAACCAACAGCCTGAACAGATTAAAAAAGGAAAGCCCCTGGAATAACCAACTTACTAAAAGCCCCTGGAATCCACGCTACATCCAGCACTCTGTCAACAACTATTCACATCCAAAACGCAGAACAACTGCGTGGCCAGGAGGGGAAACCCGCCACACGCCAAAGTGCCACATTAAAAGAAAAAAGAAAAAAGGAAAAAAATCCAGGCTAATAAGGAAGTGAAACATCCATATCCTACCGGGAGGAACACCACCGTCCTGAAGCACCACAAGGCAGCACAAGTCCCGTCTCTTTCACAGGAAGCCCGATCTCCTGCGAATCCACTGTTCCCTTCCAGGGCTTCAGCTCCGTAGCCAGCATATAAGTCAGAACTGCCGGTGCAAGACCTGTTGTATAAGAATTCACCAGGAAAAACAGCGGATCATCACTTAAGATCTTCGTACAAAGCTTGATCAGCGGATGAATAGCATCCTCGATCTTCCAGATCTCACCCTTCGGTCCACGTCCGTAGGAAGGGGGATCCATAATGATCGCATCGTAATGATTACCACGACGGATCTCACGCTCAACGAATTTTACACAGTCATCCACAAGCCAGCGGATCGGTGCACCGGAAAGACCGGAAGCAGCCGCATTCTCTTTTGCCCAGTTGACCATACCTTTGGAAGCGTCCACGTGGGTAACGGAAGCACCTGCCGCAGCAGCAGCCAGAGTAGCACCACCAGTATAAGCAAAAAGATTCAGCACTTTGATCGGACGTCCTGCATTGCGGATCTTTTCACCAAACCAGTCCCAGTTAACAGCCTGCTCCGGAAAAAGTCCCGTATGTTTGAAGCTGAAAGGCTTCAGATTAAAAGTAAGATCTTTATAATGAATCTCCCACTGATGAGGAAGATCAAAGAATTCCCACTCACCGCCGCCACGGCTGCTTCTGTGATAATGACCGTTCATATGCTTCCAGCCACGGTTCTTACGTGGGGTATCCCAGATAACCTGTGGGTCCGGGCGGACCAGGAGATAATCTCCCCAGCGCTCCAGTTTTTCTCCTTTCGATGTATCAAGTACTTCATATTCTTTCCAACCATCTGCAATCCACATGATGTTTTATACCTCTTTCATATCATATTTCCATAGCAGCAGGAACTCTCCTGAACTGTGGATTTCTCAAAGCAACTCATTTTTATCAGTATAGAGGAAAAATAAGAGCCATGCAAGAGAAGTGCAGGATTTTCCACGAAAGATTTGACAACAGCGCTTTTCCATACTAAAATGTACGCAGAGATTTTCTGCCCGGGCTCTATAAAGTGGAAATACCCGCAGACAGAGAACCCGAACAGAGGAAACACAGCAACCGCAGACAACTAACTGTGCAAAAAGAGGAGAAGTAAACTTATGAAAAAATATTGTGAGATGAGCAGGGAAGAGTTATTGGACTTAAAGAGAGAACTCGACCGTGAGTTTGATAAGATCAAGGCAGAAGGACTGGCACTGGACATGTCCCGTGGTAAACCGGCACCGGATCAGCTTGATCTTTCCATGAAAATGATGGAGGTACTTGCGGGCGATGCAGATCTGAAATGTGAGACCGGTGTGGACTGCCGGAATTACGGAGTGATCGATGGTATTCCGGAAGCCAAGAGACTTCTTGGAGAGATGTCCGAGGTTGAGCCTGAGAATATCATTATCTATGGTAACTCCAGTCTGAATGTTATGTTTGATACAATTGCACGTTCCTATTCTCATGGAGTAATGGGAAATACACCATGGTGCAAGCTCGACAAGGTAAAATTCCTCTGTCCTGTACCAGGATATGACCGTCATTTCCGTATCACAGAATTCTTCGGTATCGAGATGATCAATATCCCGATGTCTCCGGAAGGCCCGGATATGGATATGGTCGAGAAATATGTAAATGAAGACCCGGCAGTAAAAGGAATCTGGTGTGTTCCGAAATACTCTAACCCACAGGGCTATACCTATTCAGAAGAGACTGTTAAGCGTTTTGCACATCTGAAACCGGCAGCACCGGATTTTCGTATTTACTGGGATAACGCTTACAGCATTCATCATCTGTATGATGACAATCAGGATTTCCTTCTTGAGATTCTTGCAGAATGTGCGAAAGCAGGAAATCCGGATATCGTTTATAAATTTACTTCTACCTCAAAAGTCAGCTTCCCTGGTTCCGGTATTGCGGCAGTTGCAGCATCCAAGGCTAACCTGGATGATTTCCGCAAATACATGACAGTACAGACCATCGGACATGACAAGCTGAACCAGCTCCGCCACGTTCGTTTCTTCAAGGACATCAACGGACTTCATGAACACATGAGAAAACATGCAGACATCCTTCGTCCGAAGTTTGAGATGGTTCTTGCTACACTGGACAAAGAGCTTAACGGACTTGGAATCGGCGAGTGGACCAAACCACACGGCGGATATTTCATTTCCTTTGATGCAATGGAAGGCTGCGCGAAAGCAATCGTTGCCAAGGCAAAAGAGGCCGGTGTTGTTATGACAGGCGCCGGAGCAACCTATCCATATGGAAAGGATCCGAAAGACAGCAACATCCGTATCGCACCGAGTTATCCGAGCATCGAGGAGCTTGGCAAGGCAGCAGAAGTATTTGTTCTCTGCGTGAAGCTTGTAAGTGTGGAAAAACTTCTGGAGAAATAATTACGTTACATCAGACTGCCCGGTATTTCAGCGTGTGTAATACCGGGCAGTCATAAATATCGGAGAGATATCTATGGATGAGGAAAACAAAAAAATGAAAACGGGCAGAAAAGTCGTCATAGCACTGATCATTATCCTGCTGGCACTTGCAGCAGCTGCTTATGGATACGGAGTGAACTATTTTACAGATCATTTTCTTCCGGGATCCAGCGTGAACGGCTTTAACTGTTCCTATAAGACTTCAGATGAGACAGAAGAGCTTCTTGCAAAAGAAGTTCAGGCATATGTTCTTGCTGTAGAGACACGAAATAACGGTCAGGAGAGCATTACTGCGAAACAGGCCGGGCTGGTTTACAAGTCGGATGGAGGGGCAGCAAAGCTGATTCGGGCGCAGGACCGTTATAAATGGTTTCTGGCTTTTAACCAGAAGAAAAAATATAATCTTGCCACAGATACCGTATACGATGATGAAAATAAACTCACAAAAGCTGTGAAAGCACTCAGGTGTATGCAGAAAGACAATATGGAAAAACCTGTAAATGCGTGTATTAAAGACAATGGCAAGACCTATGAGATCCAGCCGGAAAAAGAAGGAACAACACTGGACACAAAGAAAGTTCAGAAAGTGATCCGTGATGCAGTTTCTGCAGGTGATACGACCGTAAATCTGGAAAAAAAGAACTGTTATAAAAAGCCATCTGTATACAGGGATGACAAAACACTTAAGAAAAACTGTGCTCAAATGAATAAGATTACCAGCTGTGTTATTACCTATGATTTTTCAGACAGGTCTGAACAGCTGGATCGTAATACCATCAAGGACTGGCTTACAAAAGACGAAAAAGGTGAGTATACAGTTGATAAGAATCAGGTTGCAGCTTATGTGAACAGTCTTGGGTATAAGTATGATACTTTTGGCTGCACAAGAACCTTTATAACATACGATGGACGTCAGAAGACGATCACGGGTGGCGATTATGGCTGGGCTATTGATCAGACGACAGAAACGGAATGGCTTTACAATGCACTCCTTGCAGGAACAACAGAGGTGAGACAGCCGGCATACGCCTACAGCGGACTTTGCCGTAATACCAATGATATCGGCAATACATATGTAGAGGTTGACCTGACCAACCAGAGAATGGTATTTTATAAGGACGGACAGCTTCTGGTGGACACACCGGTAGTTACCGGCTGTATCAATAAAGGTCATGGAACACCGACCGGCTGTTTTGCGCTGGACGCCATGCGTTCACCGGCCGTTCTGAAGGGATCTGGATATGCAGCGCCTGTTACATACTGGATGCCATTTTCCGGAGGCGTGGGAATTCATGACGCGACATGGAGATCACAGTTCGGAGGTCAGATTTACATAACGAATGGTTCTCATGGATGTGTCAACACACCGAAGGATCAGGCAGCAATCATTTATAATAACATCAGTGTAGGAGTACCCATAATAGTATATGAATAAGAGATTTAAGGAAATATTAAAGGAATACGAAGAAAGAAAACACAAGATCATCAAGGGAGATGAAAGCATGAACATCGTTGTATTGGCAGGTGGAACCAGTACAGAAAGAGAGATTTCGATCGTAACAGGAACCGGTGTCTGCAAGGCACTTCGCCAGAAAGGCCACAATGCGATCCTGGTAGATATTTTCTGCGGACTGGAGCCTGTAGACTGGGATGAGCCTTTCGGAGATAAAGATTACGAAGTAGATTCTGCAGCAGAATATATGAGAAGCTTCGATGATGACATCGAAGAGATCAAACGCACAAGAAGAAGCTTTTTCGGACCGAATGTTCTGGAGCTTTGCCAGACAGCTGACATTGTATTCATGGGACTTCACGGCTCCAACGGAGAAGACGGAAAGGTTCAGGCAACCTTTGATCTTCTGGGAATCCGTTACACAGGAACCGGATACTTAAGCAGTGCACTTGCAATGGATAAGGGACTTACCAAGAAGATTTTCCTCATGGATGGAGTTCCTACACCGAAGGGAGTTTCCATGCTGAAAGAGAACTGTACAAGAGATATCCACGATCTGGGAATGGAATTTCCGGTTGTTGTAAAAACATGCTGCGGTGGTTCCAGTGTAGGTGTATACATTGTAAATAATCAGAAAGAATATGAAGATGCCATTGACGGTGCATATTCTTATGAAGATGAGGTTGTTGTTGAGGAATACATCAAGGGACGAGAGTTCTCTGTTGCAGTTGTTGACGGCAAGGCTTATCCGATCATTGAGATTGCACCGAAACAGGGCTTCTATGATTATAAGAATAAATATCAGGCAGGATCCACAGTGGAGACCTGTCCGGCCGAGATTTCACCGGAGCTCACAGAGAAAATGCAGCACTACGCAGAAGCCGGGGCAAAAGCTCTCTGCATCGAAGGATATGTTCGCCTGGATTTCATGATGAAGGAGAACGGAGACATGTACTGCCTGGAGGCTAACACGCTTCCGGGAATGACTCCGACCAGTCTGATTCCACAGGAGGCAAAAGTTCTCGGAATCGATTATCCGGATCTCTGCGAAGAACTGATCCGCATTTCACTGAAAAAATATAACAAGTAGATTATTTTGCAGGACTCCTCCCACTGGCTTTTGTCGCTGGGAGGAGTTAGTGGCAAAGCGAAAGGATTTTATCATGAAAAATCTCACATTGGAAAATATCACGAAGGTCTGTGGCGGTATTTACCATGGCCCGCAGGAGAAGCTTCAGGAAGAGGTAGCTTCGATCACAACAGACAGCCGCAAGGCAGAAACAGGAAGTTTTTTTGTGCCGATCGTCGGAGAGCGCGTGGATGCACATCGTTTTATCCCGCAGGTAATGGAAGCGGGTGCACTTGCAACCTTATCCGAGCGTGTTCTGGAAGATGCGGAGTATCCTTACATTCAGGTAGAATCTTCTCTTCAGGCAGTGAAGGATATCGCGGAATTTTATCTGGAGCAGCTGAATATTCCAGTAGTCGGAATTACGGGAAGCGTGGGAAAAACCAGTACAAAAGAGGTTATTGCTTCTGTGCTGAAGGAGAAATACCGCACCCTCAAAACACAGGGAAATTTCAACAATGAGCTGGGGCTTCCACTGACTGTCTTCCGCCTTCGCGATGAAGATGAGATCGCAGTTCTGGAAATGGGAATCAGTGATTTCGGGGAAATGACCCGTCTGGCAAAAATCGCGAAACCGGATACCTGTGTGATCACGAACATCGGAACCTGTCATCTGGAGAACCTTGGAGACAGAGACGGCGTTCTGAAAGCCAAGACAGAGATTTTTCAGTATGTGAAAAAAAATATCGTGCTTAACGGCGACGATGATAAGCTCTCCACTGTAAAAGAATACAACGGTATTCAGCCGGTATTTTTCGGAAACGGCGAGAACTGTGTAGTTATCTGCGAAAATGTAGAAAGCCGTGGACTTAAGGGAATGAGCTGTGATATCTGCATCAAAGGCGAGCTGGCAGAGAACGGTGAGGAGGAGCGTTTCCATGTGGAGATCCCGATGCCGGGACGCCATATGGTAGCCAATGCACTGGCAGCAGCAGCGATCGGCAGACTTTATGGACTTACAGCAGCACAGATCAAGGCAGGTATCGAGAGTCTTGAACCGGTCAGCGGAAGATTCCATATGATCGAGACAGAAAAATTCATGATCGTAGATGACTGCTACAATGCCAATCCCATGTCCATGAAAGCATCTCTGGATGTCCTTCAGGACGGACTTGGAAGAAAAGTTGCGATTCTCGGAGACATGGGAGAGCTTGGTGCAGACGAAGTTGCACTTCATGAAGGTGTAGGCGTTCACGCCGGACATTGCAAAATTGATGCCTGCATCTGCGTAGGACCACTTGCGGCTCATATCGCGGAAAAAGCGGCCAAGACCAATCCGGATCTTACTGTGATCTGCGAAAAAGATCTGGAAAGTCTCCTTTCAAATCTTGGAACCTATGTAAAACAGGGGGATACGATTCTTGTAAAAGCATCTCATTTCATGAAATTCGAGAATGTAGTCAAAGCATTGCAGGAAATGTAGAAATAATACAGATAAAGAAAGAATTTGACGAACGAAAATTGTTTCCAGTTAAGGGAAGCGGAAGTATAATACCCTTAAGGGCAAATGTGAGAAAAGGGAGGGTATTATGCTGGAGACGATCATGAGCTTCAATATCCCGCTTTACGTCATGACATCCATGGGATGTATCGGCGGTCTTGGGATGCTGGCAACAAACCTTACCTACAGAAGAATTATTCGAAATACTCAACGATTACAGAACCTGAAAGAAAAATGGCTGAACATGTGGAAATCAAGAGACAGGCTTCTTCACAGAATGAACCGTTTCGTATGGTATCCATCCCTGTTCAGTACTTTCCTTCTGGTTCTGTCTGTTTTTCTGAACAACAGACTGGGACACAGAGAAGGTCTGCCGATGCTTTATCTTTATATAGGAGCAGCAGTTCCGGCCGTTCTGCTTCTGCTTCGGCAGGCACTGGATTTTTCGTATAAGGAGGAGCTGATCATGGCTTCGCTGGCTGATTATGTGGAACAGGTCCGGACCTGGGTGGAAGAGATTCCGGTTCCTCAGAAGGAGGATCCTGTTTTGCAGGAGGAGATTGTAGACAAGATAACGAGAAGTATCCGTCAGACGGCAGCTACAGGAAGTCATTTCAGCAAGATGCTTTCTCCGGAGGAAGAAGAGATCATGCGGGAGATCATACGGGAATTCATGAAAACGGAATAAAAATCAAGATGAATGAGAAACTCCCCGACAGGTGCGTATCTCTGCAGCCTGCCGGGGAGTTTCTTTTTTGGAGTATTCGTGTAAAATAAGGATTCGTTTATCAATAAGGCTGTAAGCCGTATCAACCCATGGAGATCGGGCCACCACGAAGTTTGCCAGCTGTGGTGATTCGTTTAATAGCTACCATGTATGCAGCCATACGGAGTGTTACATTCTTCTCCTGGCTGAGTGCATAAACTTCGTTAAATGCTGTCAGCATGATCTTCTGAAGCATCTTGTTGACTTCTTCAAGATCCCAGGTAAGGTTCTGGATATTCTGAACCCACTCAAAGTAGGAAACAACAACACCACCTGCGTTGGAAAGAATATCCGGGCATACGATGATACCTCTGGAATTCAGGATCTCATCAGCTTCAACAGAAGTCGGGCCGTTGGCAGCTTCGATGATCAGCTTCGCCTGAATGCGTCCAGCGTTGTCCTCTGTGATCTGATTTTCAAGAGCAGCCGGGATCAGAACATCACATTTGCAGGTGATAAGCTCATCGTTGGAGATATGCTTAACATTGTCAGCTTCATATTTATCGAGAGTATTTTTCCCGGAAATAAACTTGCGGATTGCCGGGATATCAAGACCGTCTTCACAGTAAAGGCCGCCTGTGTAATCGCTGACTGCAACAACCTTCTGGCCATTGTTATAAAAGATCTCAGCAGCAGTTCCGCCAACATTTCCCATGCCCTGAACAGCGATCGCTGCGTGAGCCGGGTCGATATTATTCTTTTCCATGCACTGGTAAGCGATGATGGTAACGCCACGTCCGGTAGCCTCAACACGGCCTACGGAACCACCGATCTCGATCGGTTTACCGGTAACAACGCCCGGAACAGTATGGCCTGTGAACATACTGTAGGTATCCATGATCCATGCCATAACCTCACCGTTTGTATTTACATCCGGTGCAGGAATATCTTTATCCGGTCCGATGATCGGAAGAATACGTGTAGTATAACGACGTGTAAGACGGATCAGCTCAGCTCTGGAAAGCTTGGAAGGATCGACCTTGATTCCACCCTTGGCACCGCCGTAAGGAATATTTACAACTGCACATTTAAAGGACATCCATGCAGCAAGAGCTTTAACTTCGTCCATATCAGAATTCTGATGGTAACGGATACCACCCTTGCACGGTCCACGTGCGCTGGAATGCTGAACACGATATCCCTCGAATACCTTGATGGAACCGTCGTCCATACGGATCGGGATTGATACTTTAAGCTCGCGCTCCGGGTAGCAAAGTGTTGCATAGTCTTCATAGCTGAGACCAAGTGCCTCTGCGGACTGCTTCAGGACAGAGAGCATATTGTCGTAAGGATTATACTTTTTTTCTGCCATTGTTACCACTCCTTTGAAAATAAATATTTTTTCTTGATTAATTAAGAATAATATTATTCATCTGATGAACTGAGTATAGCACAACAAATACGAATGGTAAATAATTTTGTTCATAAAAATATATACAAAAATATTTATATCTTTTTGGCGGATTTTACATAGGCATATGATAAAATAAAAAACAGAATAACGGCAGTAAACAGGAGGACGCTTCATGGAGAATGAGTTACAGAAACTGATCATTTCAGCACAGCTGACACCAAAAGAAAAAGAAGTCGCAGATTATGTTCTCGAGAATCTGCAGAAATGCTGTTTTATGACATCCACAGAGCTGGCAGGAGTGCTGAAAGTGAGCTATTCCTCTGTGATCCGGCTTACAAAGACACTGGGTTTTACCGGATATCCGGACTTTCAGAGTTTCCTGAGAGAGATTTATGCAGAGCAGTCTAGAGATGTAGATACCGGAATCCTGATCCCCGCAGAGCGTATCGAAGCCATCAAGAAAAAAGAACACAAAGCAACTGTGCAGGATACGGTATGTGCCTATACCCTGAGCAATATCCAGAGTACCATTGCCAGCAATACAGAAGAACAGTATCGTAAGGCCAGCAGCATTCTGATCAACAGTGATGTGAAATATATTTTTTCCTCAAGGGGATCTACCTGTGTGGGGGAATTTCTGAATACGATATTGAGACAGACACTTCCGCATGTGTACAATTACGGAAGTCACGGCCAGAATATGTTTGACTTTGCCAGTGACCTTAAGAAAGGAGATGCGGCGGTTTTTATTACTTACTCCAGATATTCGAAACTGATGTATCTTACAGCGGAAATGGTGCATAAACAGGGAGCTTCTATTATTCTTCTTACAGATAAACCTACCTGTGAGGCCGCAAAATTTGCAGATGTAGTATTGACAGCCAGAGCAGACAGCAGTGAGTTTTATAATTCCTATGTGGCAGGAATGTTCGCAGCAGAGATGCTCTGTGCATATATCTGCAGGGAGACGAATTATTCCAATCAGGAATTGCTGGAGCGGATCGACGAGTATACGTCGCAGATCGGGAATTTCTGACAGAAAGTGGGAAGAATTTCATAATTATTCTTTTTACAGGCAGTATTGCCCTTGGCATTTGCTTGCTTTTCTGATATTATACTGATAAGATATGGTGGGATTGCTGACCTGACAGTCCCTCAATGTAACAACTACTCGGTCATGTAAATTGTTTTATGTAAATGACAACATGGTTTTAGCTGCTAGGAACACGATAAAATAAGTACAGAATAAAAAGTCCGAAATGGAAATATCAGCAGATCGACAAGACCGGTATTTCTTTATTTGTGACTCAAAATGTGGATAGGAAAAATGAAAGAAAAAAATAAGTTAAAAATTGCTGTAGCAACTCACAAAAAATTTCAAATGCCAACACAGGCAGGATACTTCCCTTTGCATGTGGGAAAAAGCTGCCATGAACAGAAACTGGAAGAATATGTGGGCGATGATACGGGAGACAATATTTCAGATAAGAATCCATTTTTCTGTGAACTGACAGGATTATACTGGTTATGGAAAAATACGGATTCAGAATATGTGGGCATGGTTCATTACCGCAGATATTTTAAGACGTTGAAAAAATGTTATGGAAAGAACCGGATGAATTATATTTTACGGGAGTCAGAAGCAATTCGTTTTCTGCAGAAGTATGATATGATACTCCCACGAAAAAGACAGTATATAATTGAAACATTATATACGCATTATTCTCATACGCATTATGCAGAACATCTTGAATGTATGAGAAATATTCTGATGGAAAAAGAAAGCTCTTATGTACCGGTTTTTGACAAGGTCATGAAGAGAAGAAGCGCGCATATGTACAACATGTTCATTGCGAAACGGGAAATCTGTGATGCATACTGTGCATGGCTGTTTCCGTTGCTTATGGAGCTGGAAAAGAGAAGTGATCCGGGTTCTTACGATCCGTTCCAGGCGAGACTGATCGGACGTGTGGGAGAACTGCTGATGGATGTATGGGTTGAGAAAAACAATATCCATTACTGTGAGGTACCAGTTCTTTATATGGAAAAAGTAAACTGGATACACAAAGGAAAGGCCTTTCTGAAGGCGAAGTTTTTAGGAGAGAAGTATGGTGCAAGTTTCTGATATAGACATCAGCATTGTTATTCCGGTATATCATGTCCCGGAAGAACTTTTGCTTCGCTGCCTGCAAAGTATAAAGAGCATCCGGGGACTTTCCCGGGAAGTGCTCCTGGTAGCAGATGGAGAGGATCAGACTGTCTGTTCAGGTCCGGCAGTCCGAAAATTCGCAGAAGAAGCGGATTTTCCGGTCTTTTTTCATGTGAAAAAACATGAAGGAGTTTCTGCTGCACGAAATTATGGGATCAGTCATTCATGTGGAACATGGATTTTTTTTATGGACGCAGATGATTACATCTGTGGGGATGCCTTCGAAAAAATTGCTCCCGGATTAAAAGGAGAAGAAATGGATCTGGTCATTATGGACTATTCCATGATGACCGGAAATGAATGCAGCCGTCATTACTACAAAAAAGAAATGGATTTTATCAATCTGGACAGCTTTCAGAGAGATATTCTGAAACCGCAGTCAGGAGCAGGATTTGTATGGTCAAAGCTTTACAGAAGAGAATGGCTCAGCAGATCAGGAGTCTGCTTTGATACAGAGCTGTCAGCGGCAGAAGATGCAGAGTTTGTTCTGAAACTGGCATTAAAAAAACCGAAAGTTTTTAATGTGCCTTATAACAGCTACTACTACTGCTACAATCCACAGTCGGCAGTTCACAGTTTCCGACAGGATTACGCCGACCGCTATATCAATGGAATGCAAAAAATCAGAGATGATCTGAAAAGAGAGAATGCTATGACACAGCTGCAGGATGAGTATGACAGCTGTGTTTTGTATCATCTCCTTTTAATTGCGGTAAATTTTTCGTTTCATCCGGAGAATCCTTCTAAGGGAAAGAAGCGTATACACAATTTTCAGAAGATTACCCGACAGAAGATATTTAAAGAAGCGTTGAAAAATATCCATCTCGAGAATTTTTCAATGACAAGAAAGGTAACTCTGGTCTGTATCCGGCTTCATTTATACAGAGTCGTAGAAATGATCGCGAAGATCAGGCACAGACAGCGTGAAACATGAGGAGACAGAAATATGCATAAGATACTGGTATTTGGAATGACAGAAAACCCCGGAGGAGTGGAGAGTTTTCTGTATAACTATATATCTGAGATAGATCCGGGGGAGTTCCAGTTCGATTTTTTGTGTAATTCTTACGAAAAAATAGCATATGAGGATAAGCTTGCAGAGAGAGGCTGCAAGATGATTCATTTCATAGCCAGAAGTAAAAATTACAAAAAATACAAGCAGGAAATTCAGACATTTTTCAGCAAACACGGAAAAGAATACGAGTGCATATGGGTTAACGTATGCAGTCTGGCTAATATTGATTATCTGAAATATGCCAAAAAATACGGAATTCCCAAAAGAATCATTCACAGCCATAATTCAAAAAATATGGATTCCTGGTTACGGGGAGAACTGCATCAGCTGAATCGTTTTGTGATCCAGAAATATGCTACAGATTTCTGGGCCTGCTCAGAAGCAGCAGTCAGCTGGTTTTACAGGGATTCTTTGAAGGATAAAGCGAAGGTCATTCATAATGCAATCTCAACAGAGCGGATGGCCTATGATCCTGAAAAAAGTCTGCAGCTGAGAGAAAAACTGGGACTTCAGGATGCATATATTATGGGAAATGTTGGAAGACTGCATTTCCAGAAAAATCAGGAATTTTTACTGAAAATTTTTGCACAGGCAGTAAAAAAGATGCCGGAAGCCCGTCTTGTACTTGTGGGACAGGGTGAAGATGAGGAGAAACTGAAAAAACTTGCAGCAGAGCTTGGAATAGAGAAATATATATACTGGGCAGGGGTGCAGAAGGATATTTGCCAGTGGCTCAGTGCATTTGATCTTTTTGTCTTTCCGTCAAGATTTGAGGGCGCACCGATTGCAGCACTGGAGGCGCAGGCGAACGGGCTTCCTATACTTACATCCGAGCAGGCTGTACCGGAAGCATGTGTACTTAACGGAAACTGCAGACGTCTTTCTCTGGAAGAACCCATGGAAAAATGGGTAGATGAACTTCTTAAAATGGCAGAGAATGCCAAAAGAGAAGAACAGGCAGTTATACAACAGAACTTTGTAGACGGTGGATATGATATTCATACGGAGGTAAAGAAAATTGAAAAACTTCTGTGTTGTTGAGAAAAACAGCCGGGAAAATCATGCTGGTTCCAAGGCCAGAAATGATGTGGCAGAAATTCTGGAAAACTGTGGATATATACCGGTCTGCGTACATCACAGTGAAGAAAAAGGAACGCTGGATAAAATAAAAATGTCAGCAGTAACCATAAGTGACTGGCAGCGTGTCAGCAAAACAGCAGGCAGCGGAAACCGGATTATCATACAGTATCCTCTGGCCATGTATCCCAAGGTAAGCCAGCTGGCAGTTCCTTTTGTACAGAAAATGAAAAAAAAGAATACAAGGATCATTCTTCTGATTCATGACCTGGAAAGTCTTCGAGGACTTGTTTTTGCTTCCGAAAGAAAATTTCTGGAGCTTGCGGATGAGGTGATCGTTCACAATGAAAAGATGAAACAGTACCTTCTGGAAAAAGGATATCATTTTCAGAAGATACATATACTGGGACTGTTTGATTACCTGATACCGGGATTTAAACCGGCAGGGGACAGGAATCGTCGTGAAATTGCGATCGCCGGAAATCTGAAACCGGAGAAATGCGGATTTTTAAATGATCTGAAAAAAATCCCGGGAGACCTGGAATATCATCTGTATGGTCCAAACTACCAGGAAACAGAAAAAAATCCACAGGTGATCTATGAAGGACAGTATGCACCGGAACAGCTTCCCTCCGTATTAAAAGAAGGATGGGGCCTTGTCTGGGACGGCGGCAGTATTTATGAATGTGAGGGTACTTTCGGAGGATATCTGAAATTTAATAATCCCCATAAAGCATCATTGTATCTGGCAAGCGGAATGCCTGTGATCGTATGGAATCAGGCAGCGATCGCGCCGTGGATACAGGAACAGAATCTGGGTATCACAGTAAGAAGCCTGGAAGAAATCCCGGATATCATAAATAGGATGACAGATAAGGAATATAAAGAGATGCTGGATAATGTTCAGAAAAAAGGACAGCAGCTCAGAGAGGGAAGCTCCCTGAAGAAAATAACAGATGAGATAGAGAGCAATGAATGATAACAGAATAAAATTAAGAAAGAAAGTATTTTTCGCAGGACTTTTTCTGTATTGTGTTCCGACAATTCTGCAGACTACATTACTGGTAGAAACCTCGTACTGGAATGATCTGTTTGTTTATCTGCGTTATCTTGCTTTTTATTTCGGGCTTATCCTGATTGTGGATGAACATGTTACATGGAATAAACGAAAGAGATTTCCACTGGAACTTGTGAATGTCAGAAAGAGCGTATGGTGTCTGGCGATTCTGGCTGTGACCGGAATCAGTGCACTTATTTCCGGAGACCGCTCTTTTCTTGCCTGTGTCGTTTTTACAATGGCTGCAGAAAATATAGATCTGGATCAGATCGTAAAAACCATATTTTTTATGATCTCCACAGTATTGCTTATAATTACGGGACTGAGCGGATATGGAACTATTGAAGATATGATGTTTAAGAGACAGGATGTTCTTACACGTCATGCGCTTGGTTTTGATTACCCCAGTACGGTGATGTCATATCTGTTCTTTGCAGTTGTGTTGTACTGCTGGATCACGGAAATGAAACTTACGCTTATTGAGGTGATAACGATCGAACTTCTGAATCTGATTCTTTTTAAACTTACGGATTCCAGATTCGGATTTTTGCTCATAGCAGTATTGGTTGCAGGTGTTTATCTCTGGGGACTGGTACAGAAAAACTTCATAGTAGAAGATATCTTTAAAAACAGAAGAGTGAGATTTATCACGGACTATGCCGGTGTTCTTCTTTCTGTTGTGACATTGATAATGTGTATTATTTATCCAACCGGACTTGGAAAACTTTTTGACCGGTTTCTCAGCAAACGAATTCAGTATATGGTAGCTGGTTTTCGGAATTACGGAGTCCATTTGTTTGGAAAGCATATAGACTGGATTGGCTTTGGAGGATCTGATAACACAGACAGTCTGTTGAAAAGTTATAATTTTGTAGATAATTCCTATGCCAAAATCCTTCTGGATCAGGGACTTCTGATATTTATTCTGGTGCTTGTCATATTGATTATTATGAACAAAATAATTCGAAAACAGTACCATGACGGAAGAATTGTACTGGTTTTATTTGTACTGCTATATTCCTTTGTGGAACCACGCCTGTTGCATATTTATGTAAATCCGTTTCTGTTTGCGGCGGCACCGTTTATCAGAGGAACTTTTCTTGAAGAGAAAGATGGAAAGTTTACGGAATGGTACAAGATGATAAATAAGGAATAAAAGATGCTAGGTCAGAAAATTCAGAAGACGATAACAAATATATACTGCAAAGCAGATAACAACAAACAGAATATTTTCGAAAATCTGTATCTGATTTATTTTGGTTTGATCACGATGATGGCTTTTAAAGATACGACAATGTTTTCTTTCGGATGGAGCGATACACAGCTGGATCTGGTACTGATTTTCGGGATACTGGTCGTATTTGCAAAAATTGCATGTGGCCGGTCCTGGAAATTATATGAGATTCTGATTGCAGGAATTGCAGCCGGAGTGCTGATCCTCTGCTGGCATCATTATATGAGAAGATATATACTGGATCTGGTGGTTCTGATCATTGGAGCCAGAGATGTAGATGAGGACAAGCTGGTCAGAGTATTTTTGTGGGTATCAACAGGATGCCTGATTATTACAATGATTGCAGCGCTGACAGGACAGATTGAAAATCTGATCTATATCCAGAAACAACGGGGAAATATTGCAAGAATATCTTTTGGAAGTATTTATCCTACGGATTTTTCAGCACATGTATTTTTTACGGCTGCCTGTTATCTGTGGCTGCGAATCCGAAAGATCCGGTACAGAGATCTTGCACTTGTAGCAGGACTTGGAATATTCTGTCTGTATTTCTGCGGAGCAAGAACCAGTGCAACAGGACTTTGGATTTTTGCATTGTTCTTCCTGCTGAAGAAAAAAGAAATTCTTAAAGAAAACAAAAAAATACAGAGTATAATGTGTTTTGTTATGCCGTTGTGCAGCGTCAGTTCCATACTGCTGGCGCTGTTTTACAGGCCGGAATGTGGCTGGATGAGATGGATCAATAAAATATTGACTAACAGATTTTCGCAGGGACATAAAGGCTTTGAACGTTATTCAATTCCGCTGCTGGGACAGGAAGTGCTCATGAACGGATATGGAGGAGCTGTTCATCAGAAAGAAGGAGTGGAATATTTCTTTCTGGACTGTTCTTATATTAACATACTTTTTCAGTACGGTATTCTGGTACTGGGAATACTTATAATCTTATCTGTCTGGATTTTGTTCCGGCTGATGAAAGCGGGAATGTCTGAGCGGATGTTTATACTTGCAGTAGTTTTTCTGTGCTGCATTATGGAACAGCATCTGCTTGAAATTTCATATCATCCGTTCTGGCTGCTTACACTGGCGGGGATTGCTTCAACTGATAAAAAAACATATTTATAAGGGAAAAGGATTTATGGGAGAAAAATCATATAAAGGAAAAAAGAGGAACAGATAGTGAAAAAAAATGAAAACAGGTCTGTGACATACAATTTTATAATGAATGTAATTCTTACAGGAAGTAATATCCTGTTTCCGCTTATTACATATCCATATGCTTCCAGAATCCTGAAACCGTATGGAATGGGAATGGTAAGCTTTGCGAATGCGGTAATTACGTACTTTACCATGTTTGCACAGCTTGGTATCCCTACCTATGGAATACGTGTATGTGCGAAAGTAAGAGATGATAAAGAAAAACTGAGCCGTACAGTTCAGGAAATTCTGATCATTAATATGATCACCTGTTTCCTGTCATATGCGGCATTTTTTGCGGCAGTATTTTTTAATGCAAAACTCCGGCAGGAAAAAACATTATTTCTTGTCATGGGTATTCTGATATTTTTCAATACACTTGGTGTGGAGTGGCTGTATAAGGGGCTGGAACAGTATACCTATATTACAGTTCGTTCCATTATTTTTAAATTTATTGCCTTTTTATGTATTTTTATATTTATACATAACAGTGATGATTATGTGATCTATGGTTTCCTTACAGTTCTTGCACTGGTCGGCTCCAATGCCATGAACTTTATTAATCTTCACAAAATGATTTCGACTCATCCTGTAGGAGACTATCATTTCCGGCAGCATCTGAAACCGATTTTTATATTTTTCGGAATGTCAGTTGCAACAACGATCTATACCAATATGGACAGTGTAATGCTTGGATTTATCAAGGGCGCAGAAGAGAATGGATGTTATGATGCTGCTGTAAAGATCAAGAACATTCTTGTCAGTGTAGTAACATCGCTGGGAACGGTATTACTTCCGAGAGTTTCTTATCACTGGGAAAAGGGAAACAGGGAAGAATTCTGGAAACTGGCAAAAAAAGCTGCAGCTTTTGAAATCATAGCCGGAGGTTCGCTTGCTCTGTTTTTTATAATTTTTGCACAGCCAACCATTTATCTGGTATCCGGAAAACTTTTTGAAAGAGCAATTGTTCCAATGGAGATCATTATGCCGACTCTGCTGTTGATCGGACTCAGCAATATTACGGGAATACAGATTCTGATTCCTATGGGGAAAGAGAAATATGTACTGTATTCAGAAATTGCAGGAGCAACAGTGAACCTTATCATTAATGGAATCCTGATCCCGAGACTTGGGGCTTCCGGAGCTGCCATTGGTACGGTATCGGCGGAACTTGTGGTTCTGATGTATCAGATGTGGGTTTTACGGAAGGATCTGGGAAAACTTTTCGGAGGTGTTCAGATCTGGAAGATTATAATAGCGGTTGTTTTATCGGCAATAGCTGCAACAGCAGTTCGAAGAAGCAGTCTTTCTACATTCTTTATGCTGCTTTTGGGAGGAATTGTATTCTTTATGGTATATGGAATCATTCTTCTTATTCTGAAAGAATCCGTGGTATGTGAATATTTAAATACCGGAAAAGGCTATGTAAATAAAATTCTGAAAAAGAAACATTAAACATAATTCGCTGCCTGGAATGCTGCAGGTGAAAAGAACGAGAAGTGAGGAAAAAAATGAAAGGAAAAACACAACAGGATATTGACTGGAAAGAGATACTGTATCTTGCATGCTTATGTGTATATATTATAACTTTTACAATGGTTAGAAACGGCAGAATATTAACTTATGTTCATCCGGTGAGCTGGGAGCAGTATGTTACATTTGTTCATGTGATTAATGGACTGCTTGTGGTGAAGATTATATTTGATATAGTAGAAGAGCCACGGATCATAGGGCTGATCGCACTGACGGAAGCTGTTGGTTTTATAGTATACAGACATAATTCTTCTGATATAATTCTTGCCATATTCTGGTTTTTGTGTGCCAGCAAAAATGTGCGGCCGAGAAAAATTACAGAATGTCTGTTCTGGAGTCATATTGTCGGCTTTATGATCATGACATTCCTGGGTCTGATAGATGTTGTTCCATTTGGAAGAACTGTAAAGATCGGACACAAAACAGTATCCTATGCATTTGGATTTTCACACCCTAATGTAGCAGCGGCCAAGATCTTTCAGATTGTTTTACTGTACTGGCTTTTAAGAAAAGGCAGACTGATGCTGAAGCATTATATCGGAATTATAGTTGCAATGGCAGTTGTTAAAGTAGTTACGGACTGCAGTACGGTTCTGATGCTTATGGGACTTCTGCTGGTGATTACGGTACTGTATAATTTACCTGGTGCCAGAGGATTTCTGAACAGAAACATTAACAGAGTAAGGAATGTATTTCTGACGTGCTATCTGGGAATTCTGGGAATAATGATTGGATTCTGCTGTTTTTGCAAAAATGAAAAAATATTTAAGGTGCTTGGGACATTTGGAGCACGTATTTCCCAGGCAATCAAATACTATAAATATTATGGGCTTTCGTTATGGGGACAGCCTTTGATGGATTACAAATCAAATCCGGAGGGATACAAAAAACTGGGGTTATATACATTGGATAATGGTTATATGCATTTGCTGCTTGCGTTTGGAATTGTACTGTTTCTTTACATTATCTTTTTACATGTTGGAACAATATGGTGGATGTTCCGGAGAAGACGTCTGGATTATGTGATCGTGTATGCAATGTTCTTTAGTTATGGATTTCTTGAGACAAACGTGATCCGTACAGGTATGAACTTTACTTTGTTTTATCTGTTTGGATTTATCTGGGAATATTATGATACAAAAATTTCCCGGAAAAATAAATCCATATTAAAAAGCTGAGAAAGCATCAATCTTCCTCAATGACCTGAATCTCCAGATAATCGAATTCAATCTGTTCAATGAAATTGTCCTGATAAAAACGGGCTTTATCATGTTTCTTAAAATCTTTCACGGTAGCGTCCAGCCAGATCGGATTGCCGAGATCCAGCTGATAGCAGATTTCCTCGAGACCGTGGAAGATTTTATGCGTTCTTGTATCATTACTGTCATCGCAGACAACTGTATCTGTGAGCATGTGATTGTCTTTCCAAATTTTTCCCCATAAACGGAACATAACATTTCTCCTTTTTGAAACTGCCACAGGCGGCAGAGATATTAAAGTTTTTTATAGATCTGCTGATTCTGAGGTGTTTTATTCAGTGCAAGCAGAACAGAAGAACCAGTCTCGTTTTTGGAATAAGCGAGAACCATAGAACCTAATTTTGTACGGTTGCCCTTCTGGATCCGGTTCCATTCAAATCCTCTGAAAAGTTCTCTTACTGTGAAAACTTCTCCTAGCTCTACATCATCGAGTGTTCTTACGACAATATCAAACAAATCCTGTAATGAAGTATTCTCATTTACCATACGTATTCTCCTTTTTCGATTAATTGCACTCATCTGCTGCGGTTCGTAATCACATTATAGCTACTAGCTATATGCTTGTCAATATAAAAAATCAGAAAATTTTTCTCTTGTACAGGAAACAGTGCATTTAACAGGCGCGCTTTTGTTGACTAATGTGTAAAAATCCTCTATAATAAACCCAATTATGAAAAAATGAATCATTACAGATTGGAGGAACCGAAATGAAACTTTACGATACAGGCGTTTATCTTCAGAACGGTCATGATATCATTCCTGAAGATCAGGCGAATCTGCCGGTAGCGAAAGAAGAGGCTGCTAAGAATACCATCGCATATTCTATTCTCAAGGCTCATAATAAATCCGGCAATATGGAGAAGCTTCAGATCAAATTCGATAAACTGACTTCCCATGATATTACATTTGTAGGAATCATCCAGACTGCAAGAGCTTCAGGACTTGAGAAGTTCCCGGTACCATATGTACTGACCAACTGCCATAACTCCCTTTGTGCAGTAGGCGGAACCATCAACGAAGATGACCACATGTTCGGACTTACCTGTGCGAAGAAATATGGCGGAGTTTATGTACCACCTCATCAGGCAGTTATCCATCAGTTTGCAAGAGAGATGCTTGCAGGCGGTGGAAAAATGATTCTCGGTTCCGATAGTCATACAAGATACGGTGCACTGGGAACCATGGCCATGGGCGAAGGTGGCCCTGAGCTGGTTAAACAGCTTCTCTGCCAGACATACGATATCAATATGCCGGGCGTTGTTGCCATCTATCTGAAGGGCACTCCGCGTCCGGGCGTAGGACCGCAGGACGTTGCACTGGCTATCATTGGAGAGGTTTTTGCCAACGGCTATGTGAAGAATAAGGTTATGGAGTTCGTAGGACCTGGAGTTGCCAATTTAAGTGCGGACTTCCGTATCGGAATCGACGTTATGACAACCGAGACAACGTGCCTTTCCTCAATCTGGCAGACAGACGAGAAGATCGAAGAGTTCTATGCGATCCACGGAAGACCGGAGGATTATAAAGAACTGAAACCAGGCAGTGTTGCATATTATGACGGATGCGTTGAGATCGATCTCGGCGAGATCAAACCAATGATCGCAATGCCGTTCCATCCAAGCAATACCTATACCATCGATGAGCTGAAAGCAAACCTGGACGACATTCTTGCAGATGTTGAGAAGAGAGCACAGGTAAGCCTCGATGGAAAAATTCCTTTCACCTTAAGAGATAAGGTAGTTGACGGCAAGCTTTATGTTGACCAGGGAATCATTGCAGGCTGCGCTGGTGGTGGATTCGAGAATATCTGTGCAGCAGCAGACATCCTTAAAGGCAAAAACATCGGACATGATGCCTTTACTTTAAGTGTTTACCCGGCAAGTACTCCGATCTATATGGAGCTGGCTAAGAACGGCGTTCTTGCAGAGCTGATCGGAACAGGTACTGTTGTGAAAACTGCATTCTGCGGACCGTGCTTTGGTGCCGGAGATACACCAGCCAACAATGCGTTCAGTATCCGACACACAACCAGAAACTTCCCGAACCGTGAAGGCTCCAAGATCCAGAACGGTCAGATCTCTTCTGTTGCACTTATGGATGCACGTTCCATTGCTGCAACAGCTGCCAATAAGGGATTCCTTACATCAGCAGAGGAGTTTGAGGGAAGCTATTCCGAGCATAAATATTACTTCGATAAATCCATCTACGAGAACCGTGTATTTGACAGCAAGGGCGTAGCAGATCCAAGCGTTGAGATCCAGTTTGGCCCGAACATCAAGGACTGGCCGGAGATGGCTGCACTTGCAGATAACCTGATCCTGAAAGTTGTTTCCGAAATTCACGATCCGGTTACAACAACAGACGAGCTGATTCCATCCGGTGAGACATCCTCTTACCGTTCCAATCCGCTTGGACTTGCAGAGTTCACACTGTCCAGAAAAGATCCGGAATATGTAGGCCGAGCAAAAGCGATCCAGGTAGCTCAGAAAGCGATCCAGGAAGGCAACTGCCCGGCAGAAGCAGTACCGGAGCTGAAACCGGTGCTTCAGACTATCAACAAAACATATCCGGATGTGGACAAGACCAACCTTGGTGTAGGAAGCACTATCTTTGCAGTAAAACCAGGTGATGGTTCCGCCAGGGAGCAGGCAGCATCCTGCCAGAAAGTACTCGGCGGCTGGGCAAACATTGCAAATGAATATGCAACCAAGAGATACCGTTCCAATCTGATCAACTGGGGAATGCTTCCATTCCTGATCCCGTCCGGTGAGCTTCCGTTCAAGAACGGCGATTATCTGTTCTTCCCGGGAATCCGCAAGGCAGTAGAAGAGAAAGCAGATGTGATCAAAGGTTATACAGTTGACGGCGATACACTGAAAGAATTCGACGTTACACTTGGAGAACTGACAGATGATGAGAGAGAAATCATTCTGAAAGGCTGTCTCATCAATTATAATCGTAAATAAAATATGATATATTTTGCAGACCGGCAGGCATTTCAGGCTCCGGTCTGCTTTTTGTTTCAGTGATATAAAAGAAAAAAACAGTGTTAATGATGAATTGCTGAAAATACATGAATATGATATTATATTCTATAAAAGTGTAATAAAAAAGTACACCTTGACGAATATAGAGAAATGGAGGTGCCTATTATTTCTGATGAAGTAAATAAATCAGATATATCCAGCAGGAAAAAACTGAAAGGCAGACTTACTACAGGCACAGTGGCACTCCTTATTGCATTGCTTGCAGTGATTTCAGCAACATATGCATGGTATGTATATAATACAAGCCGTCATACAACAAAAGTCCGTATGGCAGCGGGCGCAGGTGTCAATCTGCAGATCAGTAATTCATACAGTGGAACATATGGATCAGCCGCTGTGCTGGACAGCTTTTCGGGGAGACTGAATCCTGTATCAACCAACCGGATCAGCGGAGGATTCCAGAAAGTCCTGGGTTTTACCAACGGAACAGAGAATCAGAGCAATCTGGTGGCCAGCCTTTTTGGGAAAGGAGACTATAGTGATTACTATAAGACCAGTCTGTTTCTGAGAACAAATGGAAATTCTACAGATATATACATAGCGGATATCGGTTTTGAGGACAGCGACGAGAAGAATCCCATATCATCAGCAATCCGTGCAGGTTTTGTGGTACACAGAACAGGAAGAGACTAGCCGGCTCAGGGTGAATATATTTTTGCCATAAGCAATAAAAAAAATCCGGAGGCAGATTACAATACTGCAAGAGGAAAAGAAGGGGATGTGCTGGATTGCACGAAGACAGACGGAAAATTAAAACCAGTAGCAGTGACTTATCCATATATTTATGCTACTACTTATACCGATCAGAATAGTCAAAACTGGATAGCCACGAAGGTTGGAAAGAACTATGAAGTTTCATCTGGCACACAAAAAATTGCTTCTTCCGTAGGGTATGATGGCGTAAAAATGCGTGTTTATATCTGGATGGAAGGTACCGATGCTGATTGTGTCAATAATGCAGCAGCAGAAGACCCGGCAACTTATAACGTAAATGTAAAACTGGCAGGTATTTCTGCTGAATAAGACAGCAAATATAAATTGAAAGGTCATGGCAGAGCCATGACTTTTCTTTTATCCTAATTTTCCCTATTATCTACTATCCCCAATCTCCTCCACGCATTTTCGGTACATCTGCTGAATTGCTATTTCCCCGACTTCTGGTATAGTCATGTAACTGAAAAGAGAACTTCAGAAGGGAGAAATGCAATATGTGAAAAAAACAGGATATCATATGGGAGCAAAGTACGCTAATAACAAAGCAAATACAAGCAATAAAAATGGAATTCCCTAAACCAGAACTCCACTTTATATTATTTCTTCAATAATATCTTCATATAAAAAAATATCTCCCCTGGGGCACATCGTTGAGAGGTGCGGGGAGTCCTGTTAATATTACTATATGTATAACAGATAATAATATCAATGTGCAAAATAGCCAAAATTCATCCTAATCCCTGACAATGCAACCTGACATACGCAAAATACACGGATTTTCTATCCAACATTATTGACGTATGAAAAACTTCATGGTATTTTATTTTTGATAAAAATGGAAATTATTTCAAGGCAAACCTGCTGAAAGGCAGGGACGCAAAGCCAGAAGGGGCTAAAATCAGTGTGATGTTAAAGAAATATAGTAGGGACGCTGGCAGGTTTTAGAAGGTGTCCTTTTTTGTATGCAAAAATGGATAAGAAAACTGGCAGGGACGGGTTCTCTGTATATAGATAAAAGCAGGATAACGAAGCATGAAACAGAGTGAGGATTTTTATAAAATGGGAAATTATGAAGACAAAATATATTCTTTAAGTGAGACTGTACCGGGACAGACACAGGCCATGTCACAGGCAGTACAGAAAACACTGGAAAATAATGGCGGGGTAGGCATAATGACAGGATATTATGACCAAAACCTGTCTGTTTTATCTGTGAGCAATCTGCTGTTACATAGTACAGGATATACATTCGACTCTTTTATGAAGCAGACAAACGGCTCATTGAAAAATTTCTTTTATGGCGAGGAAGATATACTGGATCGAGATCGTTTTTTGCAGCTTCACGGAGCAGGGGAATCACAGATCCTTACAGCAGACGGTACAGTGAATAATGTACGGCTTTATAAAGAAGATGCGACAGATGAGGCGGGCAGACAGATCTGGGTTATGTCCGTACAGGTCAACTGGGATCATGTAAATCTGGCACTGCTCAATGAGGCTATCTGTTCCGGCTTCTGGTATTTTGACTGTGACGAAAACAGTGAGATTGTGAATGCAAACTGGAGTCATGAATTCCGAAAAATGCTTGGCTATCATGACACTTTGGACTTTCCGAATAAACTGGAATCCTGGTCAGATCTTCTGCATCCACAGGATAAAGAAAGAGTAATGGTGCAGCTTCAGGCGGCAATTAAGGATAAGACGAACCAGATAAAATACCAGGTAGAGTATCGTATGAGAATGAAGGATAATCAATACCAGTGGTTTCGGGCATCGGCAGAAGTAATACGCCGTCTGGATGGTTCTGCCAGCAGGATTGCCGGGATTTTTATTAACATTGATGGGGAGAAAAAAGAAATCATGCAGGCACAAAAATCTGCTGCTTTCCACCGGGCTTTTACGAAAGCAGATCTGTGCGAGTATTATGTGAATCTGGAAGCGAATACTTTTGATACCTTTAAGGTTGAAACATCCCTGATGACAGTCTTTGAACAGAGTCATACATGGGATGAACTGATCCGGCATTTTGTGGATTCCTATGTTGTGGAGAAAGATAAGAAGGCGGTATCCTCTTTTTACGACCGTGGTTATATTGCAGAAAGGCTGAAGGGTCTGGAAACCGAATTGGCTTTGGAGTGCCGTATCACTCTGAATGGAGAAGAACGATGGGTCCGTAATGTGATCATACGCGGCGAGATAGAGGATTCAGAATATGCCATGATCTTTCTGCGGGATATCACAGAGACAAAGGTGGAGAGTGCACGGCATCTGCAGATGGCAGCGGATAATGCTTCCATGGAGCAGCTGATCCAGAGTATTGTGCGTCTGGTTGACCGTTTTGTTGTCTGTGATCTGGAAAATGACAGGTATGAATTCTACAATCTGAATGGACAGATGATATATAAACCTCTGGGATTTTATCATGATTTTCAGATGCAGGTTCTTGAAAAATATAAGACACTGGAACCATTGGAAGCTATAGATATCCTGATAGCCCCGGATAATATCCGGAAAAAACTGAAAAGTGAAAATGATATTTATAAGTTTGAGTATTGCAGCCAGGATGAAAAGACTTATAAGATCGCTTCTTACATACCCCTGGAATGGGAGGATGGAAAACTGGTAAAAGTATTGCTGGCATCCATGGATGTGACACAGGAGAAAAAAGCAGAGATTGAATCCCGTCAGGCACTGAAAGAGGCTTACTGTTCTGCAGAAAATGCTAATCGTGCGAAAACAGAATTCCTTTCCAATATGTCCCATGATATCAGGACACCGATGAACGCTATTGTCGGTCTGACAGCGATCGCAGGAGCAAATATTGAGAGTCAGGAGAGAGTTATTGAATGTCTCAGCAAGATTACAGAATCAAGTCGCCATCTGCTGGGGCTGATCAATGAAGTGCTGGATATGGCACGTATCGAAAGCGGAAAAATGACGCTGGCACAGGAAGATTTCAATCTGTCAGAACTGGTGGATAATCTTATTACGCTTACGAAACCGGTGCTTGATGAACATAAACATAATTTTGATATACATATTAATCACATTGAACATGAGGATGTCTGCGGTGACAGTCTGAGGATTCAGCAGGTGTTTGTGAATCTGATGAGTAATGCGATCAAGTATACACCGGATGGTGGGAATATTATTTTTTCCATAGAGGAAAAGCCAAATGGATTTTCAGAGCTTGGATGCTATGAATTTACGATTGAGGATAATGGAATCGGTATGTCACCGGAATTCCAGAAAATCATGTTTGATCCTTTCAGCCGTGCAGATGATCACCGGACAACCAGAGTTCAGGGAACTGGTCTGGGAATGGCGATCAGCAGAAATATTGTTAATCTGATGAATGGTAATATTAAAGTGGAGAGCACCTTACATAAGGGAACCAGAATTACGGTAACGATTTACCTGGAGCTTCAGGAAAAAGAAAAAGCACAGGACAAAAATCTGATGAATCTTCCTGTTCTGGTTGTGGATGATGATAAGACATGCTGTGAAAGTACAGTTGCCACACTGAAAGAAATCGGTATTACAGGTGAATGGGTTCTCTCCGGCAGAGAAGCCGTTGAGCGTTGTTATGCACACCACGAGTTGAAGTGCGATTATTTTGCTGTTATTCTGGACTGGAAGATGCCGGATATGGATGGAATAGAAACTGCCAGACAGATCCGGAAGCGTATAGGTAAAGAGATTACCATCATTGTACTGACATCTTATGAATTCAGCGAGATTGAAGAAGAAGCAAAGGCTGCAGGTGTAGATGCTTTTATTGCAAAACCGCTGTTCCGTTCCAGGCTGACGGCAACATTGCGGCAGTTTACTTCGGACAGAAAAGAAAAAGCAGCAAGAAATTATCTGCAGAAGCTGTCAGAAGCAGATTATACAGGAAAAAGAATTCTGGTGGTTGATGATAATGAGTTAAACAGAGAAATTGCTGTTGAAATTTTACAGATGACAGGGGCAGAAGTGGAAACAGCAGAAAATGGAAAAGCTGCAGTTGAAAAAGTGGAAGTTTCTCCGAAAGGCTTGTATGATCTTGTTTTTATGGATATCCAAATGCCTGTCATGAATGGTTATGAGGCAACCGCAGCGATCAGGAGCCTTCCGGGTGAACAGGGAAAACTGCCGATCGTTGCCATGACTGCCAATGCTTTTGCAGAAGATGTACAGCTGGCAAAAAACACAGGCATGAATGGACATATCGCAAAACCGCTGGATATGAATAAGCTGAATGATGTCCTGGAAAGCTGGCTGTAATTGATTCCCGATTATTGAATTAATGATTTTAGCAGGAAAGAATGAGGAAAATACGAGTATGAAAAAGGCAAAACATTATCTGATAGCTTTATTGTCAGGGGTGCTTGTAGCAACTACTGTTTTGTCTGGCTGTGGACAATCTGAAAAAGCAGTATCTGAAAATGATGATCACCTTACTGTGTATCTGTGGGAAAATCGTTTAATGAAAAATATTGTACCCTATATCTATGAGCAGTTTCCGGATCAGGATATTGAGTTTATTACCGGCAACAATGATACCGATTTATACAGCTATTTTGAAGAACATGGTGAACTGCCGGATATCATAACTGTACGTCGATTCTCAGGAACAGATGCACAGGATCTGGAGCCGTATCTTATGGATTTTGCTTCTTATGATGTGGTTTCCAGGTATTACTCCTATGCATTGCAATATTATAAAAATTCAAAAAATGAGATTCAGTGGCTTCCTATCTGCGGTATGCCGCAGACGATCATTGCCAACAAGACATTGTTTGAGCAGCTCGGGATCAAGATACCGGAAAATTATAAGGAATATGCACAGGCATGCCAGCAGTTTTATGATAATGGTATAAAACCGTATTCCCTGGATCTTGCAGAAGACTGGTCTGCTCATGAGGTGATTCAGGCAGGTGCAATCGGTGAATTCATGAGTCTGGATGGAATCGAATGGAGAAGCTCAGCTGAAAGTGCATCAGGGGATATTGCGTTTGATGATGCGTTATGGAAACGTATTTTTTCAGAAACCAATACATTTCTGAAGGACTCACATTTTACAAGTGATGATATCAGCGTCGATATTAATACTGCAGCGCAGATGTTCCTTGAGGGAAAAGCAGCAATGTTTCATGGTTATCCGGCACTTATGCAGGAATATCAGGAACAGATGGGTGCAGAATTAACCCGTATACCGTTTTTTTCACAGATTTCGGATGAATCTTTTATAAATATGACCCCTTCTCTGAATATTGCATTCAACAAAGACCTGGAAAAAGATCAGGAAAAACTGGACCTGGCATTCGATGTCCTGGATCGTATGATTTCAAAAGAAGGACAAACGCTGATTGCAGAAGGAAAGGGTGTAATTTCATTAAATGTAGATGTTCCAAACATGATGGAAGATGTACCTGGCCTTGAAGATGAAATTAATAATAATTCTGTTTATATCCGATATTCTGCTCAAAAATCATTTGATGCCAGCCTTAAGGCTGTTCACGGATTATTGTCAGGGGAAATGGATGAAACACAGGCGTATGATGCTTTTCGCAGCACAATGAACAGTAAGGATTCAAAAGAAAAAAACACAGTAAATTTTGAAAATGAATATTCTATTTCACTAAATGATAAAAACGGTCGTGATGCGGCATCTTCTATTTTAACTACGATCAGAGAAGAAAATGATGCTCAGCTGGCTTTGGTACCATATTATTATTTTACTTCTTCCATTTACAAAGGGGAGTGCACCGGCAGCCGGGTTGCTTTGATGACAGCAAAGAGTTCAGATACACCATTATATCTGGCAAAAATCAATGGCAAAGAGGTTTATGAACTTGCGGAGAAATATCTTGCTGATTCTGATGAGAAATTTCATGTAACCAATAAATATGAATTACCAATTGCATCCGGTATGAAAATAATCGTCAGTCAGGAGGAAAACGGATTCTCATTACAGGACATAGAAGTAAATAAGAAAAAAACAGACAAAGACAAGGAGTACTCTATTCTTCTTACAGACACCACAATGTCTGTTTTGAAAAAAATAAATCCGAAATGTGAGATCAGGCAGCTTAAGGACACAACATTATCAAGTGCATGGACTGCAGCAATGGCAAACGGACAGCAACCGTCAGCACCGGAAGATTATATAGAGGTTGAAAAATAAAAGTGGGAAAAGAACAAGTGATAACAAAAAGAAAAAAGATCATAGTACCATTGTTTTTTTTAATTCTTATACTTTTAAGCTTAATTTTTGTAAAGCTCCTTTTGAACAGGATGAACAGCTATATCGCAGAAAACGGGAAAAGCAATATGGGAGCTGTTGTTGAACAGATACAGCAGACCTATGATCTGCAGGTGAATGGATACTACAGTCAGCTGCATTTGCTTGAGGATTCTCTTATTCAGGAGGACGGAAGGTCTCTTGGACTGGATATAAACAAAAAGTTCTTTGAGGTATGGCAGAAAGAATCTGAAAGTACACTTATATTTCTCCAGGAAAATGGAAAGGCAATAACCACTGATGGAACAAAACTTCGGGTTGACATGCCAAGTAAACTTTTGTTGGATTTGAGGAACGGATATAATATTGGAAAATTGGTTTCTCTTGATTACAACCAGAAGAAAAAAGATGGTTATCTGGTTGCAATTCCATGTCAGGAATATACGATTAATGGGGAAACTTATACGGCAATTGGAACCTTGTATGATCATTCAAAATTAGATTCCATGTTAAGTGTGAAAAGCTATAACGGGAATGCGTATCTGTTTATGCTGGATAACGACGGAAATATTACTTATACAAATCAGAAAGAAGATAAATTTTTTAGGAACTATTTTTTGTTAAAGCATTTAAAAGGAGATCAGGCTATCACTGAGGAAGAGGCTGATTCTCTTCAAAAAAAGCTGGATGGCAGAGAACAGGGGGTAGAACTTCTGGGAAGTGACAAACCTTACTATCTGGGATACTGTCCGATAGAAAATAATAACACCATGCTGATCTGTATTGTAGAAAAGAGTGTTGTAGATAATGTACTGAAAGATTATCAGAAAACAATAGGATTTACAACATTACTCATGGCAGGTTTTATACTTTTGCTTTTTGCCGGATTATTCTACAGTATTTCCAGACGCCGTCTTGCTGATCAAAAAGCTGAATATGAAAAAAGAAATAATGAGATTCAGATACAGGCATTGAGGGAAATGCAAGTCGCCAATAAAAAACTGAAAAAGGCAAAGGACATTGCAACGGAAGCCTTGCAGACAGCTGAAAATGCAAATAAGGCGAAAACAGATTTCCTGTCCAATATGTCACATGATATTCGTACACCAATGAATGCAATTATCGGTATGACGTCATTGATCAGACATGATGCAGGCAATAAAGCGAAAGTAATAGAATATGCAGATAAAATAGACATTTCATCACAGCATCTGTTAGGAATCATCAATGATGTTCTGGATATGAGCAAAATTGAGGCAGGAAAAACAGTTTTTAAGTATACCGATTTTTCCATCTTGGATTTTATTACAGAACTCAATACCATATTCCATTCACAGATAGACGAAAAAAACCAGACTCTTACGATCATAAAAGAAAACATCCGGCACGAGTGGGTGAATGGTGACAAGGTTCATTTGATGCAGATTTTCAGCAACTTGGTTTCTAATGCAGTGAAATACACGCAGAAAGGTGGAAAAATTCAGTTTCTGGTAGAAGAATGTGAGACAAAGTCATCTGTCTACGCAAAGTACCGTTTCTTAGTCAGCGATAATGGAATAGGAATGTCGGCAGATTTCAAAGAGACGATCTTTGATGCTTTTACCCGGGCTGAAAGTTCTGTGACTAATAAGATACAGGGAACCGGTCTTGGAATGGCTATTACCAGAAATCTGGTTGAAGCAATGGGAGGCACCATTGATGTGGAGAGTGAACTGGGACAGGGAAGCTGTTTTGAGGTTCTCATAGATCTGAGAATTGCAGAGGACAGAAAGGTTGTTTTGATAGCACAGGAAGAAATAGATGAACCGGATAGTAATACCCTGAAAGGAATGAGGTTCCTGTGTGCTGAGGATAATGAGCTAAATGCAGAAATCCTGATGGAACTGTTAAAGATTGAGGGCGCAGAGTGTATCATCTGTGAAAATGGTGAAAGAGTTCTGGAGGCATTTGAACAGTCTGCCCCAGGGGATTATGACATGATCCTGATGGATGTGCAGATGCCTGTTATGAATGGCTATGATGCAACGAGAGCAATCCGCAGGAGTACTCATGAATTGGCAAAGACGATTCCGATCATTGCTATGACCGCCAATGCATTTTCTGAGGACATTCAGTATTCTCTGGCAGCCGGTATGAATGCCCATATTTCAAAGCCGGTTGATATGAAGACGTTGGAAAAGACGATAAGAAGAATAAAAATCGGCGGGAGGGGCACCGAAACGCAGGCCATTGAACAGTGACAAATGGATATAAAAAGCAGAAAAACATATTTAACAGAAGCAGCCTGCCGGGTTTTATCTGAAAAGATGATTCCCAGGCAGGTTTTATTTTTTGTCCGGAAAGTTGAAAAGATTAATGTGCAAAATAGTTGAAATTTATAACCTTCATTCTATATGCTAAAATGAAAAATAATGAAAATTGAAAACCATCGGGGACGGAGAAATTTGGAAACCTATTCTGTCCCAAATGGATAAATATTATTTTACACTTGTATTTATGATCATATTTTTTTATAATAGTCCCAATAATTTATTTCTAAGTACAATTTCTAACTACATTTCTTTTTTTATCTATAGTCATTTCGTGAAAGGAGCAGTTCATGCCAAGAAAACCCAGAGAGAAAAGTGCGCTTTGTATTCATCATGTAATTTTGCGTGGGATTAATCAGCAGATTATTTTCGAAGATGAGTATGATTATCTGCAGTTTATCAATGTCCTGAAATATTACAAAGAAACCTGTGAATTTAAGATATATGCGTATTGTCTGATGAATAATCACATTCATTTGCTAATAGAACATATGACAGTTGATCTTGATTTAATTATGAAAAAGATAGAAGTAAAATTTGTCAGGTGGTATAATAAAAAATACCAGCGTAGTGGATATCTGTTTCAGGACAGATACAAAAGTGAACCTGTAAATGATATGAGATATTTTCGGACAGTGTTTCGGTATATTCATCAGAACCCATTCCATGCAGGAATGGAAAAGACGTTGGGAATGTATCCATGGAGCAGTTATAATGATTATATCAACATGGATGCTTCTTTTGTAGATATCAATACAGTTTTTGACTTGTTTCAGAGTTATGATGAATGTATAAGTTATCTGCAGGTTGATTCGGATGAAATGTGCATGGAGTATTATGCTTCCTCACGTCTTTCAGATGCAGAAGTTCTTAAAATAATTGCCAGAAGGACATCCTGCACATCACCTTCTGATTTTCAACGACTTGATCTTGCCACGAGGAATGAATATTTACAGAGGCTACATTATTCTGGAATTTCTATACGCCAGATGAGCAGACTTACGGGAATTTCCAGAACAGCAATAAGTACAGCGGTTAAAAAGAAATGAAAGAGAGAGCCAGAAAAACCCGTCCCCAATGGAAAACACAACAGCAATAGACCATTTTTACAAATTCAATAATATAAAACCTGAGCAATATGCCTCAAGCCAAATGGAGGCATATACACAAAATAAACTCTACGACTCGCAGATATTACAGGAAAATCTGGAAGATAGAATTTCCTGTTGGATAAAAAGATTCGATGAGGACGAAAGAGAATATTTCTATTCTTTATTCGAAAATTACAGTTATATAACAGAGAATGAATATAAACAGCGTATTTATGAATTATGTAATTCAATATATGAAGATATTCAGAAGAAACAAATTAAGCGAGAGGAAGTTTTGTTTGTAACGGTGCCAAGTTCTAAGGGTGTTGGTAGCGGAGGAGATTCTCTAAGAAGCCAGTTACTGTGTGTGAATCTGGAATGGGGAATACATAAAGAACAGATTATATCGGATATCAATAAAATGGATTTGAAGTTACTGGATAATAAGAAAGCCATTATTTTTATTGATGATATATTAGGAACAGGATTCTCGGTAAGAAAAACAATGGAAAACTTTGCAGAACACTGCTCAGAGAAAAATCTTGATAACTATCTGATTTATGTAACAGGTATCTTAATGACGAAACGGGCAATAAAGTATATTAATAAAAAAGCGGAAGAAAAGGTTTGGGTTTTTCAAATGCAGGAAGAAAAAAACTGTATTAAAAACTGTATGACAGGTGGCTATATTTTTAAAGGAGAAGACAAAAAGAAAATAGAAAAAATTATAGAAAAATATGAAAAAGAAATAGGTATAGAAGGGGAAAAAAGTTTTGTTATGGGATTTGAGAAATGCAAAATCCTGCTGTCTTTTTATTACAATACTCCGAATAATACGCTTTGTTCGTTCTGGAAATACACGGAAAAAAATGTTCCACTATTTCCAAGAGACAGAGATAAAAGATTAACATTAGAGGCAATTAAAAAAAGAAAAAAGAAAAACACAGATAATGCATATCTGAAAGGATGCGTGGACACATATGAAAATGTATAAAAGATTAATTCTGACATACATTGATAAATACCATAGAGTAGATTTTGGACTTCTGATAGCAGAATTGAGAATGACAGAAGTGCAGATAGCGGAACTGGTCAGTGAATTGAAATCGGAAGGATTTATAACCGTGAAAGATCAAAGATATGAATTAAGTACGTTGGGGAAAGAACAGGCGTTTTCGATATGGAATGAATGGTCTGTTTATAATGATGAAAAAAGAGAAAAAACAGGACAGAAATTTGAATGGGATTATTTATACATCCCGGCGAATATGATATAATTCGCTTTAAGAGTAATTGAATTGAGGTGCAGTCGCCTCCTTGATGAAGGGGACTAACATACGAGCGGGACTGGCTGTTCGCTTATTATCATTCGTTCACATCCAGCCTCGCTCGTATGAGAATGATCTTAGCCACTTTCATATAATCAATACAATTACTCTTTTTTTGTAGGAGCATTTATGAGTGAATATAAATATATTGACCGTTTAAGAAAGGCAATGGAAAATAAGTATTCAAAAGAGTACATTCAACGTTGCTCAGACTATGCGAAGAAGCTGCTGGATAAGAATCTTCCGGTGATTTATGATGGCAGACATGCGAGTGAAATTTTGGAATTACAGCAGATAAAGATGGAGTGTTACCATACATTTACAATAGCAGGGAAAAATAAACAAAGAAATATTACAGCTCCCAGTTATGAGCTTAAACGGAGACAGAAATGGATACTTAAGGAAATTCTGGAAAAACAAAATGTAAGTAAAAACTGTCACGGTTTTCTAAAAGACAGATCTATTTTGACGAATGCAAAAATGCATATAGGGCACAGGAATATTCTGAATCTTGATATCAAAGATTTTTTTCCATCGATTACACAGACAATGGTCATATCACTGTTTCAGGAGATTGGGTACAGTGAGAGTGCGGCAAAATTCCTTGCAGAAGTCTGCTGTTATGAAGAAAAATTACCTCAGGGAGCACCCACAAGTCCATATATATCCAATCTGATTCTGAGAAGTATGGATGAGAAACTGGAAAAATTTTGCCTCAAAAAAGAAATTACCTATACTAGATATGCAGATGATATGTCGTTTTCAAGCAATGAAGACATTGGTGGACTTTCAGATGAGATTTGTTCTATTATTGAAGAGTATCCATTCAAAATTAACCAGAAAAAAATATGCTATTATCAGGATCCATACCGAAAAATAGTCACAGGGCTGATCGTGAAAGAAAATGAAGTGTGTATTCCTAAAAAGTTCAAAAGAAAGTTGAAACAGGAAATATATTATTGCAGACATTTGGGGGTACAGAAACATCTGGAAAATACAGGAAACAGTGAACGGACCGGATTCAAAGAGTATATGTATGGAAAGGCATATTTTGTGGCAATGGTAGAGCCGGAAACCGGAGAAAAGTATCTGGAGGAACTGGATAAGATAGAATGGGGGTATTAACAAAAGAGAGAGCCAGAAAACCCCGTCCCCAATGGTGCCCAATGGTGAAAGGAGAAAAACAAACATGGCATATTTAGGTGAAGAAATCAAAAAACTGGGTTTTGGTCTGATGAGACTTCCGCAGAAATCCGAAGGTGTGATCGATGTAGAGCAGACTAAGGTTATGGTAGATAAGTTTCTGGAAGCCGGATTTACATATTTTGATACGGCGTGGGCTTATGCTGGCAGTGAGGATGCGATCCGTGAAGCGCTGGTAGAGCGTTACCCGAGAGAAAAATATCAGCTTGCAACCAAGATGGCAGCCTGGATCAACTGTAAGACAAGAGATGAAGTAATCGCACAGTTTCAGACATCTCTGGAGAGAACGAAGGCAGGATACTTTGATTTCTATCTTCTTCATAATCTTGGAGAGCACAGAACGCAGTATTTTGATGAGTACGGTTTATGGAACTGGATTCATGAGCAGAAAGAAGCTGGCCTGATCAAACATGCAGGATTTTCTTTCCATTCCACACCGGAAGAGCTGGATGCAATCCTTACCGCACATCCGGAGATGGAGTTTGTACAGCTTCAGATCAACTATGCAGACTGGGAAAACCGGGCTATTCAGTCAAGAGCCTGCTATGAGGTAGCCAGAAAACATGGCAAGCCGGTTGTGATCATGGAGCCAGTTAAAGGCGGTATGCTTGCAACTCCGCCGGAATCCGTGGAAAAAATCCTCAAGGCAGCAGAGCCGGAGGCTTCCACAGCATCTTGGGCAATTCGTTTTGCAGCAGATCTGGCTGGCGTGATCACTGTACTTTCCGGAATGAGCAACATTGCCCAGATGGAAGATAACCTTTCTTATATGAAAGATTTCACAGGACTTACAGACAGCGAGAAGGAGACTCTGGATAAAGCAAGAGAAGCCATGAACAAAATTCCGCTGATTCCGTGTACAACCTGTAATTACTGTGCAAAGGTCTGCCCGAAGGGAATTGGAATATCAGGTTCCTTTACAGCAATGAATTATCTGACACTGTATGGAAACATGGGAGCAGCAGCACATCAGGAGAGCTGGCTTGTATCCGGACACGGAAGAAAACGCGCAGACGAATGCGTGAAATGCGGAAAATGTGAGGAAGTCTGTCCGCAGCATATTTCCATCCGTGAGGAGCTGGAAAAAGTCAGCGAGACTTTTTGCAAATAAAAAAGCCCTTTATGAGGGCGGAGAGAGAGTTTTATAATGGAAAAATTTAAAGCGTTTCTGAAGCGGAAGGATATCGAGATCTCACTGAAGAGATATGGTATCGATGCGCTGGGAGCCATGGCACAGGGACTTTTCTGTTCCCTTCTGATCGGTACGATCATCAACACTCTTGGCACACAGTTTCACATTCCGTTTCTTACAATGACAGTTGCCACAGTCAACGATACTCCGTATACGGTTGGATCCCTTGCATCCGCTATGAGCGGCCCGGCTATGGCAGTAGCGATCGGTTATGCGCTGCATTGTCCGCCACTGGTACTTTTTTCGCTGATCACGGTTGGATTTGCATCCAATGCACTTGGCGGAGCCGGTGGTCCTCTGGCTGTACTGTTTGTGGCCATTGTTGCAGCTGAGCTTGGTAAGGCTGTGTCCAAGGAGACGAAGATCGATATTCTTGTGACACCGCTGGTAACGATCGGCGTAGGTGTGGGACTTTCCGCATGGTGGGCACCTGCACTTGGAAAAGCAGCCATGAAGGTAGGAAGCGTGATCATGTGGGCAACAGATCTGCAGCCATTCTTTATGGGAATCCTGGTTTCCGTATTTGTGGGAATTGCACTGACACTGCCGATTTCTTCCGCAGCGATCTGTGCGGCACTGGGACTGACCGGGCTGGCAGGCGGTGCGGCAGTAGCAGGCTGCTGTGCCCAGATGGTAGGTTTTGCGGTAATGTCCTTCAAGGAGAATAAATGGGGAGGACTGGTTTCACAGGGAATCGGAACCTCCATGCTCCAGATGGGAAATATTGTAAGAAATCCAAGAATCTGGATCGCACCGATCGTAACCTCTGCGATCACAGGACCGCTTGCAACCTGTCTGTTCAAGCTGCAGATGAACGGAACCGCAGTATCATCCGGAATGGGAACCTGTGGTTTTGTAGGACAGATTGGTGTGTATACAGGATGGATGAACGATATTGCTGCAGGAACAAAATCCGCAGTTACCGCTATGGACTGGGCCGGATTATTCCTGATTTCTTTCATTCTTCCGGCGGTGCTTTGTCCGCTGATCAATATGTTCGTGCGTAAGCTTGGATGGGTAAAAGACGGGGACATGACACTGTCATAAACGTATCAGAAATTTTTTGCATACAAAAAAGAGTATCACAGGATCTCATGTATTATCATATGAGATTCGTGGTACTCTTTTTGTATTAGGCTTTATGCTACGTGGGAGCCGCCTGCGTTGCTTCGCTCCAGCCCGCAGGCTTTTGCGTATTCATGGAGTTTCTCCTTTGCAGTGTAATTCAGATCCTGCGGAACCTGAATCTGGATGGTAACGTACTGGTCACCGCGAACCTGAGGATTTTTCATGGAGACGATACCTTTGCCCCTCAGACGGATCTTGGAACCGGACTGCATGCCTTCACGGATTTTGCAGATCACATTGCCGTAAAGGGTAGGAACGGTAGCCTCGCCACCGAATACTGCGGTAGTATACGGAATGGAGAGTGTGGTGTAAACATCAGATCCCTTACGCTCATAGCCAGGTCGTGAGCCGACAGTCACTTTCAGAAGCAGATCGCCAGGTTCGCCGCCACCGGTTCCGGGCATTCCTTTTCCTTTCAGACGGATGCTCTTGCCGGTGTCAATACCGGCAGGAATGTGTACCTGAAGCGTCTGCGGTGCGCCGGAGCTTCCGTCCGGACTGGACAGAGAAATCCGCTTGTCGGCACCGAAAGCTGCTTCATCAAAGGTAACATTAATACTGGCTTTTACATCGGAGCCTTTCTGGCGAAAAGATTCCTGATGGAAGCCTCCGAAACCATTACCGCCGAAACCGCCATGAAAACCACTGTTTCCACCAAAGCCGCCATGGAAGCTTCCGCCATTACCGCTGAAATGCTCATAAGCACTATTGCCACCGGCGTTGCCATGACCTCCATGAAACATATTTCCAAAGATATCTCCGAAAATATCGTCCATATTCTCTCCGTTGAAATGAAATTCCTGATAGGAGCCGTTATTGTTGCTGTGAAAACCGCTGAAACCACCGGCTCCTGCGCCCGGATCAGCACCAGCGTCAAATGCAGCATGACCGAACTGATCATACATCTGTTTCTTCTTAGGATCGCTTAAGATATCATAGGCTTCATTTACTTCTTTAAATTTATCAGCAGCTTCCGGATTGCCGGCGTTGGTATCCGGATGATACTTCTTGGCCAGCTTACGGTATGCTTTTTTTATTGTTTTTTCATCTGCGTTCCGGTCAATGCCCAGAACGTCGTAATAATCTCTTTTTACTGACATGGTATTCACCTTCCCTTATACAATTATGAAATTAGCTAAGTGCGGATTACCAGTATCCGCCTCGCAATTGTCTGCTTATAAAATTCCCCGGGAAAAATTCCCGGGGTTAGTTTCAAAATCTTTTGTGACACTGGTTAAGAAAGTTCCTCCAGTTGTTCTATTTGTAATATAACACCTTGCGCTTTTGATGTCAAGTACAGTAAGACAAACGGCTGAAAAAAATATTTTTGCAGATCAAATCGGGCTGAATACAGCGATAAGATTCTTACAGATACCAGAAGAAAATATGGTATAATATTACTACAAAATTCAGGCGTTCATTATCAACGAACAGGAGTACAGTTTTTCTGCGATTCATTCACGAAATATCAGGAAAAGGAGGCATAACCATGAAAAAAAGAAATTTTTTATCAGGAACGAGGCATATGAAGTGGGTGGCACTTTTTGTCCTTGCTTTTACAGCGGCAGTCGTGCCGTCGCAAAAGATCAGAGCAGCAGCAGGAACGACTTTTGAGGTGAAGGTAGACAGTGGATATCTGGCATTACGAAGCGGGAAAGCTTTTGACAGGAGTAATGAGATCGGCCAGCTTAATACCGGAGATCTGGTAGAAATCACAGACAGGAAGGATTCCACATACTGGTATGCGTATTCACCGAAGCTTGATAAAGCCGGTTATGTGGACAAAAATTATCTTCAGGTAGCAGAGAATTCAGCTGCTTCCAATGATTCCTGGACGGTAAAAGTAAAAAGCGGATATCTGGCACTTCGCAATACAGCAGCCTATAATGACACCAATGAGATCGGCAGGCTGAATACCGGAGATACGGTTCTTGTAAAAGACAGCAGTGATTCCACATACTGGTATGTGTATTCACCGAAGCTGGATAAATCCGGATATGTAGATAATCGTTATATTTACAACAGTGGCCTGTGGACAGTTAAGGTAGAAAAAGGCTACCTGGCACTTCGAAATAAACCGGCCTATAATGACAGCAATGAGATTGGTCAGCTGAATACCGGAGATAATGTTCAGGTTAAGGATACCAGTGACGACAACTACTGGTATGTGTATTCACCACAGCTTGACAAGACCGGTTATGTAGATAAAAACTATCTGACAGGAGGCCCGGAGGTAACATATCCGACTATGACAGTGCAGGTAGATAAGGGGTTCCTGGCATTACGCAGTGCGAAAGCTTTTGACAAGAATAATGAAATCGGTCAGCTGAATACCGGGGATACCGTTGAGATCATTGAAAAAGAAGACAAAACTTACTGGTATGTATATGTACCGAAACTTGGAAAAGAAGGATACGTCGATAAAAACTATCTCAAATAGGAAGGGAGAAAAACTAATGAAAAAGAAACTTTCGGTGTTGCTTTTCAGCGCAGTACTTTGTGTAACAGCTTTTCCGGCAAACGGGCTGGCAGCAGATTTTGGTGATGAAGCGACAACAACGGAAGATATTTTCGAGGAGGCAGATGAGAGTTCCAGACAGGAAGAAGCAGAAAATACAGAAGATGCAGAAACCGTTGAATATGAAGATACGGAAGAACTGGAGATTGGAGAAACAGAACAGGCGGGTACAGGAAGCAACAACAGTGAAAATTTCACAGATTCGGGAGAAAATTTTTCTGATGGCGGAACAGCAGAAAATGGAAATATAATATTATCACATGACGGAATTATTCAGGAAGGCGCGCTCAGTCCGAAAAAAACTTCAGCAGTACTTAAGGAAGAGTGGGAAAACAGTCTGGTAAGTCTTGTGGAGGAGAATAGTTCTGTACTGGATATTTCAGCTCTTGCTATTCCGGCAGAACAGATTTCAGATGTTGTAATGCTGTTTATTAATAAACATCCGGAATATTACTGGCTTTCTTTTGAATCCTGCGATGTGGAGAATGGTATTGCAGTTACGCTATATGAAGATGCGAAACCTTCTATGGGAAGAAGCCGAAGCAGTATTTTCGGCTCATCTTCTTTTGAGTATGCTGCAGAAAAGGCACTTTCTGTTGTACAGCCGGGAATGAGCAATCTGGAAAAAGCACTGGCACTTCATGATTATATCGTTTTGAATGCGGAGTATGATTACCAGGGGGTTATGGACGATGAGCTTCCGGACTCTGATTATACAGCGGAAGGAATTCTGGTAAAAGGAAAAGGGGTGTGTCAGGGGTATGCTCTTGCATATCAGTATCTTCTGGGAAAAGTCGGAATTGAGAGCAAATATGTTGCCAGTGCAGCGATGCAGCACGGATGGAATCTGGTAAAAATTGATGGTCAGTGGTACCATGTTGATGCTACCTGGGATGATCCGGTGTGGGATCAGCTGGGACGCGTCAGGCATCAGTATTTTATGTTGAGCGATTCTGCGATCAGAAACCTTGAACATGACAGCTGGGAAGCATGGAATGGTGGAACGGAAACAGCACCATTAGCAACGTCGGGAAAATATGATAATTTTTTCTGGAAAAATATTGATACAGGAATCTGGTATTATCAGGGAAAATGGTATTATATGGAAATTAATACTACCAAGGGTACAGATATAAGAATCGGAAAAGTAAAATGCCAGAAAATACTGGATTCTTCTGCTACAGTGATCAGTACGTTAAGCATGAAGTGGCCGTATGTGGGAAATCCCAATGCTTATTGGGGCAATTCTGCGAAGACCGTTCTCGATAATGGAAAATTTTATTACAGTGGCCCGGATGCAATCTATCAGATGAATCTGGATGGATCCGGCACAGTAAAAGTAGCAGATGTGAAGTATACTGATGAATATGTTTACGGTTTTGCACTTGTAAATGGTGCTTTCTGGATCTCGGTTAAGGAAAATCCTAATATTGATGCTGAAGAGACTCCGATAAAAATTACATTAAAAAGTTCGACAACAACAGTTACACCAAAGCCAACAGCGACGCCGATCACAACACCAAAGCCGGCAGATAACGGAACAGTTATTACCAGAAATACATATAAAAATTACAGCAAACCGGCACTGCGCGTAAAAAAAACAATAAGGAAAATAGAAAACAATGCCTTTGAAAATCTACATTTGGAGCGTATTTATTTTGAAGGAAACGCACCTCAGATAGGCACTGACATATTTAAGAATCAGACATTGACTGCATATTATCCGCTTAACAATTCTACATGGACTGCGGATAAGATGAAAAACTATGGAGGTACGCGTATAATCTGGTCCGCCTGGAATCCGGAAACGGGAGAAGTGTATGGTGCGGATCTCAGGAAATACGGAGAGCTGAAACTCCAGTATACGACCAGGACATATAACGGAAAAGCACAGAAGATGAAAGTTTATGTGCAAGATAAGTCATATACCGGTTCCACGAATAAAATGTTACGTGAAAATACGGACTATAAAGTTACCTGGAAAAATAATGTAAATGCAGGTACCGCAACCGTAACGGTAACAGGTGTGAAACCAAGATTCAGGGGAACGCTGACAAAAACCTTTAAGATCGTTCCGGCTGTAAACAGTATTACAGCTGCCAATGTGAAAAAGACTCAGAGTACCAAAACACAGACATTTTACCTGGGAGCAAAAGTAAAGGATAAGGCAAAACTCAGCTACACGTCAGGCAGTAAAAAAGTCACGGTTAACTCAAATGGAAAAGTAACAATTGCCGCGAATTATACGGGAAAAGTAGCTGTCACAATTACAGCAGCAGCAACCAGAAACTATAAAGCATCCAAAAAGACTGTAATAATAACAGTAATACCATCTGCAACAACCATAACAAAATGCACAACTACGAAAACAGGAAAAGCAGACATTCAGTGGAAAAAGAACAGTTTTGCAACCGGATATGAAATTCAGTATTCAACTGACAAAACATTTAAAAACGGAGTAAAAACAAAAACGATCACAAAAGTTTCCACGACAAAGTGTACAATAACCGGTCTTGCAAATAAAAGAACATATTACATAAGAATACGGACATATAAGAGCGTGGGCAAGCAGAAACTGTATTCTTCCTGGGGCTGAACAAAAGCTGTAAAGATTACCATGACATGAAAGAGGAAAAGAAAACTATGAAAAAGAAGTTTTTAGCAATACTTTTAGCTGCAACACTTTCTGTATCTGTGCTGCCGGTAACATGCATAGCAGCAAATATCGATACGGAAGAAACTTTATCGGTATCTGATATTGTGACAGTGCCGGAAGCCATGGCTGCATCGGCGTCTCAGTCTGTTAAGAACAGCATTGAGTTAAAATGGACGGGATTCCGGTGGATAAGTCATACTTCGGCAGCCCTTACATTACGGACAAATATAAACGGAAAATGTTATTATCAATGGGTAGAACGAAGAGATGACGGAACCTCTGAAATTCCGAAACTGACTTTAAAAAGTGCGTGGATTTCCACGAAAACAGATAAGAATTTTACGATACAACTCAATGATCTGAAGACGGATAATGCGATTGATCTGTATATGGTACTTGTAGATACCAAAGGTAACAGATCCGGACTGAAAAAAATAAAAATGGATCAGAGTAAGAGACCGGCAGTGGTTCCGGCACACAAAGCGGTTATACCAAAGGTGACAGAAAGTATTCTGAAAGGCCTGGATTCTCCACTGAAATTTTATCCGGATACATTCTATCCGTTTCAGGTGATCGGTGCGGGAACCACAAACCAGAATCCGGGAGATGGAGATGTAAAATGGGAGCCGGTTTACTGGAGTACAAGTTCCAATCCGCGTGATGCCCAGAAGAACAGTGCCTGGAAAATCGGTTCCGCAAAGGGAATCACCAAGGCTGCTACATATAATCTCTATGTATTTTTCCAGAAATGGGTTTATACAGGAAATCAGTGGACAGCAACTGACACAGTCGATTCGGCTGTTTATCGGTTTCAATCAGCAGACATTTCAAAAACCCCGGTATCGAAACCGACATCCGCACAGGTAAAACTGTCCACACCGTCCCTTTCAGGTATTTCGAACAGCTCGGTGGGTATCGTACTGAAATGGAAACAGGTCAGAAACGCAACAGGATATAAAATTTACAGAAAAACCGGAAAAAGCAGTAAATGGAATTATATTGCAACGGTAAAAGGCGGAAAAAATCTGACCTGTACAGACCGCTCCGCAAAACAGGGAACGATGTACACTTATACAGTTCGTGCGTACAGAGGATCTGCATTGAGTTCCTATAATAAATCAGGAATCCGAACGATCCGCCTGTCAGCGCCGTCTCAGTACACGCCGTCCAGTAAAGCTGTGGGAAAACTGACAGCCAGATGGAAAAAAATATCTGCTGTATCGGGATACCAGATTCAGTATTCTGTTTCCTCGAAATTCAACGAAGCAAAAACAGTGTCAACAACTGCGGTATCAAAAACTCTTTCCGGTCTAAAAAGAGGAAGAACGTATTATGTCCGTATTCGTGCATATAAAAAAACAGGTGGAAAAGTCTATTACGGTGCATGGAGTAACAGAAAAGGTGTTAAGATAGCGTAAACAGGATATCCTGCAGAAAACCTGAAAAGTACAGGTCCTTCTGCAGGATATTTTTGCACGGTTTTGGTCACGATTTGTTAATCAATTATTCATTGTTTTTATACCTGGAAAGTGGTAGAATATATACCATATGTGATGAAGAAATCATTCTGACAGAAAATTGGAATGATCCTGAATCGGATAGATCAGAGACGAGATTGGAGCAGAAACATGAATGTTTTTTCAAAAGTATTTGGAACAAGAAGCCAGCGAGAAGTAAAACGTATCATGCCGCTGGTTGAGAAAACCGAGAGTTATCAGTCTGAGATGCAGAATCTTACAGACGAGCAGCTCAGAGATAAGACAAGAGAATATAAGAAACGCCTTGCAGAAGGAGCAACACTGGACGATCTTCTTCCGGAGGCATTTGCTACAGTACGTGAGGCTGCCAAGCGTGTGCTTGGAATGGAACATTACCGTGTACAGATCATCGGTGGTATCATCCTTCATCAGGGACGTATCGCCGAGATGAAAACAGGTGAAGGTAAAACTCTTGTGTCCACACTGCCTGCATACCTCAACGCCCTTGAAGGAAAAGGTGTTCACATCGTAACAGTCAATGACTACCTGGCAAAACGAGATGCGGAGTGGATGGGCAAGGTTCATGAGTTCCTTGGCCTGACTGTAGGTGTGGTACTCAACGATATGAAACCGGAAGAGCGCCGTGCAGCATACGGATGCGATATCACTTACGTAACCAACAACGAGCTTGGATTCGATTATCTTCGTGATAACATGGTTATCTATAAAGAACAGCTTGTTCAGAGAGATCTGCACTACTGTATCATCGATGAGATCGACTCCGTCCTGATCGATGAGGCGCGTACACCGCTGATCATTTCCGGACAGAGCGGCAAGTCCACCAAGCTTTATGAGGTGTGCGATATTCTTGCACAGCAGCTGGAGCGTGGTGAGGCCAGCCATGAGATGACCAAGATGGCAGCCATCATGGGAGAAGAGGTTATCGAAACCGGTGACTTCGTTGTAAATGAGAAAGATAAGATCGTCAACCTTACGGAACAGGGTATCAAAAAGGTTGAGAAATTCTTTAATATTGAAAACCTGGCAGATCCGGAGAACCTGGAGATCCAGCACAATATCATCCTTGCACTTCGTGCACATAATCTGATGCATAAGGATCAGGACTACGTTGTAAAAGATGATGAGATCCTGATCGTTGATGAGTTTACCGGACGTATCATGCCGGGCCGTCGTTATTCGGATGGTCTTCATCAGGCAATCGAGGCGAAGGAGCATGTTAAGGTTAAGAGAGAGAGCAAGACTCTTGCAACAATTACCTTTCAGAACTTCTTCAACAAATACGACAAAAAAGGCGGTATGACTGGTACAGCCCTTACCGAGGAAAAAGAATTCCGTGATATCTACGGAATGGACGTCGTTGAGATCCCGACCAACCGTGTAGTACAGCGTAAAGATCTTGACGATGCTGTTTATATGACAAAGAAGGAGAAATTCAACGCAGTTGTAGAGGCAGTAAAAGAGGCACATGCGAAGCATCAGCCGGTTCTGGTTGGTACCATTACTATCGAGACATCTGAACTCTTAAGCAAAATGCTCAAGAGAGAGGGAATTCCGCATAATGTATTGAATGCCAAGTTCCATGAGCTTGAGGCTGAGATCGTAGCACAGGCCGGACAGGCAGATGCTGTTACCATCGCTACCAACATGGCAGGCCGTGGTACGGATATCAAGCTTGACGACGTGGCAAGAGAGGCCGGCGGTCTGAAGATCATCGGTACAGAGCGTCATGAGTCAAGACGTATTGATAACCAGCTGCGTGGACGTTCCGGACGACAGGGAGATCCGGGTGAATCCCGTTTCTATATTTCCCTTGAGGATGATCTGATGCGTCTGTTCGGTTCTGAGAGACTGATGAAGGTATTCACATCTCTTGGTGTCGAGGAGAACGAGCAGATCGAGCATAAGATGCTTTCCAATGCTATTGAGAAAGCGCAGGAGAAGATCGAGTTTAACAACTTCGGAATCCGTAAAAATCTTCTCGACTATGACCAGGTTAACAATGAGCAGCGTGAGATCATCTATGAGGAGCGTCGTCAGGTGCTTGATGGTGAGAACATGCGTGATGCCATCTACAAGATGATCACAGATATCGTGGACAGCATGACAGATATGTGCTTCTCCGATGATATGGATTCTTCCGAGTGGGATCTTGATGAGTTCAATACAGCACTCACACCGATTATTCCGATCCAGCCGCTGACAGCTGAGAAGGTAAAAGGTCATAAGAAAGATGAAATTAAGCACATCGTGAAGGAAGAGGCTGTGAAGCTTTATGAAGCGAAAGAGGCTGAGTTCCCGGAACCGGAGCAGCTTCGTGAGCTTGAGCGAGTTGTTCTTCTGAAATGCATCGACAGTAAGTGGATGGATCACATTGATGACATGGAGATGCTCCGTCAGGGTATCGGTCTGACTGCATATGGCCAGAGAGACCCGGTTGTAGAGTACAAGATGAGCGCGTTCGAGATGTTCAACAACATGATCACTTCTATTCAGGAGGATACCGTACGTATGCTGTATCATGTTCATGTAGAGCAGAAGATCGAGCGTGAGCAGGTTGCAAAAGTAACCGGCACAAACAAAGATGACAGTGCAGGCCCGAAGAAACCGGTTCAGAGAAAAGAAGACAAGATCTACCCGAACGATCCATGCCCATGCGGAAGCGGCAAGAAGTACAAACAGTGTTGCGGACGTAAGGCTGCGAAGGTCTGATAACAGAATAGCGAAATACACACACCCCTGTATATCGATAGAAGCGGATACACAGGGGTGATTTTATAACCGAAAAACAGGATCATCAATATCCATCGGATCAGGAAAGGATGTGTTACCATGCCGAAAATAAAAACCGCAATCCTGCAGACTCATGTATACAAAGACAAAATCCGCAATATCACCCAGACAGCGGAGCACCTTGCAGCTCCGGAGCTTGCAAGTATCGATCTTGCAGTACTGCCCGAAATGTTCTGCTGTCCCTATGAAAATAAATGCTTTCCGGAATATGCGGAAGCAGAAGGCGGTGATACCTGGGAAAAATGCTCTCGTCTGGCAGCAGAGCATAAAATTTATCTCGTTGCGGGCAGTATGCCGGAGCGGGATGAAGAAGGTCATATTTACAATACATCCTATGTATTTGACAGAACCGGAAAACAGATCGGCAAACACCGGAAGATGCACCTTTTTGATATCAATGTGAAGGGCGGACAGTATTTTAAGGAATCGGATACACTGACACCGGGGAACCAGGTAACGGTTTTTGATACAGAATTTGGAAAAATGGGACTTTGCATCTGCTATGATCTCCGTTTCCCGGAGCTTGCCAGACTTATGGTGGATAAAGGCGCTCAGGTTATCATCGTGCCGGCTGCTTTTAACATGACAACAGGACCGCTACACTGGGAGCTGATGTTCCGTCAGAGAGCAGTGGATAATCAGGTTTATACCATTGGGGCTGCACCGGCCAGGGACATGAATGCAGGATACCATTCCTGGGGGCATTCCATTGTCACAGATCCCTGGGGAAAAGTGCTCATGGAAATGGATGAGAAGCCGGATATAAAAGTTGTAAAGCTGGATCTGGACGAGGTGAGCCGGGTGAGAGAAGAGCTGCCGCTTCTGAAGCACAGGAGAAAAGATCTGTATACGCTATCGCAGATTTAAATTTTTCCCAGACGGTTTTTCGTTGTAATTTCCATGCCTGTATGGTAGAGTATAAGACAGGCAGGAATTCCTGCATCAATATATAGAAAGAAGGTGAAGCTGTGGTTGAGTTAGATCAGTTCAAGAGTATTCTTGCAACATACACAGAGCCATTAGTGGAAGTGAGGGATTCACTTTGACCTCGCTAACAAGGAGCAGAAGGTCGAAGAATTAGAGCGCGAGATGGAAGCGCCTGATTTCTGGGATAATGCAGAAGTATCCCAGATGAAGATGAAACAGTTAAAGAGTCTCAAGGATGACATTGAGACATACCATAATCTGGAAACACAGATGGAAGACATGGAGACCATGATCGAGATGGGATATGAGGAGAATGATCCTGAGATCATTCCTGAGATCCAGGAGATGCTGGATGAATTCCAGGCAAGCTTTGACAGTATCCGTGTAAAGACACTGCTTTCCGGAGAATATGATGGAGAGAATGCCATTATCAAGCTGAACGCAGGAGCGGGCGGTACAGAGGCATGCGACTGGTGCGGAATGCTTTACCGTATGTACAGCAGATGGGCTGAGAAGAAGGGCTTTGCACTGGAGGTGCTGGATTATCTTGACGGTGATGAGGCCGGTGTGAAATCTGTAACCTTCCAGGTAAACGGAGAGAATGCCTACGGCTATCTGAAATCCGAGAAAGGTGTGCATCGTCTTGTACGTATCTCACCGTTTAATGCAGCCGGTAAGAGACAGACATCCTTTGTATCCTGTGATGTTATGCCGGATATCAAGAAGGATCTTGATGTTGAGATCAATGATGATGATATCCGTATTGATACCTACCGAAGCAGTGGTGCCGGTGGACAGCATATCAACAAGACATCTTCTGCAATCCGTATCACACATTTCCCCACAGGAATCGTGGTACAGTGCCAGAATGAGCGTTCCCAGCACATGAACAAGGACAAGGCCATGCAGATGCTGAAGGCCAAGTTATATCTTCTGAAGCAGCAGGAAGCTGAGGAGAAGCTTTCCGGCATTCGTGGCGAGGTGACAGATATCGGCTGGGGTAACCAGATCCGTTCCTATGTCCTGCAGCCATACACTATGGTGAAAGACCATAGAACCAATGAAGAAACCGGTAATGTTGACGCAGTCCTGGACGGCGGTATCGATATCTTTATCAATGCCTACCTGAAATGGATCGCGCTGGCAAAAAAGAAAGAATAACATTACTGTCACGGAACCCATCATAAAGACGAACAAGGACTCCGCAGGCAAAAAAACGCTTGTGGAGTTTCTTTTATTATGATAATATATCTTTTGTACAAAAACAGTTGTCTTTATGAAACGGACAGAGAGGTTGCTATGCAGAAACAGGTTGAAAAGAAAAAATACTATGTAGTGCGGGAGCGGGCAGTGCCGGAAGTACTTCTGAAGGTTGTGGAGGCCAAGAGGCTGATTGAATCCAACCGAGTGGTCACTGTTCAGGAAGCTGCTGAAAAGACCGGTATCAGCCGCAGCTCTTTTTACAAATATAAGGACGATATTTTTCCTTTCCACGAGGAGACCAGGGGAAAGACCATTACCTTTATCATTCAGATGGACGACGAGCCGGGACTTTTATCAATGGTGCTGCAGACGATTGCCCGTTTTCACGGTAATATCCTGACCATACATCAGAGTATTCCCATTAACGGAGTCGCAACACTGACGCTGAGCGTTGACATCCTTCCAGGAGAAGGCGACGCAGAGGCCATGGTGGAGGATATTGAACAGAGAGACGGTATACACTATTTGAAAATTTTAGGCAGGGAGTAAGCATATGATAAACATAGCAGTATTAGGCTACGGTACAGTAGGAAGCGGAGTTGTTGAAGTTATCAACACCAATCATGAGAGCATTAACAGGAATGCAGGAGACGAGATCAACATCAAATATGTTCTGGATTTAAGAGACTTCCCGGGAGATCCGGTGGAGAAGGTTCTGGTTCATGATTATGAAGTGATCGTAAATGACCCGGAGATCGATATCGTTGTTGAGGTTATGGGTGGAATCGAGCCGGCTTATACTTTCGTAAAGAGAGCACTGGAGGCCGGAAAGAGCGTAAGTACATCCAATAAGGCTCTGGTGGCAAAACATGGTTCCGAGCTTATGGAGATCGCTAAGGCGAAAGGTATCAATTTCCTTTTTGAGGCAAGCTGTGGTGGTGGAATCCCGATCATTCGTGCGCTGAATTCTTCACTGACAGCAGATGAGATCGATGAGATCACAGGTATCCTTAACGGAACCACCAACTATATGCTCTATAAGATGAGCACAGAGAACTGTGATTTTGATACAGTACTCAAGGAAGCACAGGCGAAAGGATATGCAGAGGCTGACCCGACAGCAGATGTTGAGGGCGCTGACGCATGCCGTAAGATCGCGATCCTTTCTTCTCTTGCATACGGAAAATTCCTGAATTACGAGAATATTTATACAGAAGGAATCACAAAGATCACACCGGCAGATATGGAATATGCGAAAGAGCTTGGTATGACAATTAAACTTCTTGCAACAAGCCGCAGAATCGGAGATGCTTTCTATGCAATGGTAGCTCCGTTCCTGGTAGGAAAGGAGAGCCCGCTTTACAGCGTAAATGATGTGTTCAATGCAGTATTTGTACACGGAAATGTTCTTGGAGATGCTATGTTCTATGGAAGCGGAGCAGGTAAGCTCCCGACAGCAAGTGCTGTTGTTGCTGATGTTGTAGATGAGGCAAAACATCTTCACAGAAATATCATGACAAACTGGAGCAGCCGTGATCTGGAACTTATGGATTTGGATGATGTTGAGGGACGTTTCTTTGTACGTGTGTCCGATACAACTATGGATGAAGTGGAGAAAGCTTTCGGTGATGTACAGACTATCGAGCCGGATGATCTCCCGGATGAGTTCGGATTTATCACACCGAAGATGAAGCAGGCTGATTACAAAGAGAAGATCAGCAAGCTTGACGGAAAAGTACTGGCGATGATCCGTGTAAAGGACTGATGCCGAAGGGGAAGAAAAGAACATGTTAATCGTAAAAAAATTCGGTGGTACATCTGTGGCTAACAAAGAGAGGATTTTCAATGTGGCTAAAAGATGTATCGAAGATTACAAAAAAGGAAACGACGTGGTGGTTGTGCTTTCAGCAATGGGTAAATATACTGATGAGCTTATCACCATGGCGAGGGACATTAATGAGAAACCTCCGAAACGTGAAATGGACATGCTTTTTACTATCGGAGAGCAGATGTCAGTAGCACTTATGGCTATGGCTATGGACAGCATGGGAGTACCGGCTGTTTCCCTGAATGCTTTTCAGGTGGCTATGCATACAACAAGTGCCCATGGCAGTGCGCGCCTGAAAAAGATCGATGCCGCACGTATCCGCAGAGAGCTGGATAACCGCAGGATCGTTGTTGTCACAGGATTCCAGGGAGTGGACAAGTATAACGACTATACCACACTTGGACGTGGTGGTTCTGATACTACGGCTGTTGCACTTGCTGCAGCACTTCATGCAGATGCCTGTGAGATCTATACAGATGTTGATGGCGTTTACACAGCGGATCCGCGTAAGGTGCCGAAAGCGCGTAAGCTTAAGGAGATCACCTACGATGAGATGCTGGATCTGGCAACTCTGGGAGCAGGTGTGCTTCACAACCGTTCCGTAGAGATGGCAAAGAAATATGGCGTACCGCTTGTAGTACGCTCCAGTCTCAACAACAGCGAAGGAACTGTGGTAAAGGAGGAAGTTACAGTGGAGAGAATGCTGATAAGCGGTGTTGCTCTGGATACAGATGCAGTACGTATTGCTGTGATCGGACTTAAAGATTCACCAGGAGTAGCGTTCAAGCTTTTTGATACCCTGGCTAAGAAAAATATAAACGTGGATATGATCCTTCAGTCTATCGGCCGTGCCGGTACCAAGGATATTTCGTTTACTGTTGATAAGAATGATCTGGATGATGCCATGAACGTACTGGAGTCCAACCAGTCACGTATTGGTTATGATGAGCTTCATGCGGAGAAAAACATCGCCAAGCTTTCTATTGTTGGAGCAGGAATGATGAGTAATCCGGGTGTTGCTGCGAAGATGTTCGAGAGCCTTTACAATGAGGGTGTGAACATCAACATGATTGCAACATCTGAGATCCGTGTGACAGTTCTTATCAATGAAAAAGACGGTGTACGCGCAATGAATGCCGTACATGATGCTTTTAATCTGGCTGACTGACCGGAACAAAGCACAATAAAATGGAGGCGGAGGCTTGGATAAAGTCTCCGCTTTTTTATCAAGGAGAAAAAATATTATGAGAAAAAATCTGAAGGGCTGTAAGAAGCTTGCGAGAGAAACCCTGGCAGGAAATTTCACAGTTCCGGTGGTAGGAAGTATTGCGGTTGCGGGAATGAGCGTGATATCAAGCTATATTTCCACAGCACTTTTTCCGGGAGATTCCCTGTATGCGATCATTGGAGGTGAGGTGTTCAGCTTCATTCTTTCGCTGGTGATCTGTGTTTTTTCAGCGGGACTTTACCGGGTTTATCTGAATATTACAAGAAGAGAAAAATATTCATTTGGTGAGCTTCTGTACTTTTTCAGCCATCAGCCGGATCATGTGATTGTGGCATCCTTTGTGCTGGCACTGATCAATCTGGTGACATCACTTCCTATGGCGTGGTTTTCATTTACAACAGATATGGGAAGCACAGTAGAGGCTCAGATGAACTGGGCGGTAAATTATATGCTGCTTACTTTGCTTGGATTTGTATTGAATCTGCTGCTGGCTATGCCGTTTTCCATGAGCTACTATATTCTGGCGGATAACCCGGATATGAAGGGCGGACAGGCGTTGAAGGCCAGTGCGAAGCTGATGAAGGGGCATTATTTTGCGTATCTGCGCCTGCTTTTAAGCTTCGTGCCGTGGATTATTTTTTCCATGTTTACGCTTTATCTGGCGCTGATCTGGCTGGTGCCTTATATAGAGACCTGCCTGGCGGTTTTCTATCGAAATATTTCCGGGGAGTTTGATGAACCGCCGGTGGCTCAGTTTCTGGATGAAACCGAGGCGTAGATTTAGTTTCTTTTCCAGAGTGGGACATTTAGGCGTGAGGCATGATTTCCTTGACAGGTGGGACACTTAGAAGTGTGAGAATTTGCGAGGGGGAAAGCACTCGGAGTTGCGAAGCCCGTTTTTCCCCCTCGCGCTCCCCCTTTCTGGGCACGCAGCTGCTCGGTGTTGTGGGGATGTGTGTGGGGGCTGGCGAGGCGATGGATACGATGGTGCTGGAAGTGAAAATTTGAGCCGATTGATGGAAGTGTGGAAGGTGGTTCAGGAGGAACGGAAAGCGGTCTGCGTAGCAGACCTGTTCCTGAGAGGTGATAAAAAAATAAGAAATGTGTTGCGGATTCCTGACGTTGTTGGGGATTTTTTTTGTGATTAAATATGTGTGATATGTCTGTTAAGTCAGACTGCATTGGCGTATAAAGTGTAGTAAGTATATCAAAAAATTAGAGATTAGGGAGATTGAAGCCAAGCCGGAATGCGTTGCAGCGGAAACGATTATGTTTCCCAAATGCTTCTCCGCAAGAAAAGAATCATAGAAGCACACTTTCCTATTATAAAAAGTCGGGGAACAGGCACGCTGCGCGTACCGCTTTCCCGTACACAACAAAAAACAAATTAAATTCAAAGATTCAAAGGAACTCGCCCAAGCACTTCCTTTGTCAACACCCCTACAGCAATCCCGGCCACAACTCCTGCGATCAGCAGCGCCGGTGCGTAAACTATCAGGCTGGTGTTACTCACCACGATCATGGCCACGATCAGCTGGCCGATATTGTGCGTAACACCTCCGGCCACACTGATGCCGATCAGACTGAAATCAGAATGCTTTTTCAGAAGGTTCATTACAGTAAGGCTAAGTGCCGCACCAGCCAGACTGTATAGAATACTGAACAGATTTCCGAACATAAATCCGATCACCAGAATTCGCACAACGGAGACAAGTGCAGCTTCTTTCAGGGAATACCGGTCCAGAATGAAAAGCACAGCCAGGTTGGCGAGTCCAAGTTTAATCCCTGGAATTCCTGCGAAAACAGGAACCAGGGATTCTACATATCCAAAGATGATGGCTATAGCGGAAAATAATCCAAGATAAGCAGTTTTTCGTTTCATAATCTTATGTCACTGCGTCGATCTTCGGTGAATCTTCAGATTCAGAGGAATCCGCAGTATCTTCTCCTTCTATTACAACTTTATTTGGCAGGCAGATGATAGAGCCTCCATGTTCATCGATTGCTTTCTGTTTCATACAGTAATGATCCGGACATGTAGCTTCGATCATAGTGACCTTGCCGTCTTTGATCTCACAGACGTTGGTATCGCCTATGTGGATCACCTGATCCTTGTCAAGTGAGTAGGTTCCGAATTCTTTTCCATCCACAGTGATGCGGATCGTATTGTGGGAACGTTGCCCGGAAAGCCGGAAGCCAAGCCACATGACCCCGGCCAGAACCAGAAGCCCTGCAATAAAAAATATTTCTTTTTTCTTCAAAATAAAATCTCCATTTTTTCTGTAAACGACACAATAAGGTTCATTTGAAAAATCAAAACAGAACCTGTGTGATTCACGGAAAATCATAACATACTCCAAATCAAAAGGCAAATATAAGTTAATATTATCTAACCGACGAGATGATAAAAAGTTAAAAACTACTAACAAAAACTATGGACAAGAAAAAAATCCGGTGCTATAATACCTACCTGTAAGTTAGAGATATCTAATTTGTGATTATAAATTAACTCAAACTAAGATTAAGACGGGAATTTATGGCGACTCGACCAGATCAAGTAAGTCGCCGGTGGGGGTGTAAAGAGCAATAAGCAGTTATCAGATGTAGAGATATGTAGCGAAAGCGGGATTGCGAATATCTGATTAACGCCGAAATATAAAACAGGAGAGAAAAGAGATGAAGAACCAGAATTTTTACATGCGTGTGATCTCACTTTTGCTGGTGATCATGGCTGTGCTTTTTTATAACAGCAGCATGAAAGCCCAGGCAAATGAAAAAGAGATCGCAGCTCTGACTGATAAAGTAGATACACTTCAGACACAGCAGAATGAGCTTCTCAGTGCATTGGAGACGAGCTATGCGAACCGTGTGCAGAACCAGAGTGCTGCGGCTGAGAGTAACAGCTCAGATGAAACTGCTACAGATGCATCCGGAAACAGCTCCTATAATACAGAAAACACTGACAGCTCCGCATCAGACAGCGGCACATCCGATGACAGTGCCGACAACGTATACAAGGACGGTACCTACACCGGTGAAGCACAGGGCTACGGCGGGACGATCCAGGTTGAGGTAACACTCTCCGGCGATGAGATCACATCCATCAATGTAGTCAGCGCACCTGGTGAGGACAGCGCTTATCTTTCTCAGGCGGAAAGCGTGATCGATTCTATCATCGGTGCCCAGAGTACAGATGTGGATACGGTTTCAGGAGCAACCTTCAGTTCAACAGGAATCCTGAATGCGGTTGATGAGGCACTTGGAAAGGCGGAGAACGAATGAAAAAAAGACAGCGGGAAGTAAGGCTGATACGTGCAGGAATACAGCTTGCATTTTTCATTGCGGCACCATCGCTGTTTTCCACAGCCTTTGCGGGAATCAAATCAATCTTTCTTGCCATTGCAGGCGGACAGCCGGTGGAATGGAATTCTTTTCTGACTGTAACCGCAGTGCTTCTGGTCATCACCTGCTTTTTCGGAAGACATTTCTGTGGATATGCCTGTGCATTCGGATCCTTTGGAGACGCTGTTTATGAGGGCTTTTCCTGGATCTGGACGAAATGCTTTCACAAAAAAAAGAAACCTGCGCTTTCTGAAAAAATGGTTCACAGACTTCAGAAAGTAAAATATATCGTACTGGCCCTGATCCTGCTTTCCTGCCTGACCGGTATGTATGGAAAGCTCACAGGAACCAGCCCGTGGGATGTTTTTTCCATGATAACAGCCGGACGGCTTCCGGACAGTAAATATCTGGTGGGAATTATCCTGCTAATCCTGATCATGGTGGGAATGTGTACACAGGAGCGTTTTTTCTGTCAGTTTCTCTGCCCTATGGGAGCGGTATTCGCTTTAATGCCGATCCTGCCGGGAGCGCTTTTTCAGAGAAACCGTGAAAAATGCCCACCGAAATGTGGCCTCTGCAAAAAAAGATGCCCTGCGCATCTGGATATTGACGGAGACACCGGCAGATCCGGCGAGTGTCTTTGCTGCCACGCCTGTGCAGCCACATGCCCGAGAAAAAACATTCATATCGGAACAACTGAGGAAAATAATCTATGAAAAAAGCTTTTTTTGCCACGGCTGTGTTAGTGGGAACAACGATGCTGTTTCCGGCAGGCTGTCTGGCAGCGGAAAAAGAGATACAGACATATAAAGATACAGATTTTGCCATGGATACTGTGGTAACAGAGACTCTTTATACCACAGGTGACGATATAAACAGTAAGCTGACATCTGTTCTGACGGATGTGGAGACAAATCTTCTGTCCTGGACGAATGAGAAATCCCAGATCTACAAGGTCAATGCAGAAAGCGGAAAGGATACGGAGATCTCCGATGAGCTCTCCGGCTATCTGGAGAGAATCCTTAAGATCGCAAAGGATTCAGACGGAGCTTTTGATCCGACGATCGGGAAGCTGATCCGCCTGTGGGACATTGGAGGAGAAGACCAGAGAGTTCCGAAGAAAAGTGAAATCCAGGAGGTTCTGAAGAATTCCGGTTACGAAAAAGTTTCAGTGGATGGAAAAAATATCCGTATGGATGAGGGATGTTCGCTTGATCTTGGTGCAGCCGGAAAAGGTATCGGCTGTGATTCCATTCTGGAATATCTGAAAGGCCAGAAAGAAATTTCAGCAGCGCTTATGAATCTTGGGGGAAGCAGTGTCATGACTTATGGAAGCAAACCGGATGGTTCTTCCTGGAATGTGGCAGTGACAGATCCCCGTGCAGAGAATGAGGATGATTATCTGGGTGTGGTTGCCTTAAATGGCACAGAATTTCTTTCCACATCCGGAGATTACGAGAAATATTTTATCGAAGATGGTGTGAGATATCATCACATTATGGATCCGTCTACCGGGTATCCGGCAAAAAGCGGAGTGACGGGAGTGACCGTTGTATGTGATACAGGTCTTGAGGCCGACGCACTTTCCACAGCTTGTTTTGTTCTTGGTGTGGAAAAAGGCTCCGAATTGTTGAAAAAGTACGGCGCCAACGGACTTTTTGTGGATGAAGACCATCATGTGTATCTGACTGAGGGGATGAAGGAGCGCTTCAGTCTTCTTGCAGATTCCTACAGCGTGGAGGATATTACAGAATAACAACGATAGTAAGCCGGGAAGGTTTTCTATAAATATTTCATATTTTAGGAGGAATAAGTAATGCATAAGTGGAATCTACTGAAAAAAACAGTTCCATGCATCCTGAGTCTTGCAGTGGCAGCTACAACTTTTCCAACAGCGGTAATGGCATCTGAGTTTGATGCGGCAGTTGTTTCTGAGGCAGATGAGCAGACGGGAGCTTCTGAGGAATTTGGTGCTGAAGAAGTTGTTGAGGATACAACAGATGTAACAGAGGCTGCATCTGATGCAGAGGAAAATGCAGCAGAGGATATCCAGCAGGATGAAACGGCAGATGAGCTTGCGGTTGAAGAGAACACAACAGAAGCAGAGTCTTTTTCTGAAAGTGCAGAAGATTTTGACGCAGGAGATGAGATTGCTGTATTTTCGGATTCCGATCAGCTGACAGGAGAATACCAGTATGTGTATGCTGGACTTACCTGGGCACAGTACTGGGCTGCAGAGGGCGTTTATGCAGCAGGAGACACCAGCAGCAATGATGTGAAGGATTCGCATAACGAGCTTGATAAAGGAGCTTTTGATACCGTAACCAGAGCAACAACGAATCATGGTCTTCACAGAGGAAGCTTCCAGACAGAGACAACGATCGTTGCAGAAGATGGAAGCAGATATCCGATCGCAGCATGGACAGATCAGACACACATCAAGCTGACAAATGGTGATGTTGTAGGCTTCAGCAGAGGAACCATTACAAAGACAGACGGAACAACTGTTGATATGGAATATTATGAAGTATACGGTCTGAAATATGTTCCGGTTGCCGTAAAAACAGAAGATTATGCAGCATTTTGCCAGCAGTATAATGTGGTTACAAATGATGGTGTTCTGGAAGGTGGCTATGGTGAAGTACAGTTAAAGTCTTATCAGGAAACAGCGAATGTAACTGCGTCAACCAATGGTCTGAAATATGCAGTAAAAAATGGAGATGGCTTTACATTTGAGGCAAGAAAAACAGGAACAGATTCCGGAATCAAGGATCAGATTCTGAAAACAGCAGAAAATGTAACACCAACAGTAAAAGAGGCAAGTGGAAGTTACGGAGAGTTTCTTCGTGTAGATATTAATGGCGATGGTTATGGAGATCTTGGAGCAAACATGCAGGCTGTGCGTTGGGATTATTGTGGAGATGACGCTACAGGAACTAACGTATTGAGATCTTTTGGAACAAAGTTTGCCGCAGATAACTGGATGCATAAATCCATGGGAATCCAGCTTGGACTTACAGATTCTATCCGTTGCCAGCTTCCGGAGGGAACTGACGGAACCGGATACTGGAGACTGACAGTGTATGCACTTGGTTATGCAGACTACAGTTTTGTAGTGCAGGCGACAGAGGCGAATATTGTGAAACCGGCAGAAGAACCGGCAGACACCACTGTTCTTACAAAAGAGGTAGAAGCCGCAAAAGCTCTCGTGAAAGATGATTATACAAAAGCATCCTGGGATGCAATGCAGATGGAACTTCAGGAAGCAGAAGAACTTCTTGCAAGAACAGACGCAAAACAAGCAGAGGTTGATGAGGCTCTTGAGCATCTTCAGTCAGCAGAAAAAGATCTTGTCAAAGTAACCGTTTCTCTTGATAAAACAACAGCATCTGTATACACAGGCAAGACAGTTGCACTGAAAACAACAGCAAATGACAAAGACACAGCAGTGACATTTGTATCCGACAACACATCAGTAGCAACAGTAAGCAGTACAGGAGTTGTAACCGGAGTAAAAGCCGGAACAGCCACAATCACAGCAAGCTGCGGAAACGCAAAAGCAACCTGCACAGTAACTGTAAAGAACGGAACAGTTAAACTTGATAAAACAGCAGCATCTGTATATGTTGGAAAAACAGTAACTGTAAAAGCAACAGCGACACCATCTGCAACTGTAAAATACACAAGCAGCAATACAGCAGTAGCAACAGTAAGCAGTACAGGAGTTGTAAAAGGCATAAAAGCCGGAACAGCAACAATTACAGCAACAGCCGGAAGTGCAAAAGCAACCTGTACAGTAACTGTAAAGAACGGAACAGTCAAACTTAATAGAACGACAGCAACTGTATATACCGGAAAAACAGTAACTGTAAAAGCAACAACTACTCCGGCAGCAACTGTAAAATATACAAGCAGCAATCCGAAAATTGCAACAGTAAGCAGCACAGGAGTTGTAAAAGGCGTGAAAGCCGGAACAGTTACAATCACAGCAACCGCCGGAAATGTGAAAGCAACCTGCAAGGTAACTGTAAAAACATCTACCATTAAATTTGCAAAAGCTTCCGCAACGATCTATAAAGGAAAAACAGTAACTGTAAAAGCAACAGCAACACCATCTGCAACTGTAAAATACACAAGCAGCAATCCAAAGGTAGCGACAGTCAACAGCAGTACAGGAGTTGTAAAAGGGGTAAAAGCCGGAACAGTTACGATCACAGCAACCGCCGGAAACCTGAAGACAACCTGCAAGGTAACTGTTAAGAATCCGACATTCAGCCTTGTGAAATATTCTGCGACCATCAAAGCAGGAAAAACGACAACAATCAGCTCCAAAGCAGCACCTGCAAATAAGGTTACATATGTAAGCAGCAATAAGAAGATTGCAACTGTAACAAGTAAGGGTGTTGTCAAGGGAATCAAAAAAGGTAAGGCAACTATTACAGTTAAATGCAATGGAATTACAAAGAAATTTACAGTAACTGTTAAATAAAGCAGTTTTTGTCAAAAAAAATTGTCTGGCAGCAGCCGCATATAAAAAAGAGGGAGGATAAGGACTCATGGAAAAAGACATAAAAGAAGAAAAGCTATCCGGTAACAATGAGCCGAAGCTGCCCTGGCCGAAGCTGATTCCGGCAGCGGCTGTTATTGCGGCACTTGTATTCTCAGGTATCAAGGCCCAGGGTTCGGATGAAAATGCCCAGACGGTTCAGAAGACAGAATCAAATATAATGTCTGCCTCTGAACTGGAAAAATATCTGAGCTATGAAGAAACCGGAACAGACTCTGCTAAAAGTAAAAAATCAACTGCCAAAACTGCTTCAAAGAAAAGTACAAAGAAAACAGCAGCGAAAAAAAGCTCCGGTACCAGAACGGTATCGGAGTCTGCCGGAAATAATGCCGGTGCAGCCGGACAGGGATCTACGCAGACGCCTGTAGCAAATGTTCCGGTTAATGGTTATAAGGACGGAACCTATGAAGGCTCCGGAACCGGTTTTGGTGGAACGATCCGTGTGCGGGTGACTGTAAGTGGAGGAAGGATTACGGCAATTGACATTCTGGATGCTTCCGGGGAAACTCCGTCTTATTTTGCGGCGGCGCAGGGGGTTATCAGCAAAATGATCGAGGGAAATACTCCAAATGTGGATGCAGTCAGCGGAGCAACGTATTCTTCCAATGGAATCATTCAGGCGGTTCAGAACGCATTATCCCAGGCAGCAGCAGATGGAAGCTCCGGTCAGGTTCCCCCTGCACCGGCAGCAATCTCAACGCCAACGCCAACGCAAACCCCTGCGAAGAAACCCAAGCCGACGACAAAGCAGGATCCGGACAGCTCTCCGAAATATCTGGACGGAACCTATGAAGCGTCTGCAAAAGGCTACAGCGGTGATGTAAAGGTAACAGTGGTTATTAAAAATGGAGTTATTCAATCTGTAGAACAGGAAAATACAGATACTCCGGAGTTTTTTGAAAAAGCATGGGAAGTGCTGAAGGAACAGATTGAAGGAACAGATTCTGTAGAGGGCATTGATACAGTCAGTGGAGCAACCTATTCATCCAGGGGTATTCTGGAAGCTGTAAAAAAAGCTCTTGAGAAAGCGATAAATCCTGAATATGGCAAAGAAGTCACTCCGACACCGACAAAAAAGCCGATGCCAGAACCGACTTCCACGCCGAAGCCAACGTCAACACCAATGCCAACACAAATCCCTACAAAGAAGCCGGTGCCAACAACAGAACCGGATCCGGACAGTCCCCCGAAATATCTGGACGGAACATACGAAGCTTCAGCAAAAGGTTTTAGTGGTGATGTAAAGGTAACAGTGGTTATCGAGAATGGAATTATTCAATCTGTAGAACAGGAAAATACGGATACCCCGGAGTTTTTTGAAAAAGCGTGGGAAGTGCTGAAAGAGCAGATTGAAGGAGCAGATTCTGTAGAGAATATTGATACAGTCAGCGGAGCAACCTACTCATCCAGCGGTATCCTGGAAGCTGTAAAAAAAGCTCTTGAAAAAGCGATAAATCCTGAGTATGGCAAAGAAGTCACTCCGACACCGACAAAAAAGCCTGAACCGAAACCAACGGCAACACCAAAGCCAACAACAATACCAGTTCCAACAGCAACTCCGGAACCGACAGCAACACCAGTTCCGACAGCAACGCCGGAACCAACAGAAGAGCCGGATAATCCGGACGTGACACCGGATCCGGAAGAACCAGACGTAACGCCGGAACCGACACAGGAGCCGGAACCAACACCGGCCGGAATGTACCGGGACGGAATTTACGAAGGCTCAGCGTTTGGATATGGCGGAAAGACAAGACTGACCATAACCATCAGCGGTGGACAGATTACGGAGATTTCACAGACAAATAACGATACACCGAATTTCTTTGAACCGGCGTGGGCAACGATTTATGCACAGATCATGGCAAATCAGTCCGCAGACGGTATTGATACTGTCAATGGAGCTACGTATTCTTCACAGGGAATTATCGGAGCAGCCCAGAAAGCTCTGAGTCAGGCAAAGAACTGACCTATATAATAAGAAAAAAATTTTGATCTAAGCCATAAAAAGGCCCCTGGACTACTGAAGAAATATTTCAGAGTTCAGGGGCTTTTTGCATGAAAAAGTTCTATAGTTGTTTCAGCTTATCGGAAGGAGACTCTGTGGACGGAACATCCGGCATCTGTCCGTCATCGCCGAACGGAATTGTGAAAATATACGGCTGGCTGTCATCAGAGCTGTCAGATCCATCGGAATCTCCGGAACCATCAGAACCATAGGGAATGGTGTAAGTGAAGGGATACTCCTCATCAGAACTACCAGAACCATAGGATCTGTCCTGAGAATTATTACCGTGTTCTGTATAAGGAATCACTTCCCGGTAAATTTTCTTTTCAACGTTATGCAGTGCAGGAATTCCAAAGAAGATATACAGTGCAAGGAGAAGTCCGCTGAATACCACGCCGATGGAGGAAAAAATAAGCCCGAGTTTTGCAGTCAGAAGCATAGGCTGTTTCCGGCGGGAGGCGAAGGCAAAGATGATGCTGAGGATTCCGAGAATCAGTCCGCCGACCGCGCTCACAGAAAAAACAACGGACAGAATCCCAAGGATCAGAGCCGCAATGGACAAACCGTTTACCGGACGGGGAGATCGTCTGTTATATGTAGGATCATTATTATATGACATGAAAAATCCACTCCTTTTAAAAATGATTATATATTATAGCATTTTCGAGACGGAAATCCAACTTTTTCGACTTTACCTTTCAGGGATAAATTGCTTCTTACGCTCGTATCTGCTACAATGGTAAGCGGACTAACTGTTTACAGTATTCAAAGTAAATTTGGGACAACAGGAGAAAATAAAAATGGACATTATTCAGGTAATCACCAGAGAGCTGAACGTTGAGAAATGGCAGGTGGAGGCAGCTGTGAAGCTGATTGATGAGGGCTGCACCATTCCTTTTATTTCTAGATACCGTAAGGAAGCGACCGGTACACTGAACGACGAACAGCTTCGTAATCTCAATGAGAGACTTACCTATTTAAGAAATCTTGAGGACAAAAAAGCGCAGGTTCTCGGCAGTATCGAGGAACAGGGCAAGCTGACACCTGAGCTGAAAAAACAGATCGAGGCAGCACAGACGCTTGTAGTAGTTGAGGATCTTTATCGCCCGTACAGACCGAAACGCCGTACAAGAGCCATCATCGCAAAGGAAAAAGGTCTGAAGCCGCTGGCAGACATTATTCTTCTTCAGATGACCAACAAATCAATTGAGGAGGAAGCAGAAGCATTTCTTTCCGAAGAAAAAGAAGTTAAAACTGTGGCAGATGCCATCAATGGAGCGAAGGATATCATCGCAGAGCATATTTCCGATGAGGCAGATTATCGTATCCACATCCGTAAAAGAACAATGGACAAAGGTAGTGTAAGCTCTTCTGCAAGAGATGAGAAGGAGCAGTCCGTCTACGAGATGTATTACGATTTCGAGGAGCCGATAAAGAAGCTTGCAGGACACAGAATCCTTGCCCTGAACCGTGGCGAGAAGGAAAAATTCCTCACAGTGAAGATCCTTGCTCCGGAAGAAGAAATCCTCCGCTATCTGGAGAAACAGGTGATCGTTCGGGATAATCCAAACACAACACCGATACTGAAAGAGGTTGTGGAGGACAGCTACAAGCGTCTGATCGGACCGGCTATTGAGCGTGAGATTCGAAGTGCCCTTACAGAGGCAGCTGAGGACGGAGCGATCCGTGTCTTTGGAAAAAATCTTGAGCAGCTTCTTATGCAGCCTCCGATCGCAGGTCAGGTGGTACTTGGCTGGGACCCGGCTTTCCGTACAGGATGTAAGCTTGCAGTGGTAGATCCCACCGGAAAAGTTCTGGATACAACCGTTATTTATCCGACGGCACCGACTAATGAGAACAAGATCCGCGCTGCAAAAGAAACCCTGAAAAAACTGATTCGCAAGTACAATGTAACACTGATTTCCGTAGGAAACGGAACCGCTTCCAGAGAGTCCGAGCAGATCATTGTAGAACTTCTCAAGGAGATTCCGGAGAAGGTACAGTATGTGATCACCAATGAGGCAGGAGCTTCTGTATATTCTGCAAGTAAGCTTGCAACAGAGGAATTCCCGAACTTTGATGTGGGACAGCGTAGTGCTGCCTCCATTGCAAGACGAGTACAGGATCCGCTGGCAGAGCTTGTAAAGATTGATCCGAAATCCATCGGTGTCGGTCAGTACCAGCACGACATGAACCAGAAGAAGCTGGGAGAAGCACTGAATGGTGTTGTGGAGGACTGCGTAAACAAGGTCGGAGTTGATCTGAATACAGCCTCTGCATCACTTTTGGAATACATCTCCGGAATCAGCAAAGCCATTGCAAAAAATATCGTGGCATACCGTGAGGAGAATGGCCGTTTCCAGACAAGGCGTGAACTTCTTAAGGTCGCCAAGCTGGGACCGAAGGCTTTTGAGCAGTGTGCAGGCTTCATGCGTATCACAGGCGGAAAAAATCCTCTGGATGCGACCAGCGTTCATCCGGAGAGCTACGATGCAGCGAAAAAGCTTCTGGAGAAGCTTGGATACACACCGGAGGATGTGGCAGAACGCAAGCTTTCCAATCTGTCCAGACAGATCCGTGATTATGCAAAAATGGCGAAAGAGCTGGAGATCGGTGAGCCTACTCTTCGCGATATCGTAAAAGAGCTGGAGAAACCGGCAAGGGACCCGCGTGATGAGATGCCGAAACCAATCCTCAGAACAGACGTACTTGATATGAAGGATCTGAAAGAGGGCATGATTCTTAAGGGAACTGTCCGCAATGTAATTGATTTCGGAGCTTTTGTAGATATCGGAGTACATCAGGACGGACTGGTTCACATTTCCGAGATGAGTGAAAAATTCATCAAACATCCGCTGGAAGCAGTCAGCGTAGGTGACATTGTGGATGTCCGCGTACTTGGCGTTGATATGAAGAAAAAACGTATCAGTCTTTCTATGAAGGGAATCAATAAATAATAAAGTACAGCAGCTTATTTTTTCCATAGAACAGAGAAATTGGTTTTACAGGAAAAAACAGCTGCTGTATTATTATATTACAGAACGTGAGCGATAGTGTTCGGCTATAACTATAGTACGTGATATAAAGACTATACATATAAAGACAGGAGGGGATCATATTTGGACAGTACAGTACAGACCGTACAGGAAGTGGGGAATCAGGTGAGCCAGTACAGGCAGATGTTTGAAAACTATCTTCCTGACATTACGAAATTCGGGATCAAGGTTGTTCTGGCAATCGTTGCTTTCTGGGTAGGAAGTACAGTGATCAAATGGATCGTAAAGGTTGTAAAAAAATCTCTTACAAAATCCAGACTGGATACAGGTGTGGCACAGTTTGTATCATCCCTGCTCAAGATCGTGCTCTACATTCTTCTGCTTTTTAATATATCTACAAGCTTTGGGGTGAAGGAATCCTCGCTGGCAGCATTGCTTGGAACAGCAGGTGTTACCTTGGGTCTTGCTCTTCAGGGCGGACTTTCCAACCTGGCAGGCGGAATGATGCTTCTTTTGTTTAAGCCCTTCCAGGTGGGAGATTACATCAATGTGGATGGACAGGAGGGAACCGTAGCAAAGGTCGAGATCTGTTATACAACGCTTTTGTCGATCGATAACAAACATATCGTGATCCCGAACGGTGCACTTTCCAACACAGTTATCACCAATGTGACAGCAAGAGATCAGCGTCGCCTGGAGATTAAAGTAGGAATTTCCTATAACGCAGATATTCAGAAAGCCAAGAATATTCTGGAAGATATCCTGACAGAAGATCCGGATACAAGAGAAGACGAAGAGATGGTGGTTTTCGTGGACGAGCTGGCAGATAGTGCTGTGATCATGGGATTCCGTGTCTGGGTAGCTACAGACCGCTACTGGGAAACGAAATGGAGACTGAACCAGCGGATCAAAGAAGATTTTGATTATTATGGAATCGAGATTCCTTATAATCAGCTGGATGTGCATATTCACAGATAAAAAAACAGGACGTGTGAAAAACGAGAAATCATTTTTCGCACGTCCTGTTTTTATGTTTTAATACCAGCGTGTCATCGGCAGGTCATTGTTGATGCCTTTTGTCATGAGAATCTGGTGAAGATCGATGATTCCGTTATGGAAGGTTGCCGCACATGCAGACAGGTAAAGATCCCACATACGCAGGAAGTTTTCATCGAACATGGTTTTTTCTTTTTCAAGGTTATCGCGGAAATTCTTTTCCCAATGAAGAAGAGTTTTATTGTAATGCAGGCGAAGATTTTCGATGTCAAGGGTATGGAAGTTATCTTCTGCCATATGATTCAGGATCTCCCGAAGGCTTGGAACAGTTCCGCCCGGGAAAATATATTTCTTGACCCATGGATCACCCGGATGCTCTTTGAGTGCGCTGATGAAATGAAGCAGGAATAATCCGCCCGGCTTCAGAACCTTTTCGACGCAGTCGAGGAAAAGCTGATAATTATCACGGCCGACATGCTCCAGCATACCGACGCTGACAACGCGGTCAAACTGGTAATTCTGCTTCGGAAGATCACGGTAGTCCATCAGTTCTACGGTAAGATAATCCTCCAGTCCCTGCTCTTTGATACGTTTCTGGAATTCGGCATACTGTTCATGACTTAGAGTGATACCTGTACCGTGTATCTTGTATTTCTTTGCTGCTTCGATCAGCAGGAATCCCCATCCGCAGCCGATGTCCAAAAGACTCATGCCTTCTTCGAGATGCAATTTCTTGAGAATATAATCTACTTTATTTACCTGTGCCTGATACAGAGTATCGTCTTCATGAATGAAGTAGCCACAGGAATAACTCATGGTTTCGTCCAGCCATAATTTATAAAAATCATTTCCGATGTCATAGTGGCTGGTTACTTCTTTTTCCTGGTTCTTTTTTGATGTGGAGCTGAACATGATCTTCTTTAAGGCAGATTCGTTGGTAGAAAATTTACCCATCTGTCCCAGAAAATGATCAAGTGCTTCATAAAGATTTCCTTCAATATCAAGATCTCCGCGCATGTAGGCTTCTCCTAATGCAAGGGAAGTACTCTTGACCAGATCTGCGAGAGGAATTGCTTTTTTGAAGTTCACAGTAAATGTCGGTTCGCCCTCTCCGATGTGATACTCGGAATTCTTGAACTTTACCAGAAATGGATAATCTGTAAAGCGTTCAAGGAACTGCACCATTGCTTTCTCTTCAGTCTTTTCTCCTAATGTCTCGAACATATAGTTTACCTCCTTTTACACAGACTTATGATACACCATCGGGAGGTATTTTTGTAAGGGGCGAAATGTACAAAGTTGAAAGGGAAATCAGAGAATCTTGTGGCAGGATGTTTAGAAAAAACGCCTTGAACAATACAGAAAAGAATGCTACTATGAACTCAAAGCATATTTCTCAAAAATTCAGGGCATATTTGCCGTCTATCTATTTTTTCTAAAATCATTTCAGAAATTCATGCTTTTAAATTCCAATTAATAATGAAGGCAGGGGTTCGAAGTGAAAATAAAAACAGTACGGTTTGTTCTGAGACTCCTGCAAAACAGGAGGTATGATTATGGCAAAAAGAAAGAACCTAGCTCTTCGAAAAAACAAGTCTGAGGTGATCGCAATGAGTATATTCGAGTATGACAAGGAAGAGGAAGAACGGAAGCTGCGGAAAGCGGAATACGAAGCTGGAAGAGAAGAAGGAATAAAAGAAGGAACAAGAGGCATTGTCAGAAACATGCTTCAGGCAGGAGAGCCGATGGAGAAAATAGCCAGATATACAGGATGTACGGTTCAGGAGTTGGAAAGATTTGCAGCGGAACTGCATAGGAAGTAAATTGGAAGCCAGATATTATTATCTGCCGCACTTGTATGTGCAAAAAACAGACGTGCATGCTTCTGCCGTAGTGATTTGCAGTGCCCTGAGAATTTTTTCATAAAGCATCTGATAAAACCATACGTCTTCTTCAATGTTCAGAATTACGGCGATATCGGTCAGCCTTCTGACACAGAAAGCATAATACAGAGTTCCTTCGCAGCCATGAAAATTTAGGAATTCTGTGAGCTCAGGCGGAAGTTCTCTGCGAAAATCCGGATGAGAAAGGATTTTTTGGATCAGATTGTGGCAGAAATATGGATCTGTATTCCAGAAATAAGTATCCATTTCCGAATCAAAAGAATGTTGCCAACCAGAACCGGAATAAGGTGATATCTCGGCGCGCTCTCGAAGAAACTGTACCCAGCGGCTCATGAGCAGATAGTTTTTCCGGAGGACGGATGTATCATTGGTAAGCTGATAGAGGCGGTATGCACCACGAAGTGCAAAATCGCTCCATACAGCGGCCTCGGAGAAGCCATGAATTCCCTTGTGAAAATCCCTGTAGATATTCAGGGCGGGAACTGGTTCGGATGAACAGCAACTGGAACTTAAGCGAACCTGAAGTTTCTGAAGCTCCCGATTGATCTCAGAAGCAGAAAGTTTATTTGAAAACAGATTCATAATGACTCCTCCTTTCCTGTAAATAGCAGTCGGACGAAAAAGTATGAGTAGTATGAGGACGTCCATGCAGCTGATGAGAAGATTATAAAAAACGGGAGAGATAAAATCTATGATTATATATAGCCTGTTAAATTGATTTAAATTAATCTGGCTAAATCTGAACTATTGAGTAATTTGCATTAGGTTATGAGTGAGTACGAACATTCAATGAAGGATGTTGCGAAAAAGTATTTGGAATGCTATGATTTCAGAAAAAGAAGTTGGGGCGTTTATTGCCTGTCAGAGAATTGAAAGGCAGAGAGCATGTCACGAATTTCTATAATATATGCTCAGAAAGAGGAAACACTATGACATACGAAGAACTGATCCATGATCTGCAGAAGCTGAGTTGGGAAGAAGAAATTTATCGGGAATATTATTACATGGAGAAAACACCCGAAAATATCGAAAAATTTCTGGAAAAATATAAAGATTATGAAAAGGAAGCCGGATGGTGCGTATATGAAGAAACGCTGAACAGACATATGTATGAAAATCAGTTTATTCCTTCGTGCAGCAATGTAAGTCTGAATAAACCTCCGAGATATTTTCCGGCCTTTTATCATAAACATGATTTTTTTGAAATCGTTTATGTTTTGTCGGGAAATTACAAAAACAGTTTCGTGGATTCAGAGGAGGAACTGAAACCGGGAGATCTGTGCCTGATCGCGCCAAACACCGTACATAGTGTCCATACAGTAAACGATGACAGCATTATTTTTAACATTCTGATCCGTCGCAGCACTTTCATGGATATTTTTTATAATACAGTTCGTGATAAATCTCAGATTTCAAGCTTCTTTGTGGGAAACCTTTATTCCCGGGAAAAAATACGTTATCTTCTTTTTCATACAGAAGGCGATGAGATTATCCGTAATTATATTCTGGATATGTATAAAGAACAGAAACACTGTGATGAATACACAGACAGGATCATCTGCAGTATTCTCACACTGTTTTTTGTGGAGCTGACAAGACGACATGGAAAAAATATAAGCATACCAGATATGAAAAGAGAAAAAACAGAGGAAGAATCCAGGATGCTTTCCTATATGATCGCAAACAGCAGCACAGTGACTTTAAGTGAGCTGGCCGAAGAGTTTCATTTTTCTGTGCCATACTGCTCCAAGCTGATAAAAAATATCTCCGGAAAAACTTTTTCCAATCTTCTTACAGAGATCCGGCTGCAGCAGGGAGAACAGCTTCTACTGTACAGTCAGATGAGTGTGGAGGATATCAGTGACAGGGTGGGCTACAAAAATCCCGAAAGCTTTATCCGCGCATTCCGCCGTTTTTACCAGGATACGCCCAGCCAGTATCGAAGAAAGAATAAATAAAATCAATTTAATTGATTATTTAGAACAATGGTTCTCTCCGTATCATCCTGCTATGATGTAGACAAATAAAAAAATCAGTGCTGATAAAAAAATATGATCTACAGATAATATTCCGCGGAAAGCAGTAATGCTGTATATAAGGCGGGCAGGAATGAATAAAGGAGGAAACCAGAATGATGAAATATAATGATGCTTATTCCATGATGGGAGCTATGATCAACCAGGCGTTTGCAGATCAACATGAAAAAAAGGCACAAGCCAGGGAAAACGCAGTTTTCCAGTCGCATATTGTCGAAAGAAAAAGTCATAAAATGCAGAAATCCGGTTTACAAATTTTGAAGCTTATACTATAATAATCACATGAACGGAAGCCCCGTTCCTTACATATGAAAACAGGGGGGCCCGCTGAAGCGAGCTGAGAGTAGACTGTAAATGTCTTGACCCATAACCTGATTTGGATAATGCCAACGTAGGGACATATGCACGAAGGATTCTTAGAAATACGGAAGATCAGAGAGTACAGAAGATAATATCAAGGTACAGAAGATTTTTTAAGTACGAAAGATAAGGAACCCGGTAGTTGTAATGCGTATGTGTTGCAGCCACCGGGTTTTTTGTTGCTTACATGAAAGGAGAAATTTTTTACATGAGAAATTATAGTACACAGATGGAGGCTGCCCGCAAGGGAATCATCACACCTGAGCTTGAGATCGTAGCGAAGAAGGAGAGAATGACAACAGAGGAGATTCTTCCGCTGGTTGCATCCGGCAAGGTAGTTATCTGTGCCAACAAGAACCATAAATGTATCGATCCGGAGGGAGTAGGTTCCATGCTCCGTACCAAGATCAACGTAAACCTTGGTGTTTCCAGAGACTGCAAGGACTATGATGTTGAGATGCAGAAGGTTATGGAGGCTGTAAACATGGGAGCACATGCGATCATGGACCTTTCCTCCCATGGAAATACGATTCCATTCCGTCGCAAGCTGACAAGTGAGTGTCCGGCTATGATCGGAACTGTTCCGGTTTATGACTCTGTTATCCATTATCAGAGAGACCTAGATACACTGACAGCTAAGGATTTTATCGATGTTGTAAGACTTCACGCACAGGATGGAGTTGACTTCGTAACCCTGCACTGTGGAATCACCAGAAAGACCATCGACCAGATCCGCAACCACAAGAGAAAAATGAACATTGTTTCCAGAGGAGGTTCCCTTGTATTTGCATGGATGTGCATGACAGGTGAGGAGAACCCATTCTATGAATATTATGATGAGATCCTGGATATCTGCCGTGAGTATGATGTGACTATCTCCCTTGGAGATGCCTGCCGCCCGGGCTGTCTGGCAGATGCTACAGACGTATGTCAGATCGAGGAGCTTGTACGCCTTGGCGAGCTGACCAAGCGTGCATGGGAGAAGGATGTACAGGTTATGGTCGAGGGACCGGGCCATGTGCCGCTTGACCAGGTTGAGGCGAACATGAAAGTGCAGCAGTCTATCTGTCAGGGTGCACCGTTCTATGTATTAGGACCTCTTGTAACTGATATCGCACCGGGATATGATCACATTACATCTGCAATCGGCGGAGCAGTGGCTGCCATGTCCGGAGCTGCTTTCCTCTGCTATGTAACACCGGCTGAGCACCTGGCACTTCCAAATCTTGAGGATGTAAAACAGGGAATTATGGCATCCAAGATCGCAGCTCATGCAGCAGATATCGCCAAAGGTGTGCGCGGTGCACGTGAGATCGACGACAAGATGGCTGATGCCAGAAGAAAGCTTGACTGGGAGGCACAGTGGGAGTGTGCAATGGATCCGGAAACAGCGAAACGTATGTGGAATGAGCGCAAGCCGGAGTATGATGACACCTGCTCCATGTGTGGTAAATTCTGTGCAGTACGAAGCATGAACAAGGCACTTGCAGGAGAGCATATCGACATCCTGTAAGAGAATTAAACTGCCATACATATTAATATGGAAGAAACTGGCATACAAGGGCCGTACCTGTCTGTGGTAAAATATCACAACAGGGCGGCTCTTTTTGCATGGAGAAAATAAAATATTATATGCAAAATATTGTCTATATGACGAAAAAGTACATGTTCTATATACAAAGTGCTCAATAATCCATGTATTTTTTGTGTCCAAATTGTTAAAATATGTTCATCAAGTATGAGGAACGTCAAAATAAAGGAGGACGAAACATGAAAAGAAAGATGCTCAGTGTTCTGCTCTGTGCAGCAATGATGGGAACAACACTCGCAGGCGCAACAAGCGTGCTTGCAGCTGACGACAAAGATTCAGACAGCAAATGGGAGTACAAGGAGGCTACTCTTACATTTCTGATCGATCCGGATACAGCGTCATCCGGATATCAGGCAGTATTTGATCTCTGCGAGAAAGAGACAGGTATCCACATTGAGACAGAGCTTCGTGCATCAGGCGGTGACGGAGACAACCAGGTAAAAACAAGACTTGCTTCCGGCGAGATGACAGATCTTTGCGGATACAACTCAGGAGCTAAGCTTAACGAGCTTGATCCGGAGAGCAACTTCATCGATATTTCCGGTGAGGAGTGGGCAAGCCGTCTTGACGATACATTCGCATCTGCAGTAAGCGCTGGTTCTGATTCCGCAGTATACGGTATTCCGCTTACAGCTACAAACCTTGGATGTATCCTTTACAACAAAGACCTTTATGAGAAATATGATCTTGAGGTTCCAGATACATGGGAAGATTTCCTCAAAAACTGTGATACACTGAAAGATGCTGGTGAGACAGCAGTTATCGGATCTCTTGGAGATTCCTGGACAATCCAGGTTCCATACCTTGGAGACCACTACAACGTACTTGCAGCAGAGCCGGATTTCTCAGAGAAATTTGAAGCTGGTGAAGCTAAATATGCTACAACAGAGGCTGGTCTTAAGAGCTTCCAGAAACTCGCTGACCTTCAGCCATACTTTAACGAGGATTACACAGCAACTACATACGCAGATGCCTGCGATAAGCTTGTAAACGGCGAGGGTGCTCACTGGTTCATCCTTTCCCAGGCACTTTCCAGCATCTATGAGCTCTACGGAGACGATGTAAACAAAATCGGTGTTATGGGTGTTCCGGGAGATGACGCTGACAACCATGGCCTTACAGTTTGGGAGCCAACAGCTATTTACGGAAACGCTAACAGCGACAAAAAAGATGATATCTTAAGATTTATGGAGTTCTATACATCTGATGAGGCACTTGACGCTTTCACAGAAGCACAGAAACCAGACGGCCCATATTGTATCAAAGGATATGAGCTTCCGGATGACGCATATGACGGAGTTAAAGAGGCTCAGGAGAAATACTTTGACACAGGAAAAACAAATGTTGCAATGGAGTTCCAGACATCTGTAAAAGGAACAAACTGCGAGTATATCTGCTCTGAGGTTGCAACAGGACAGTCTACAGCAGAGGAAGCTGCAAAGGCTTACGATGAGGACTGCAAGAAACAGGCAACACAGCTTGGACTTGACTGGAAATAAGTAAATGTATGTCGGCCGCCTGTGTTTCAGGCGG